>JBKQLO010000001.1:0-23201 GCA_052147055.1 Terriglobales bacterium
GACTTCTGCGGCAAGCTGATGGACCTCGACGACTCCTTCGGCATCAAGGCCTCCTTTCAGGTGATTCCTGAGCAGCGCTACGCCGTCAGTCCGGAATTCCTGGATTCCATTCGCCGGCGCGGATTCGAGGTGGTGGTCCACGACTTGAACCACGACGGCCATCTGTATCGCGACCGGAAGCAGTTTAGCAGTCGTGCTTCTGAGATCAACGCCTATGGCCGGGCCTATGGTGCGGACGGCTTCCGGGCAGGCAGTCTCTACCGCAAGCAGCTCTGGTATGACGCCCTCGAGTTCTCTTATGACATGTCGGTTCCTAATGTGGCGCACTTGGACCCGCAGCACGGCGGTTGCTGCACGGTCATGCCTTATTTCTTGGGAGATATCCTGGAATTACCTGTGACCACCACGCAAGACTACACGCTCTTCAATATTCTCAATGATTACTCGCCGCGCCTCTGGCAAGAGCAAATTCAGCTCATCATGCAGAGTCATGGATTGATGAGCTTCATTGCGCACCCGGATTACATTGCAACCTCCCGGGAACGCCACGTCTACGAGGAACTCCTGCGCCGGCTGGTCCACCTGCGGGACAACGAGGGCGTGTGGACAACTACCCCGGGCGAGGTGAATCGTTGGTGGCGGCAGCGGGCAGAAATGAGGCTGGTGGAGGACGGTGACGGCTGGCGCATTGAAGGCCCCGGGAAGGAGCGGGCTCGCATTGCGTACGCCAGCGAAAAGGACGGCCAACTTGTTCTCACTATAGAGGCGGAAGAGGACGTTGCCGCCCACTCTGTCGGGCGATCATGACTTCGCCATCATACTGAGCGCCAACAACTTACAAAGACATGTTCGCGCGGCAGCACACCAAAAACATTAGTTCGGTGCCCATAATTTTCCGGGTGAGGAGAGCCATACTAAAGTACTCCTAATTTTGCCACTTTCCGAAACGCGTTTCAGTGTAAACTAACTTACGGTTCGATAGTAAGCTGGGATCCCCACCCGGCATAAATTACGTCCTTTCGAGGTTCACTTCCATGCTGTCGCAACGCCCGCTTCTTCGTCGTTCCTCTCTGTTTATTCTCGCCGTCTCTTTGTTCTCACTGGGGTCGATTGCGTTCTCTCAGGTTGGGGCCAAAGCACCGTCGGGTACTCCGCAAGACGTCCTGACGTATCACGGCGATAACCTCCGCACCGGGTGGTTTTCCAACGAAACGTTGCTGAATGCGAGTAACGTAAACCCAACGTCGTTCGGCCTATTGCAAACTGTCCCACTCGATGGACGCGTCGATGCGGAGCCCCTGATTACATTGCAACAAATGATCCAAGGCCAAGGTGTTCACAACGTGGTTTATGTCGCCACCGAGAACAATAGCGTTTACGCAATTGACGCTGATAGCGGTGCGATATTGTGGCAGGTCAATTTGGGCACTCCTGCCCCGGATTCGTATAAGAACGACGACAATGTTTATCCGATGGTGGGCATCTTGAGCACGCCGGTGATTGATCGCACTATTGGCGTGATGTATGTGCTCGCGGATGTCTACAACGGCTCCACAGATGCTTTCCAGTTGCATGCTCTCGCCTTGAGTAGCGGCCAGGATTTGGGCCATATCAATATACAGTTCACAGCAAAGCTACTTGATGGGACCACTTGGACATTCAATTCCCAATACAACCTGCAGCGGCCTGGGTTGCTCGAAGCCAACGGCAAAATCTATGTCGCCATCGGCGGCAACGGCGATGACAATCCCACGACCCGTGGTGCGCTTGTGGTCTACGATTCTGCGACCGGAAAAAAGCTCGCCAGTGGCCTCACCAATGCCCTTGGCCAAAACGTCGATAACTTTTATATGTCGTCGATCTGGATGTCGGGATATGGTGTGGCCTCCGACGCAAGCGGCGATGTTTATTTCGCAACTGGCAACAGCGATCCTACTAAGCCTAGTTATAACAAGTCGGGTAACTTCCCGGAGAGCGTGCTCCGGGTCTCCGGCGATTTGAAGACCTTGCATAGCAGTTTTACTCCTTACTTTTATTTCACGCTGGATCAGAACGACCTCGACGTGTCCTCTGGCGGCGTGCTCTTGCTTCCCGATCAATTGGGAAGCATTCCGCACATCGCGGTGGCCAGCGCCAAATGGGGAACGTTATTTCTACTCAACCGTGACAACCTCGGCGGCTATACGGCGGGTGGTCCGGACAAAGTAGTTCAGGAGTTAGACACGATCGGCTCATGTTGGTGCGGCCCTGCGTATTTCGTCGGGTCGGACGGCATACCGCGCGTGCTGACCGGCGGGGCCGCCGGCATCATCAGTTATCAACTTCAAACTTCGCCCACAACGCAGTTGGTGTTTGACAGCACCACTGGCCCGAACGTTGTGAATGGCCTTCCGGACAACGGCGGGACCATCCCCGTGGTTTCTTCCAACGGGACGACTCCGGGCTCTGCCGTCGTATGGTTCGTGCAACGGCCGGCTACGTCTTCGGATCAGGACCCGGGTACGCCCGTGACCCTGTATGCCTATGCAGGCTCCGACCTTTCACAAGAGTTGTTCTCTGCTCAAGCTGGAACCTGGACGCACGCCGTGAACAGTAATGCCAACCTTGTCCCCACCGTGGCGAACGGAAAAGTCTATGTCGCTAGCAATGAGCAGCTACAGATTTTCGGACTGTTGTCGTCACAGCCGGCGGCGCAAAGAGCGGCTGCACGAAAGCCGCCAGCGCCTTCTGCGCCGACAGTGGTTACGTGTCCACCCGAGGTAACTTTGCTGGCCGCAGTTGAGGGCACTAGGGCTGGAGTTCATCACCTTCGCGGGACGGTCTGCAAGGTGACTGGGAATCAACTGCAAGTCGCATTGACGGGACAACGCAGTATTTCGGTCGATATCGCGGAGGCTTCTTCCCACCGGATGCCTCTTTTAACTCCCGGCAGGCCGATCAAGATTCACGCAACCATTGACGAAAAGGGTCTAGCCCACGCTCAGCGGATTTCGAAGGGTCATGCGATACCAAGCCCAACGCCGTAGGGGTGATCGTCGGTGATTAAGAGTACGTTCCCGACGCAGAGCCGATCTTTGAAGTACCAAGATGAATCCGCATATGGCAGGCTGATTTTGGCGAAACGAAGCCAATAAGTCATGTGATTTCAGCACATTAAGAATTTTCAACCGCGTGCGAACCGATGACTAGCTCGAGAGACGGTCTGAGCGCTTAGCAGCTGAGAAGGCGTTTTTGAACTCTGCGCCTTCGCCGCGAAGAGCCCGGCCATTGGCGAATGCTCCGTGGTCGTGGAAGACTTTAGACTATATCCGAGAGTCGATTGACTTATCCCGGAGAGAGCAGTACGATTCTTGCTCCTGTCCCCCCAGGGGCGCCGGCGACGCCAATTCCGGCAGCCAGCGCAGTATCCGACAGACACAAGCCAGACCCAGGAGAGTTCCATGATCGCCCATTTTCGGCGGCTGAACGCATGGCTGCGAATCTTGTTGGTATTAATCGCAGTGGGAACGACACCTTTGTTCGCCCAGATCTCATTCAACGATTTCAGTAACGTCAGCAGCTTGGCGCTGAACGGGACAAACGGGAACACAGCGCAGCAGGTAGTGAACGGGAACGGCCAATACGTATTGCAGTTGACGCCGGATAATACGTCTAGCATATCCGGAACGGCTTGGTTCCAGACTCAGCAGCAGTCGGTTTCTGGAGGCTTTACCACCGTCTTTCAGTTTCAGATCACGCATAACCCCGGCAATTACGATTTCCTCGGACCGGCCGATGGTATTGCTTTTGTAATTCAGAACTCGAGCGGTGCTGGACAAGGGACAGCGGCCGCAGGCTCGTCCGGGAGTGGCATCGGATATGGCTATGCAGACCCCGGCCAATTCGGCACTCCCATCCCCAACAGCCTGGCGATTGAGTTCGACACATATCAGGATTACCCCTATGACCCGAACGGGAACCACGTCGCTGTGCAGAGTTGCGGAACGGACTCGAACACCCAAGATCACACGGCGATTTGCCCCGATGGCAATCCGGCGAACCTGGGCATCGTCGCTGATCTTGGGGGTATCACTCTGGCCGATGGGAACGTCCATACGGCAGTGCTTCAGTACGATCCCGGGACACTGAGTATTTTTGTCGATAACCTTGGAACTCCCTTGCTGGTGGTCAACGTTGATCTTTCAACTCAGCTCAGCTTGAACAATGGAAGCGCCTGGGTGGGTTTCACCGGTTCCGAGGGCGGATATTACGAAGCCAATGACATCCTGAGTTGGACCTTCGCACCGGCGAACGCCCCGACCCAGATTACCCAGACTTTGACCCCTTCCGCCCCGAACGTCCAGACCAACTATGTTTATGGCAGTTACAACCATAAGCTGCAATACTCTGGCGCCAACAGCGGGGATAACGTGACGGTTACCGGGACTCCCATCAACCAACAGACTTTCCATGACACACGTTTGGCGGGCACGCCTTTCGCCAACGCTCAGTGCGCGATTTACGACGGGACCGGAGGCCTCTGCGTGTACTTCGAAGTGACCTGCAATCAATCTCAGGGCAACGATTGCACTAACCTCAACTACGATCTCTTTAACAATTTCAACACCAGCCAGACCATCACTGGCGCTTGTGTCCTGAAGGCCCCGATTGGCACCAATAACTGGCAAAACATCATCGAGACCTTCACCCAGGGCCGCAATGATCCAGGAACACACGGTGGCAGCAAAGGGTTCTCTGACTTTGTCGTCGGGCAAAACTGCACCGCGCTGCCCTCGGTGACGATCACCTCTCCCGCCAACGGGTCTACCGTGATTGAAGGACAGAGCGTGCCCATTACCTTTTCCTGTGCGCCGGATCCCAACGCACCCTTTGTGACCATCACCAGTTGCACCGGACTGCTCAACGGCAACCCCGTCAACAGCGGCTCGATGGTGACATTCAACACATTGGGGCCTGGGACGCTGGTGGTGACGGCGACCGATAGTGTGCTCGACACCAACACCCAGACCTCAAACTTCACCGTGGGCTTGGCGCCCGCATTCACGAGCGCCAACAACGCTACATTCCAGGTTGGAACCCCGGGGTCATTCCAGGTGACTACGACCGGTTCCCCAGCAGCCTCGATCACCGAGACCCCCGCGTTACCCGCCGGATTGAGTCTGGTAAGTCATGGGGACGGAACGGCAACTCTTGGAGGTACACCCGCCGCCAACACGGGCGGCGTTTACAACATCACGCTGATGGCCAGCAACAGCGCCGGCAACGCAATGCAAGCCTTCACGGTAACGGTGCTTCAGACCCCCGCCATCACCAGCGCCAACAATGCTACATTCCAAGTGGGCGTCTTTGGCTCGTTCACTGTCACCACTACGGGCTTCCCGACGCCCTCCATTGGCGAATCCGGTGGATTGCCGGGAAATGTCGGCTTTCACGACAACGGCAATGGCACGGGCACGCTCAGCGGTACGCCGACAAACGGTGGCACCTTCAACATCAGTTTCACGGCTACCAACACTGCCGGTTCCTCAGGGCAAAACTTCACCTTGACCGTGTCAGGAGGGGCGCAGGTAAGTTTCTCACCCACCAGCATCAACTTCGGAAACGTGCGACAGGGTAGCTGGGTCTGGCAGAACCTGCTGGTGAAGAATGTGGGCACGGCGACGCTTCAGATCAGCAACATCTATATCACTGACGGCACCGCAGATAAGGACGACTATTCGTTCTTCAGCCTTTGCGGCAGATCGCTTCCCGCCGGCAAGACCTGCTTGATCACGGTCTACTTCAATGCCGACGACTTGGGCCTCCGCACCGCGACCCTGAATTTCGCCGACAATGCCCCCAACAGCCCGCAAGGGGTTCCACTGTCGGGGACGGTCGTTAAGCATTAGCTTAATGAGATGAGTGGAATGAGCCGGGCCTGCCGAGGCCCGGTTTTTTTATGTCTTGGAGGATGCGGTCCAGCGCTTGGCGTCTTCCCCTCGGTTCCGCTTCCTACCTCGCGAGTCTCTCCCTTCATCCCACCCAAACCCTTCCCGAGCGTGTTGGGCAGCCTACGGTACAAGTGCAACCCTATATTGATACTCTAAATTGAGACTCTGGTGTCCCACATCGTCTCTATGGGTCTGGATGTTGCGAGGCCAGCTTTCTTGGCGCGCGTGGTGGATCGGAACTGGTGATCTATGCATATTTTGCACGTGGTCGGCGCGAGACCGAACTTCATGAAAACGGCGCCCGTGATGCGCGCTTTGGCTCGGAAAGCTGGGACCCAGCAAACCTTGGTTCATACCGACCAGCATTATGACGCGAACATGTCCGACGTGTTTTTCCGGCAGCTTGGAATTCCTGAACCCAACGTAAACCTCGGCGTCGGTTCGGGCAGCCACGCTCAGCAGACCGCTGAGATCATGCGAGGTTTTGAACCGGTAGTGCTTGCGGCAAAGCCGGATTTCGTTCTGGTCTATGGAGATGTGAACTCGACGGTGGCGGCGGCATTGGTGTGTGCGAAATTGCTGATCCGCGTCGGACACGTGGAAGCGGGACTGCGCTCCTTTGACCGAACCATGCCGGAAGAGATTAATCGCATCGTGACCGATCGTTTGGCTGATTTATTATTCACACCTTCGGAAGACGCAGACCTGCATCTGCGCCAGGAAGGCGTTTCCACGGAGAAAATTCATAGAGTCGGAAACGTAATGATTGATTCTCTTATTCGTCATCTTCCCGCTGCCAGGCAGCAGGCGAGGAACAGTTTTCCTGCTCGGTACGCTCTCGTCACTCTGCATCGTCCGTCGAACGTAGACGACAGTGCCACGCTGAAAGGGATTCTCGAGTCTCTGCTCGACGTAAGTGAAGATCTGGAGGTTGTGTTCCCCGTGCACCCGAGGACGCGGCAACGAATCAGTCAATTTGGGATCGACGTCGAAAGGCTTCGTCTGTTACCGCCGTTGCCATACATTGAGTTTCTTGCTCTGCAAAGCCGTGCCGCCGTTGTCATCACAGACTCCGGCGGCATTCAGGAAGAGACAACCTATCTGGGAGTTCCATGCCTGACGGTACGCAATAATACCGAGCGGCCGATCACGGTCACATTGGGGACGAATGTCCTGGTTGGGCAGGATCGCGGCAAGCTAAAGGGGGAGGTAATCAAGATTCTGGGGGGCAAACCGAAGAAAGGTGCAATTCCACCCCTCTGGGACGGCCATGCTGGCGATCGAATCGCGGAAGTCCTGTGCCACGCGTGAGGCTAGTCGTAATGCACGCACTGAGAACCATGAGAATTGTTGAGGCCAAGATGTCTTGCCTATTCTTTTAGCGCTGGTTGCTGCTGACGACTTTCCTCCGCGGCGACTGCAATCCGCTTCGCTTTCCGATAGACGTTTGCAACCGCAAGCGTCCAGAAAGGAACCAAATCGACTCCGGGCGCAAGCTTGGCAAGAAACGATGGCAGGAATTCCCAGTGCCAGCCAAGAAGGTGAACCATCGCGGCTCCAACGCCGAGATCGAGTAGGTCATCAGCGGGCGATAAAGCGCCTTCGACAAACAAGGGGAAAACGACGATCTGGAGTACATCCGCAACGATGGCCAGCACCATCGCGGTTCGAAAATGCGAACCCGGTGAGATTGTAGCGGTGTCTTGAGTCACGGCATTGGCGCTTCTGAATATCTTAGACTGATCAATGGTGTCAGTTCGCATACCTCGGAATGTGGCGACCAGCGTACAATTCTCCTTGAGAAATCAATGGAGAACCACACAACGTCGTGATTATATCGAGTTGCTGCCTCGCTCTCGTGCTGCTTTTCGGTGCCTGGCCTCCGACCGTACCACAGGTGCACGTTGACTCTTTCGCCCGTCCGGACGGCGACTTGCATTCGGTACAAGAGTCGGAGTCCAACTTCACGTTGGAAGGCAAAGTCACCCAGAAGGGTGAGGGCAAGCTGACCGTCAGCACCGAGGGAAACATCGTTTTCCATGTGCGCTACGACGAAAAGACAGACATCCGCCTCAAAAACGGGGCGCAGGGTTCGGACCAGGACTTGAAGACCGGATTGACGGTGGCGGTAGAAGGCGAATTCAACAAGAGCGGCGAGATTGTTGCTCATAAGATTCAGGTGCGCTAGCAGCTTGCGCAGTCAAGTCACGGCCGTTCGCTCACCGGACCGGCTACCACCGGAACTACGAAGGGCAGCTGGAGCGCGGCGAGAAGAGCCCTTTCTTAAACGCCCTCTTTGACTTCGCCGGCAGCTTCCGGATGAAACCGTCGGAATTGCTGAGGCTTACGGAACGGGAGATTGGGCGACACGGATATGCGACGACACTCCAGTGGGGGTGACTCCCCCCTTTCGTGGCGTTGGAATAACACCACCACCCTCGTAGCATGAGGCCACACTCATCGGAGGTGCGCGATGGCGGTCCATCCTGAGAGCCGAGATTTCACCAACCCCGGAGCCCACAATCGCGTCATTCCTACGGTGAGTTCCTTCGACCAGATGGTCGCGACACTCCATCTGTCGCCCGATCAGTACGAGGGTTCACAGGCTCTGAAAGAATGGGTGCGTCGCAACAAGAACCAGAGATACGTGCCCACAGAAGTGTTGAACGCTTTTGGATTCGACGTGGATTGATCGGAAGCACCCTCTTTGCCTAGAAGTGTCGGGCAATCAGTTCGACGGGAAGCGGAATTCCGCAGGGAACCGCAGGTCTCAAGGTGACCCATGTCGTTGACAGTCGCTCCCGAAGGGGGTACAAACAAACTGGTCAAGTAAAGGATTTTCCCCGAACGTTCCCGCCACTGACGGAAGCGGAATTTCCACGCCGCACCCGTATGCAGACCAAAGCCAAGTTCGTTTGCCCTAGTTGTGGCGCAACCGTTGGCTACACAGCTAGGCGATTAGCGAGGGGAGCTTGCCCAGCCTGCTCAGAAGGGCTTACTTCGGAACAGCGGGCAAAATCGTGGGCGAAATAATTGTGCTGAAGGCGTTGTCTCGTTTTTGGGTTGCCGTGCCAAGGAACAAGGCCATCACCACGCTGTGACCCACGAACCCAACCTCGGTTAGTGTCCTGAAAATGGGGGACAGCCAGAGGCATCGGAGATGATACCAGTACTTTCATCGCGGCTGAGTCCGAAGGAAGTGCGGATCGTGCAGTTAGTAGCTGATGGCATGAAGAATCCAGACATCGCAACGGTGATCGGCACGACGGAGCATGCAGTGAAGAACTACCTCCGCCACATCTACGACGAGACAGGAATGGACAACCGGGTAGAACTGGCACTGTGGTACTTGGCGCATACCGAACCCGGGCTCGGCTCAGGAGCGTAGGCTTTCGCCAACAAGCCGCGTAGCTTCCGCTTTGCCGACCATCCACCCGGAATCGCCGCATTCCTGCAACGTGATGCTCACGCTATAATTGCGCCCACGCATGGTTCTCGCCTCTGGCACGAAAATTGGTCCCTACGAAATCCAATCGCCGCTGGGCGCCTGACGGCCAGCATATCCTCCGAGAGCGGATATTAGCATGCCCGGACGACGTGCCCTCCGGATTCTCTGGCATCTTGGAGCATTGTTCGACCGTCACACCGAGCTGTGATTGCCATCACAGCACCTGTTCTCTTGCCATATCAGACTGCGACAATGGCAAGCAGGACGCTGAAGGACATGACTTATAGCGAAGGGCTTCCCAGATCCGGACGGTGCAGCGAATGCGGCCGGCTCTTCAGCGTTGTGCCTGACGCAACGGACAACCCAGAGCAAGCAACGCGGGGCTTCTACACCGCCTTTGGTACTCATGAATGCACCGAGGACACGTCAAGACGGCTCTAGTCTCTACTAGCACCACTGGCGAGTATGCAGGTCTGTTTGCAACCCGAAAACCCAAAAATAAACAACCCTCAAAGTCCCTTGGCGCCGGAACATTGCGTTCCTATCCCCAAACATCAACAACGAGGGCGACAGCGACATCGGATGGTCGTTCTTATAGGGATGCTCTTCCACGTTGTGGCGTCACAATTGCGGATTTGCGCTGAGCTAAACCTGTTCTTATCTCGGGATTGGTTGACGGTCTGGTCCGGTCATACAGCGAACGATCTCGCTGACCTCTTCGAGCGTCAAGACCTGACTTGAAAGCTTCGCCGCCTGCATAACCGCTTGCGCGACTTCTACGGTATCCGGCAGCCCATGAGCCTTGAGATAGTAGATGACGTTCGAGTTGCCCGACATTGGGCCAATCTCTATTTCTTGCGTGCGCGCCAGCCAGGTCGCCGGGACACCGGAATAAACACGATCGGCCAGCCAGTTGTCGCCTTTCCTCTGGGCCTTGATCACGGCCGCAGCATGCACGCCCGTCGCAGTGCGAAAGGCGTCTCGGCCCACGATCGGAGTGTTTACGGGCACCGGCACACCCGTGGCTTGCGAGACCAACTCTACGTACTCTGGCAACCGGCTGAGGTCGTCGTTGCGAATACCAAGCAGTTTCAGGTTGACTAGCAGTTGCTCGATGGGAGTATTGCCCACCCGTTCTCCGATTCCTAGAGCTGTGCCGTGAACGCGGCTTGCACCTGCTTCAATGGCGGCCAGGCTGTTGCCCATGTCCAGGCCCCGGTCACGATGGCCGTGCCAGTCGATGCCGACGTCTACACCTAATTCCTCGATCAGCGCTTTGACCCACGAAACCAGGTTCCAGACGCCATCCGGAACGGCCGAGCCACAGGTATCACAAAGGCAGAGTCTCTTAGCTCCGGTCTCGACTGCGGCCGTAAGTAGGGTTTTGAGATGATCAGGCGAGGAGCGCACGGTGTCTTCCGTGACGTACATCACCTCCAGTCCTTCCCTGACTGCAAACCGGATGGCTTCGCGCGTGTGCCGCAAAATGTCTTCCAGAGACCATTGCTCGGCGTACTGTCGAATCGGACTGCTGCCAATGAACAGGCATGCCTCGATGGGAACACCCGTAGCCTGCGTGATCTCTGCGATCGGCTGGATATCGACCATCATCGTGCGTGCCGCACAGTTCGGGCGGATGCGCATGCGTTCGTGATCGATCTCGCGACACAGCGTGGCAACGGCCTCACGTTGGCGGGCTCCGGCTCCGGGTAGCCCTACATCGGCGGTTTCGATTCCCAGGCTTTCCATGAGGTGGAGGATCGCTACTTTGGCCTCGAAGGCAGGATCACTGACGGAGGGACTCTGCAGGCCGTCGCGCAGTGTCTCATCGTCGATCATCACGTGGTCCGGCAACTGCGCTTGCCTTGGACCGTTAGCAGCCCAATCGAATATCAGGTTGCTTTGTTCCGCGGATTTCATACCGCCTTCCCTGAGCACACCGCTCAAACTACGCTAGCTAGCTGCCCTTTGTGCTTGGCCGAATTCACGTGCACGCCGGAGCAGTTCGTCAGCTCCAGCGTCATCATTCTGTGCGCGGTGGATCATCGCCAAGTGATAAAGGCTGCTTACTTCTCCAATACTCTCCTCGCAGCTGCGCTCGAATTCGCGGGCTGCCCTTTCCATGTCGCCTTGCCGTTCGTAAATCACACCCAGATGATAATGGGCCATAAGGTATTCGGGAGTGAGTACCAGGGACTGTTCGAAATGTGCGCGCGCTTCCTCGAGTAAGCCAGAATGAAACAACGAGATCGCGAGGCGGTAGTGCGCTGCTTCGTAGTCGGGATCGATTTCAAGACAACGCAAGAAGGCGCGTGCGGCCTCAATCATGTTGCCGCGGTGGTACCAGGCAACGCCTAGATCGTAGTGGCCCAACACGAACGAGGGCGCAGCCTTCAGCGCTCTCTCATAGTGCTGGATCGCCAACTCCAAGGTGCCTTGGTGAAAGTAGAAACTACCCAGCAAATGGTTGGCGAGCACGTGATCGGGTTCAGCCTGCAGCAGCCTCTGCAGTTCGTACCGTGCTTCCTCACTGCGGCCTTCACGTTCATGTACAAGAGCCAGCAACAAGCGCTGGTCGATGTGAGCGTCGCGCAGGAAAAGGCCACACTCGGCGCAGAACTTGTCAGTCTTTGCGGCGACACGACCGCACCTTGTGCATCGCTGATCGGAACTCTTCGCTTGCTCGGTCATAGGTCTACCCTCCGCCTTACGGCAATACTTCAATAGGCTCCAAGATACTGTCCGCCATCCACACGCAGTATCTGCCCAGTGATATGACTGGCTCCACGCCCACACAGAAACAGCACTGCAGCTGCAACGTCCGAGGGCTCCAGCAGCTTGCCGAGCGGGCTTTCGGCCACGGCGGCATCTCGAATCTCTTTGGGTAAGGCCTCGGTTAACGGAGTGCGAACCCAACCCGGCTCTACCACATTAATGAGAATCCCGAAACGGCCGACTTCACGCGCAACGCTTTTCGCCAATCCCAGCAGACCGGCTTTGCTAGCTGAGTACGCCGACGTTCCAAACTTCCCGCGTGACCCATTGATAGATCCGATCAGCACGATGCGCCCGTCTGTGCCGCGGCGCATCACCGGTATGGTGTGGCGCAGCAGCAGGAAAGCTCCACGGAGATTGACAGTGTGAATGAAGTCCCAGTCTTCCACCGCGAGCTTCCAGACAACATTTTCGCGTGAGACCCCGGCAGCGTGAATTGCCAAATCAATGCGGCCGTGTTTCTGGGTGACTTCTGCGATCGCCGCAGCAACGGATGCGTCGTCGCGCACGTCGCTCTTGATCCAGGGCGTCTCTTTATTCTGCGGCGGAGAAACATCCAGGGATATAGCCCGCGCGCCGGCGTGATGGAGAGCGTCAACTATCGCGGTCCCGATCCCGCCGGAACCGCCGGTGACCACGGCCACTTGGCCGGAAAATGGCGCCTTCTCCTCCAAGGTCATTTCTCCACGTTAGCTTCCTGATCGACCGTTTCCTGATTGACCCAGGGAGCGATTTCACGAATAAGATCTTCATTCCACCGGGCGCCTTCCGCCAGACGCTGCCGGAGAAGGACAAAGTTTGCCTCTCGTTCGTTCTTTGTACCGCAGTGGAAGGCGCGAAAACCGGCGTTTGCTTCGGTCATCATATTCAATGCCAGCCAGGCACGGTTGCTTTCACGATTGCGGTCCCAGTGTTCCAGCTTGTGCTTGCGCAGACTTTCGAGGGTTTTGGTCAGGCAGTCGGGCATGGTGTAGAGAATCCGCGTACACAATTTCTCCACCGCTTCGTCGAGAAGAGTGAAATCGATATTGGCCTTCGCCATTAGGGCTTTGCCCTCTTGCTGCGCGGCACCCGTTTTCCATTCGCCTAACACCACTCGGCCGTACGGGTCGAGCACGCGGTCGGTGACTACCCTGGGATTGGGAATCCAGTCCCCGTTCAGCCTGAGCACCGGCACAATCTCAGTGAGGCCACCCAGCCAATAGAAACGATGCGCGGTCCAAGGCTGACAGAGCGTGCCGCTGTACATGGCCCGCTCAATTCCCACGAATAACGGCAGAAAATCCGTGCTGCCCCCATCCGGTACAGAGCCGTGTTTGGGGCCAGCCTGGCTGAAGATCGCGAGATCGCTCGTGATCGAGAAGTCGCACGCCATCCCGATCTCCTGGCCTCCGCCAACTCTCATCCCGTTGACCCGGCACACCACCGGCTTGTCACACTGCAACACGGCACTGACCATGTCGTTAAACAGGCGCATGTATTGCCGGTATTCTCCGGGGGCGCCCGCATAAACCTCCGCGTATTCACGAGTGTTGCCGCCGGCGCAGAAGGCGCGTGAACCGACGCCTGTGAGAACGACGGTGACCGCCGCGCGGTCATTGCTGGCCTCGCGCAAGGCAAGAATGACCTCTTTGATCATCGTAGTTGTATAGGCGTTCAGTTCGTCAGGATTGTTCAGCGTGATCCAGACGTTGTGCAGTTCCTCCACCGGTTTGCCTTCCTGGTCCAGGACTGGACGGTGTTCCACGATGATTTCTCGTGGATTGAGGTCTTCGACAAGATTGTGGTTCTTCATGGTTTTCCTCAATGAGTCGATGGGATCAGAATCGCGCGGCGGCGGATTGCACGCTTGTGCACCGCCTCCAGGACTTCCGGAGCTTCGTCCAGCGAGTGCTCTTCAACATAAGGTCGCAAGGCGACTTTGCCTTCCAACACCAAAGCCAGG
The DNA here is from genome assembly GCA_052147055.1 of Terriglobales bacterium. Taxonomy (GTDB): domain Bacteria; phylum Acidobacteriota; class Terriglobia; order Terriglobales; family Acidobacteriaceae; genus JABCZH01. The sequence continues at coordinate 14,099 of JBKQLO010000001.1, forward strand.
GCAGCCGGATACTGTTCTGGCGGGCATCCCCAGTTGCCTCGGGCGGTGGCGTCAAACGCCATTAAGTTAGAAAGGCGGATCTCTACTGGTCTGGGTGAGTAGCCAACCACTGCCAGGTAGCCCCCGTGGTCGATCAGGCTGAAGGCGGTTGTCTGGCCCGCAGCAGTCCCGCTGGTTTCGAAAATTTTCAACCCGATCCCCCTCTTACCGCTCCGCTTCGCAAATGATCGAACGGTGGATTTCAGATCCTTTTCGTTCATCTGGCTGGCATCAAGGGTAAGAGAAGCTCCGTGCTGCGCAGCCAGATCGAGACGCTGGTGATCAATATCAATAGCCACCACGACCGCCCCGAACGCCGCTGCGATCTGTACTCCAAATCCCCCGATCCCGCCCACACCGGTGAATACGGCGATGTCGTCGGGCCCGAGTTGTGCCCGCCGGATCGCTTCGTAAGGAGTCGTGACTGCATCAGCAACGACGGAGAGTGTCGCCAATGTAATCCCGTCAGGCAGTTTGTCCGGAAGGGGGCAAAGACCGCGACCGGGAACGACCACGTGCGTGGCAAAACCGCCATCGCCGTCGTTGCCGGGCATGAATTGCTTACGGCAGATGGTGACGCGTCCCGCTTTACACGCCGGGCACTCGCCACATGGAATCACGGCAGGGACGATAACGGTCTGCCCCAGCCAATGGGTAACTCGCTCACCGGCCGCGACCACGCGACCGACAATTTCGTGCCCGAGTACCAACGGCAACGGATGGCGCGTGGGCACGCCATCGAATGCATAGCCAATATCGGTGTGGCAAACGCCGCATCCTGCGACCTCTACCACTACCTCATCTGGCCCCGGCTCCGGCGTGGGAAGTTCTTGGCGTTCGAGGCGTTGCCCAACGCCCGTCAGCCGAAATCCGTAGGCTCCGTGGATCGTCCTGGATGATTGCTTGTCGCTTCCAGCGACTGTCGTGTCAGTGGTACAAGACATATGGGCCTCACGAAACTTGTTGTATGCTGACTAGGTTCTTCTTCAGAGCCAGCCGCTGGTGTCCTAGCAGGGCTGCTCCCAGCGCGCACACGTATTCGCAGTCGGGCGGGACATTGACCTTGGCGCCCAGCTTTTCCTGCAGGGCTTTCACCAGGCCAGCTTGCAAGGCGACACCCCCGATGAGGGTAACTTCGCCTTGCATGCCTACGCGCTTGAGCATGCCCACAGCGCGGTCCGCCAGCGAATCGTGAATGCCGCGCAGAATATTCTCCACGCTAACTCCTGCACTCACGTGATTAATGATCTCGCTCTCCGCCAGCACGGCACAAACGCTGCTGATCGGCTGCGGGTTGCTGGCTTGCAGCGAAAGGCTCCCGACTTCCTCAATTGAAATCTCCAGATACTTTGCCGCCCGCACAATAAACATCCCGGACCCGGCTGCGCACTTGTCGTTGGTCTTGAACGTGCGAACCTTGCCCGACTCGCCTAGGGTGATCGCCCGCGTCGACTGGCCGCCGATGTCCAGCACGCAACGGGAATTGGGAAACAGATAATGGGCGCCACGCGCGCCGCTCGTGATCTCCGTGATTTGAATGTCGCGAAACCCCACACCATGCCGGCCGAATCCTGTGGTGGCCACGTAGTGAACCCGATCCCGACTCAGACCGGCACTCTTCAAGGCGGCCTGCAGCGCAGCCAGTGCGGCCTCCTCCATATTGATGCCGCTTTTGGACCGGCCCTTGCCTAAGATGGAACAAGCGGGAGAACCGTTCTGGGCAACCAGCACGGCCTTGGTGAAGCCGCTACCGCAATCAATGCCCGCTACCAGCTGCATCTTCGGGCCTCCACATAGAGGATTCAAAACTCTGATCCATTTTTTCCAGCGCGAATACGGCCGCGCCGATGGCGCCCATGAAGTGCGCGTCTGGACTGACCTGCATCTTGGTCCCAAGGACTTCTTCCAGCGCCCGCACCATGCCGATATTGCGCGCCACACCGCCGGTCATGGTGATGTCCGGCTCGATCGGAACCCTTCGTGCCAAGGAGACCGTTCTTTTGGCAATCGCCAAGTGCACGCCCCCCATGATGTCCTCGCCCTTCTTGCCCTGTGCGAGATAGGAAAGAATGTCCGACTCGACGAATACGGTGCACACCGTGGCGATTCTGACCGGACGTGTCGCTCGCTGCGATAGCGGGCCGATCTCGTCCAGCCCGATTCCCATCACCTCAGCCGCGTTGGCCAGGAAACGTCCCGTGCCGGCGGCACACTTGTCATTCATCACGAAGTCGAGCACTTGGCCGTCGCTTCCCACACTGATTGCCTTTGCATCCTGGCCGCCCATGTCGATCACTGTCCGGGTACGCGGGCAAACAAAGTGTGCGCCGCGCGCATGGCAACTGATCTCGGTCAACTGCGCGTTTCCGAATGAGATGTTGTACCGCCCATACCCCGTGCTCACTACGAATCCCACGGCAGTCGCGGGAATCTCGGCATTGTGACAAGCGAGCAAGAACGCACTTTCTGCCGCTTTCCGGACATTTGCTCCAGTATCCACCAGGGCGCGGGCGACAATAGTTTTGCCGCCATTCTCGCTCATGATCACTGCCTTGGTCTGGGTCGATCCCACGTCAACTCCCGCGGCGATTCTCATGGATGGTTCCTCGACTTCGTTAAACCGTTTTTGCCGTCAGCTTGGAATGTTCCAGTGCCTCAAAAAATGCATCGACCCGATTTCGAGTCTGGGCTTCCGCAAAATAGCGTGGATCCTCAAGGTCCGATTCGATGTAAAGCGTCGGAATCCCGAGCGTTTTCGTAACGTAGTCGCGCATGTCTCCCTGTCCGGCAGAAAACAACCGGCAGCTCTTCACAAAGTGGATGATCAATCCGTCCGCATTCCATTCCTCAAGGTAGCGGCGAATCTGCTCGTAGCGTTGCAGATAATTTCGGTTGGTCACGTTCTGCGCCAGCATGTGCAGCGCTACGGACTCGAAGGGATGATCGGGATCGTGCCGTGCTCCAAACTCCCACAGCCCGCCAACCGTTGAATAGGTGGATGCGACCGTGCATGCCTTCCACCTGGCAAACATGTCGCGGAAGGTCCGGAAATAGGGATAGGGTGGAGGTCCTTCGATCACCAACCGGAACTTCTCCTGGTCATAAACTCCTTGGCCGCTGGCAACTTTCGCTTGCATCTCCTCAAGCGCGGCTCTGAAGAACTCCACACCCTCCTGTGTCCCCCGGTACACGTAGAGCGGCCCCATGAGGGTGATGGCATCGAAGTAGGCATCGAACGGGGACGGCGAACGGCGGGCTAGGTGCTTAATCTGCGACCAGAGATCTTCCACTTGTGCCGAACAGCGCACCGCTTCGACGAAGCGGTCGTAATCGAATTTTCTGCCGGTAATCTGCTCCAGCAGCGTGACCACCTCTTTTAGCTGGCGAACGACATAATCAACGTCAGCCTGACTTGGATCTTTCTCGCGCAGGAAGGGCACATCGAGTACATAAAGCCTGGAACCAGTCAGCACAGCCGTGTGCTCGAACCACTTGACATAGGTGTTGCAGCCGACGAAGTTGCAAAGCACCAGGTCTGGCTTGGGCAACTTGCCACCTGTGGGGGTGATGCCCTTCAGGTAACAGCCGATATCGGCCTTCACGTATGCACAGTTGTCGGGAGCATAGCCGATTTCTTCCGCAGCCAGGATTGGTTCCAGCGACTGGTGCCGGATTGCCAGTTGCAGCGCGTTCACCTCGGGATAGATCGGAACAGCACCGAAGGCTTCGAGCAATTCTACGCAGTTCCCTGAAATCATCAGCGAGGCGGTGGGCGGAGTGCCGGTCTCAGCGGCTTCATTCAATCGCTCATACCACTTCAGCATCAACTCCTTCTGCCGTTGATGGATGCCGCCCCGGTACTCGGTGTGTATCGCGTCACCCATGGATCACCATCCTTTCGAGCACACGTCTCTAGTCAAAAACCAGCGACTCCACAAAGGTCTCAACTTCGGTGCGCACGCGATCAAACGTGAACTGCTTTTCTTCGAATTCCAGCAGCAAATGTGGAACGCGGAGTTCCTCGAGTTTCTTTTTGAAAAGCACATAGTCGAAGTAGGCGGGCTCACAGAATTTGGCGATCAGGAAGAGGACCGCGTCGGCCCTTGATCGTTTCACCTTTTCTGCCAAACCTTCCCAGCGGGGCGCACGAAAATCGTGGCGCACCGAAGAGTACACAGCACGATTGATGTAACTGTCCGCCAAGGCATGTACAGGATCGCCGTCCGCCGGAACGTCTTCTACAAACCAGCTCCGGCCGATGACAAAATCATCGTCCACCAGATAGCAACCCGCATCTTCCACCAGTTTGATCAGATCGAGTGGCGGCTGTTCACAGAAGGCACCCTCCACCACCACGCGGATCGAATCTCTCGGTTTGCCAGACCGCTGCGAGAGTGGTTCCAGCGATTCCTGGAGCAGGGTGTTGTGCTCCTCCACGGGCATGAAGTGGCCGGCACGAATCAGCACGTAGGACTCCCAGGCCCGGAGCAAGTGAGGTTTCTGAACACGGAAAGCATAGAGGTCGCGGATGAGTTGCCGATTACGGTTATACAGGGCGATTGCCTGCCGGAGGCCATTCTCGGTAATCGGCTTGCCGCCAATGCGCTCTAGTTCCCGGATGAGGCGCCGGTATTCACTAGCCAGAAACTCAACGCTGGCCGGGGAACTCGGGTTATGCGGCAGATGAAGGAAGTCTGCGTAAAGATCAGGGAAATTCCGCTTCATCACGAAACACAGATTGCGTGCCGAATCACAGATAGAACTGAAGAGAATGCCGTCGAAAACTTTGAGATGTTCCTGCATCCCCATCTCCATTGTCGTTTTTACGATGGAGCAGATGAAGGACCCGAACCGGGCGTCAGCGTGCTGGATGTCCAGTCGGTCGCCCCCGCCACTCAGTCCGACCGGTAGCATGCCTGCCGCATGAATAATCTCCACCGGAGCATAGACAGGGAAATAGCCAATCACCCGGGAGCCTGGATGTCGATCTTTCCAGCGATGGACGTGTTCGAAACTGAGGTCCGCGATCAATTCCTGGCATAAATCGAACGTTCGTTCAAATACAAACATGGCAGCAATGATGGCATCTGACTCATGGCTTATGCTGTGACGAGCATCACCATCCCGTGTGACGGCCGGGCAGATCACGGGACGAGCCCGCAAGCACTACTCAATACCTAGATTGTGTGTGCCGTGGTGCACCGTGGTGTGGCATGTAGAACAAAGCGTAATCAAGTTCTGCTCGGAGTTGGTGGCCCGAGAAGGCGGACGTAACTCCGCCTTCTCGGGCCCAGCCAACTCAGAGTGTCTTTTACGCGGCCACGAGTTCGTGCTGCTGAAGGGTCGAGGTGACAACGTCAAAAGTGTGAACCTGGGGCGTTCCCTCGATAAATCTTGCCAGCGTCTTCAACACTTGCGGATAGGTATTGGTGTTGTAGTTGTCGGCATCGTTCTTGTTTTCCCACAGACTGATCGCGGTCACATCAAATCCGCCGGGACCGGCGAAAGTGATTTCGTCTTTAAAGCCATTCTGCTTACGCAGCAAAGGCAGGACGTCTTTTTCAAAAGCTCGCGTGTAATCGGACAGCATATTCGCTTTCAGATGGATCGAGACATTGCGTGCAAACATATCAACCTCCTTAAAGGTTGTAGGGTTGTAGTTCGCTAAGAGGAGAGAACTTCAGATGGGCTGACTTAGTTTCAGGAAACCTGAAAGAGGAGAAGGATGCTCACTCAATTTAACTGGTGCATTTAAGTGGCCCTCTGCCTCGACGCGCAACTTGTTGTTTCCAAAACAGATCCGATGCTGCGGAGTCTGGCCCGTCGTGTACCTTTGGCGGAGAAGCGAGCCAAAACGGCAACTCCTGGAAGAGGTTGAATCTTCTCCGCATAGAACGTTTCAGTCAGCCATGTCGGCAGGTCCGACGGCTTCCAGGCATGCTGTGCCAGCGCATTTTGACGTTGCATGCTCGCCCGCTTCAGCTGAGCTTCAGGACTGTTAGCTGTTCGGCGTCCGACGCGCGCTGCATCGATCAGACGTTCGGTCGCACTGCTGACAGCACATTGACTGCAGTGGGTTCTTCCTCCGATCATTCGTTTTCCACACCCGCGACACAGATAATCCGCTTTAGAGAATTTAACTCTAAGTGTCCAGGCCTTGCCCTTTGCTTCCGTGCGTCGCTGTTGAGTAAGGCGGGTCGAAACAACTGAGTTGTCTCCATGTCTGGATTTCGTGCTCCTTAGCGCCTGCGCAACATATTCTGCCCAAGGTGCGACAAATTTCTCCACACTGCAGCCGTCCCGCTCAGCTTGATACAAAGCTGGGACATAAGCCGACAATTGCCAATTCCAGTTTCGAAAAAATCAGATCGGCGTAATGGTTCGTTCCCAATCCAATTGAGCAGCCACGTCTCGATCTGGGGACGAATCGGTTCGAGCACGTCAAGAGCAAGGGAGTCCCGGTTGGCGATGTCCGTATGCAAACCTAAGCCCAAGCCTGGGTCCAAACCTAACGCCGAGACAGCTAATCTGGTTTCAGCTTCAAGAAGGGCAGAACAATAGTTGAGGATGGCGTGGGCAGGAGTCACGGCCAAACGTGGCCCGCCGCTGAGGGGGACTGCCTACTCCCAACAAATCGCCAGTGATCAGGGATCTTCGGAAGATCGGCCGCTCACAATGACATCGCTCGGGAAGAAGATGACCCAGCATAGTGCTAGGAATTGCGCTCGCTACGATCGTTCTACCCACTTGGCTTCCACAACGAGTTAACCCCAGTTAACCGGTGGGATGTCGGTTGTAGTGTGATCGGCAATGGTGCGAATCCAAGGAGTGGATCCGCACCAAAGAGTCAATCGACTTCTTTAGACCTCCGAGCGGCCTGACACAATACGTCCCAATCAATTCGGCTACTGGGGAGGGTGTTCTTCAGCTTTGGGCGCTTCTTTCGCAGGATGTGGGGCAGGCTGCGCATGAGCAACCGTTGCCGGCTTGGAAGCAGGCTGCGCATGAGCCGCCGCTGCCGGCTTAGGAGTCGGCTGCGATCGAGCTGTAGTCGGCTTATTAGACTCAGCGGCCGGACTAGCCGCCTTAGGCTTTGCGGCCTTATCTTCAGTCGCCTTACTCTCGGCGGCCTTATTCTCAGCGGCCTTATTCTCAGTCGCCTTACTCTCGGCGGCCTTGCTCTCCGCGGCCTTATCCTCAGTCGCCTTGCTCTCGGTGGCCTTGCTCTCCGGGGCCTTATCTTCAGTCGCCTTGCTCTCAGCGGCCTTATTCTCGGTCGCCTTACTCTCGGCGGCCTTGCTCTCCGCGGCCTTATCTTCAGTCGCCTTGCTCTCAGCGGCCTTATTCTCGGTCGCCTTACTCTCGGCGGCCTTGCTCTCCGCGGCCTTATCTTCAGTCGCCTTGCTCTCGGCGGCCTTGCTCTCAGTCGCCTTGCTCTCAGCGGCCTTATTCTCAGTCGCCTTGCTCTCAGCGGCCTTATTCTCGGTTGCCTTACTCTCGGCGGCCTTGCTCTCGGCGGCCTTGCTCTCCGCGGCCTTATCTTCAGTCGCCTTGCTCTCAGCGACCTTGCTCTCCGCGGCCTTGCTCTCAGCGGCCTTGTCCTCGGTGGCAGAAGCCTTGTAAGGTGCTCCCGCTTGCTTGGCCGCTACCACCCCTTGACCGCTAAACTCGCCAGGCTTCGCCGTTGCAGCGATTGCCGGCCGCCCCTGGTTCACAGACGCCAAGAGCGCGTGGTTGGTGCTGGCAGCGTGCACATGCTGGGTTTGCATCGCGGTTGGCGGCGTGTGTTGTTCGTGTGCCGCAGTCTCTTCCGCGGCGGTTGGACGAGCGGTAATTCCGCCGGCGCCGCCGTTATAGCTGACATAGTTTACCGCGGTCGTGTTGACTACAGTCTTGTTGTAAACATTGTGGATGTTTGTGACGTTCACGTTATTCACGGTGGTGTTGTAGTTGAAGGCTCCGTTGTTCCAGTATCCACCTCCATAGCCGACGCCACCATAGCCGAAGCCGTAGTTGACGCCACCGTAGAAGCCGACCTGCGCACCCCAGTAGCCTTCATTCCAAGCGAAAGCGTTGCCGCCCCAACCCCAATAACCAGGAGTCCAGAGCAAGCCAACGGTGGGCGGCTCGACCCACGTACCCGGCACCCAGAAGTAACCTTCATCCCCGTAGAACCAGTAGCCGGGCGTCCACAAATAACCGTTGGCGGGGACCATGGGTTGCTCGTATACAGGTAGCGCGGGCGGAGCGAACGTGATGGACACGCCGAACTGCGCGAACGAGGCGGCCGGTATGGCCAGTATCAGAAAAGCTAGCAATAGCAAACGGATTTTGCACATTTTGAATCACCTTGCCCATCATCCTTCGATTGCCCGGTTGTACCTTGCTCCTGCGGGCTGCGTGGATTGAAGGGCGCCGTGCCGATGCCAGCATTCCACCGATGCACTGCCAAGTCTGTGCACTTTGGATCACTTCCGGGAATGTCACAATTAGCAATTAAGCTGCTGAATCGCTGAAGCGATTGCTGGGACTAGCGGCCTGTCGCAGTGAGTTCGTTACTGCGGACGCGGCGGGTGGGGTCGGAGTATTTCCACTGGATGGGCCGAGCATTGGCGGAGTAGGCGTTGATGTAGCGGCGGAGTTTGCGAGCCAAGTCGGGACCCGAGGTGAAGATGTCCCGTGCGATGACCTCGCGTTCGATCTTGGCGAACCAGAGTTCGACCTGGTTGAGCCAGGACGAGTAAGTGGGCGTGAAGTCGCTGGGAGAGCATCCATTCGACACGCGAGTGTCGAGAGTTCCTGTCCCTGGGAGTAGCTTTGCGACGCAGCCCGTTCATCTCACGCAGACAAGAGGTTTCAGGGCATTTCTCCTCGCCAAAAAAACGGGGTCAGCAGCCCGCATTGCCTGTGCCCGATCTATGCCCGTTTCGTCGAATGAATTGCTCTCGTGAGACCTGGGAACTGATTCTAAGATGTTGAAATTGCGTTCTGGATATTAGGGAGAGGGAGTCAAAATCCGCCGGTACTTAGTAGCTTGGGGGTTCGATTCCCCCTCCCGGCACCA
>JBKQLO010000002.1:0-6048 GCA_052147055.1 Terriglobales bacterium
GCGCGTCGCGCGCTTGCCCGGCGAGGCTCAGCCTGTCTATTTCAGCGTACACAGCGAGATCGCGAAGCACTACGGTCTGGACATGTCACGTTTCGGCGAGTCGCACGCATCCACGATCGACTACGTCATCGCCGGACTGGGCGGTTGAATGCTCGGCACCTTTGCCGGCGCGCTGGATGCGCGCAAGATCAATGCTAAGGAAGGCCGCCTCACTGCTGACGTGCGCGGTGACGTCGAAGAAGAAAACAAGGTCCTGATCATCCGCCGAGTGCACGTGACGTTTCACCTGCGCGCCGCGAATCCCGACGAAGTCCGCGAAACTGTGGATCGCGTTCACAGCGTGTACGCTGAAGGGTGTCCCGTGTACCGCTCGCTGAGACCGGCGTTTCAGATCACCTCCAGCGTGGAGGTGGTGCCCGAGCAGGCGGCAGCAATGGAATAGGCATTCGAGGCGGCTCTGGAGCGTAACTTGGTTACCCTCTGGGACGCGCAGCGGAGGGCGGAAAGAGCGGCATAGGTGAAGTGGCTTTTGCGACTGCTGACACTGGCCAGCACTACCGCGTCCGGCATATTATTCCTCGGCCACATGGACATAATATGGGTCGGTCTTGGTTTACTATGCTCGGGAATTCTCTATCGCTACCTCGTGCGGAATATGCGACTAATTTCAAAGTAGTCCACTACCCTACCGATGATCTGTTTGAAAGCCGGTCCAGTCCACGGAGGACCGGGTCAATTCACGCTAGGGATAGGAGGTAGAGCGCGTCCACCGCACTCTATGGGTGACTGCCAACAAGAGTACGCTCAGCCGTCGTCGCGTTGGCGCCGAACTTGCCGGAAAGAAGCATGCCCGCGTTAGGCACTATGGTTTTCAACCCGAGTTGCCGCCGAGACGACCGGCAGGCCACAGGTGGCCTCCACAATCGGGACGGCGGCGAGAGACGGCATCTGCACACATGCGGAGAGCACGATGGCATCGGCGCCGCCAATTTTCAGGCGTTTGAAAATGTCCACCAGCGCCATAGGATCACGAGCCCCGACTTCCAAATTATCCGGAATTTCCAGCGAGATGCTGTCCACAATTTGGAAGCCTTCCGCCTCCATGTAGTCGCAAACCAGCTTGGTCAGCGAGCAAACATAGGGTGCGATGACTGAAATCTTCTTCGCTCCCAGCATTTTCAACCCATCTACGAGTGCACCGGCGCTAGTCACGACCGGAGCCGGGGCGCCATTTTCTACGCTGGCATCGTGTAACCTGGCCTCGGATTGGCGATGGTAGCCCTTTCCCATGCTCATGATGGCCACCAGACAAGCGTAAACCAGTGCGTCGACGCGTGCGTCGGACAACTCCAGAGCGCAGCGCACAGAATCCCCGTCCATCGCTTCCAATTCTTCCTTGGTAACGCGCTTCATTCGCATTCGGCTCGAATGAAAAGTGAAGCGCTCGGGCTCCACGGTTTCGCGGCCGCGGAGCATAGAGGGAATTTCGGTCTCCATCGTGATGTTGGAGCTGGGAACTATCTGACCAATACGATAAATCCGCTTCGACATGGTAATGTTTCCCCCTTGAGCTGCCGTCCCGCAAACGTCCCGCAAATGGCTTCGAACACCCTTCATGCCGGTAAGGGTTTGCCCTTGGTTTCGGGTACAAACCACGGCACGATCAGACCCAGTATGTAGATGAGTCCTAAGGTCACGGCGCCGCGCGAAATGCCGCCAAATTTTTGGATCATCGTTCCTGCCAGAATCGGGAACAGCCACGCGATCAAACGAGTGCCATTGAATACGAAGCTGCACGCGGTAGAACGCACGCTGCTGGTAAACAGCTCGGCCGGATAGATGGCCATCCACGAATATGCCAGACCCAGTGTGAAAAAGCCGTTGACGAATGCCACGAGCATCATGGTTTCGACGGTGTGCGTCCACAAGTAGGTGACCGGCGTCATTACCAGGGCCCCGGCATAGGTCAGGAACAGGAACCTTCTGCGCCCGATGGCGTCGATGAGAAAACCTGCGATCATGTAGGCGCTGACCGCGCCGATGGTATACAGAATCGCTGCCCGGTTTCCCCACTCCACAAAATTGGCATAGTGCTGGGCCTTGGCCAGTTGCTGGGTGTAAGCGGGCAGCCAACTGGAGATAGCCCACCAGCCAACCATGGTGGCCAGGGACATGAGAAAAGTCAGAAGCACGCGACGACGACTCTCAGGCTCACGGAAGATCTCGACTATCGTCAATGGACGCCGTGCGGACTTGCTGGCCGCTCCCTTATCTTTTTCGGACGCCGCGTCGGTCGCAGCCCAGCGTTGCTCGCGGACGGCCTTCAGCCAACGCTCCGACTCGTTGATGGCACGGCGAATGTAGAGGGTGAAAAACGCCGGGATGGCACCGACCACAAACATCAGCCGCCAGGACTGAGGTCCCAGAGGATTGATCCGGCCGATGGCCCACCAGACCAGGGCGGCGAGCAGCGTTCCCCATCCGAAGCCTGATTGCAACAGGCCCGCCCCTTTGGGCCGGGCGCGATCGGGCCAAGTTTCGGCCACCATCGCTACACCGGTGCTCCATTCGCTGCCCATTGCCAAGCCGGTAATGAACCGTAGAGCCGCCAGCATGAGAAACGTCTGGCTCAGGGCAGTGATCCCGGTAAATAGCGCGTACAAGAACACAGACCAGATCATCATTCGCTTGCGGCCCACGTAGTCGGCCAGCGTGCCGCCAATCAGGCCACCGATGCCCCACCCCAGCAGGGTTGTACTGATGGCAATGCCCGCCCAAACCGGCGCCGACTTCAGTTGCTCGGGCCGCAGCAGCGTCCGCAGTGCGAATGGAAGAGCTACGAACAGGGCGTAGGACTCGTAGCCGTCGAAAATCCATCCCAGAAAGCTAGCAGCAAGTACGCGCCAGTGCGTTGGGGTGAGCCCCGTGTACCAAACCTGCGGCGATGATCGGACTGAGGCTACAGAGTTCATAAAGTTCTTCCTCCACGAGCGCTGCTTGAGAAGAAGTCTGGCAGGTAGTGTATCTCGCCAAAACGCCGTACACCCGCAGAATAATGACTTTTACGAGGATGAACGGCAACGCTCTGGGATATGCAGCACGCGGAAAGCTCGCAATCAACCCCGTTGCTGCCCTGCCTCACAAAACAATGATCCATGAACTCATGACCTGGCGCGCGTGGTTTTAGGGCACGCCACCAATCTGGGCGATAACTTCCGGGTTGCCGACCAACCGGCCAGAATCGCTGCCAACGTGGCGCCTGGATTATAATTGCGCGCACGCATGGCCCTTACCGCTGGCACCAAACTCGGTCCGTATGAAATTGTTTCCCCGCTCGGCGCAGGCGGCATGGGCGAGGTCTATCGCTCCCGTGACCCGCGTCTCAAACGTGAAGTGGCGATCAAGGTGTTGCCGCAGGCGCTTTCGCTGGACGCCGACCGCATGCGCCGTTTTGAGCAGGAGGCCCTCGCCACTGCAGCCCTGAACCATCCTAATATTCTGGCGGTGTTCGACATTGGCACGAGCGAAGGTTCGCCCTACGTCGTGTCCGAACTGCTCGAGGGAGAGACACTACGGGAGCGGCTGCGCGGCGGATCAATCGCTGTGCGTAAGGCTTTGGACTACGCCTTGCAAATCGCGCAGGGACTGGCCGCAGCCCACGAAAAAGGGATCATTCATCGCGACCTCAAGCCGGAGAATCTATTCGTCACAAAAGATGGCCGGGTCAAGATTCTGGATTTCGGACTGGCCAAACTGACTCAGGCCGAGCCCGGCACCGACACGTCATTGCCGACCGCGACCCACGGCACCGAGGCAGGGGTGGTCATGGGCACGGCGGGATACATGTCGCCGGAGCAGGTGCGCGGCGTCGCGCTGGATCCACGCTCTGACATTTTCAGCTTTGGGGCGATTCTCCACGAGATGCTTTCGGGCAAACGGGCCTTTCACGGCGACACAACTGCGGATACGATGAGCGCGATCCTGAAGGAAGATCCTCCGGATTTGAACGAAACCAATCGTAATATTTCTCCGGCGCTGGAGCGCGTAGTGCAACATTGCCTGGAGAAGAATCCCGAGCAGCGCTTCCACTCGGCACGCGATGTGGCGTTTGATTTGGAAACCCTTTGCAACCAGTCAAGCAGCGGTTCCCGTTTGCGGGCCGTGACCGACCAGCGGAGGTCTTACTGGAAGCAAGCTGCCGGGGCCCTCATCATACTGCTGGCGTTGGCTGGGACTTACTACGCATCCAGGAACAATGCGCCGGTGTTGACACCCCACTTTCACCAGCTTACGTTTCAGCGCGGGTCGATTTACGGGGCAAAGTTCGCTCCCGATGGGCAAAGCATCGTGTACAGCGCGGCTTGGAATGGCGCTCCGAAAGAGCAGGTTTACACCACTCGAACCGACGCGCTGATGTCGCGCCCCATCGACCTCATGGACAGTGAGGTCTTGAGCATCTCCTCCAAAGGGGAAATGGCGCTGCGGCAGAAATCAGACAATGGCGCTGTGCCGCGCGGCATGCTCTCGGTGGTACCGCTGACGGGAGGGGCACCCCGTGAACTGCTCGGGGATGTGCTGCAAGCTTCCTGGAGCCGGGACGGGGAATCTCTGGCGGTGGTGCACTTTGTTGGTCCCGAGTGCCGGCTGGAATATCCAGTCGGAAAAACCATCTACTCCACGTCCACGGGCGACATTTCGGATGTTGCGGTTTCTCCCGACGGCAAGCGGATCGCTTTCTTCGATCATCCCAATCCTGCCGACACACGCGGATACGTGGCCGTGGTGGACCTCTCGGGCAAGGCGACGCGGCTGACCAAGGAATGGAGCGATCTTACCGGCCTGGCATGGTCGCGCTCCGGGGACGAGATCTGGTTTACCGGCAGCGACGCGGGGATTAACAGCGCGCTCTATGCGGTCAATCTTAGTGGCCAGTTACGGGACCTCTTGCACATTCCCGGCCGATTACGGTTGTTTGATATCAGCAAGGAAGGGCAAGTTTTGATCGCTAACGAGGCCACCCGGCAAGAGGTCGTCGGCCACCGCACGGGCCAGGACAGAGACATTGACCTGTCCTGGTTCGATTGGACGCTCGGACGCAGTCTCTCCGCGGACGGTCAATGGGCCGTGTTGGAAGAAGACGGCGAAGGAGGAGGCCCGGACTACACTGTCTTTCTCCGAAAAACGGATGGCTCGCCGGCCATCCGGCTAGGCTCCGGCATGGGACTCGACATATCGCCCGACGATAAGTGGGTAGCGTCAACCAGCGTGAAACAGCCCGCGCCCACCGTCTTGCTGCCAGCCGGCGCTGGACAACCCATAACCCTCGCTGACGCTCAACTATTCCACACTGCCAACCTGCGCTTCCTGCCCGACGGCAAGGGATTGATTATGGTTGCCAGCGAGAAAGGAAAGGCCCCACGAACCTACACCTTGATGCTGGACGGTTCCGCGCTGAAGCTCTTCGGGCCGGAAGGCTTCCGGGGCACGTTGGTTTCTCCGGACAGCAACTATGTGCTGGGCCGCAAAGATGGCGCTTACTGGATGGTTCCATTCGCCGGGGACGAGAAGCCTCAACCCTTGTCCTTCGTTCGAGCCGATGAAGCGGTCGCGGGATGGGCCGCGGATAGCAAATCCATCTATGTCGGCGATGTTTCCTCTACACCGGTCAAGGTGTACGTTGCGGACTTGAAAACCGGTCAGCGCCGCCTGCATCATCAACATGCGCCCGGCGATCTGGCCGGAGTTGCCGGGGTCGGGGCGGGACGCATAACGCCGGACGGAAACTTTTATCTGTACACTGTCGCCCGTACCCTCTCTAACCTCTATGTGGTCGAAGGGCTGAAGTAGACAACGTTACTATATAAATATTATTCGCCGCGGTATTCTGCCCGAGCGACGGGCAAATTGGAATTGGATTCTCAGACCACAAGCGCGAGCAAGACGAATGCTTATCTCTTCGGAAGCGAAGCATCCGTATTTTCCATCTCCGGGCTCCAGCTTCGTCTTTGGCCAATTCTGGCGACGATTGGATTAGGCCTGCTTGTCGTC
>JBKQLO010000003.1:0-8358 GCA_052147055.1 Terriglobales bacterium
AGCAACGTGCCTTTCCACGTTATGCCGTGATACAGGCCTCTGAAAGCGCACGAAGCCGCCTCTCGAGGCGGCTTTTTCACTGCAGCGAGGTGTTGTTGGACCGACTGAATAAAGGAGGCAGCGCCCGCAATCCTACCGCATCTTGAGGGCCAGCAAGGCCAGCGTCAGGGCCGCAATCGCCAGCGTGCCGATGGTGTAGCTGTGGGCCTGGAACCAGGTTTCTTCCTGAACCAATGCACCTAGTGGCGTGGCTTCGGCAGATCGTCCGGCCTGTTCACAATCCACGCATAACGCTCTACCCTGGGAAACCGGAAACCCGCACGCCTCGCAACTTCCGATCTTCGCAATTTCCGCCGGGACTGCCACCAACGGTTCCACTGTGGAGGAAGGCAACTCCTGATCCGCCTCGCTCGGCTTTGCCGCTTCCACCGCCGCCGACTCATTCGCGGGCAAAGCCTCGTCGCGTTCTGCCTCCACGATTTCCGGCAATGCCCGCTGTGCAGCCTCAGCATGTTCCACCGCGGTGAGCGCCATTTCCGTCAGGCGCGTCAAGGCTGCTATATCGCGTTCTTCGAAAGCCGACGCCCGGTCCGCGACCAGTTCAAACACTCCCACCACTTCTTGTTCGCGAAGCAGCGGCATCACCATCACCGATTTGACTCCAAGCTCCTCGCAACGGTCGCGATTCGCCCGCGAGTCGCTGTCCGCGTCGTCACAGCGTACAAGCTGGCGTGTGCCAAGACTTTCCGCTATTAGGCCGGCTCTGGTTTCGATTTCCACTCCCACCTCAGGCGCGGCTCGTCCGGCGCTGGCGCGGCAGACCATTTCTCTGCCTTCGCGCAATGCAATCGAAGCCCCCGATGCGCCGGTGAGATACTGCGCCCGCTCCGCCAACAACTGTAGCGCGGCATCCAGATCACGCTGCGAGCCTTCGGCCACAGAGTCGCCGTCGCGTACCGGCGCTACTGCGCTGTCCGGCGGCGCTTGGTCAAGAATGGTGTATTTGTCCATGAAACGCGCTATAGCAGAAGTTTCGCTTCCCACGCACCCAGAGTCAAGCAGAAGCCTGACCCCGGAACCAAAGTGTCAAAACTAAAGTGTTGGCGTCGGAAACCCTCCTTACTTCTTTCTAGCGGGCAAATACTTCTTTTCGATCGAAGCCACAATGACATAGTTAGGATCAACCATCTCGTTCAGATGAATCTTCCCCACCTCAGACAACAGCTCATACGCATCCAACTCCGACAATCCGTAATCCTGATGAATCCAAGACACCAACTCAGTGAAGGCGATCCGCAAGCAATCGTCCAGCGGACGATACGCCCCCACGGTCATGATCGCATCGTCATTCTCGAAACGGGGCCAGTTGATCTTCTGGCCCTTGATCACATCCACTTGCACGCGCGCGTGCAATGGCACTTCGATAGCCGTGCCCGCAATTTCGCCATCGCCCATCGCCGCATGTCCGTCGCCCATATAAAGCAAGGCCCCGGCAACATTCACCGGAAAATAAACGGTGTTGCCAACGCTGGCTTCGGGAGAATCCATGTTGCCGCCAAACTCGGCCGGCACAATCGAACTGCGCGCCTCCCCGTTGGCCGGCGCAACCCCGATGCAGCCGAAGAACGGATGCAGCGGAATCCGGGTAGAAAACTTGGAATCCAGCGCCTGAAACGTCGCCGTGTTGGTGGCGTGGTCGATGGGATAAAACCAGATTTTCTCCGGCCAGGGGGACATCAGCATCGGCGTGTAATTAGTGGGATTGATGGCCCCGAACCCCGGCGCAAATGCACCTACGCCCTGATTGCTGTCCACCTTCAGGTCGAGAATCTTCACCGCCAGCGTGTCACCCGGCTCCGCGCCCTCGATATAAAACGGCCCCGTCAGCGGATTATCGCCCTTCGACATGCTGAGCGTATCGCCCGGCTTTTGAATGGCGTTGCCAAAGCAATCCAGGGTGTTGGTATCGAGGATTTCACCCGCCTTCAAGCGCGCCACCGGCGCCGCTGACGCATAAACATATTTCACGTTGTCGATCGTAGCCTGATACTTCACCACGGTCTGCGCAAACGCCGTCGAATACAATAGAGCGACCGCGAACATTCCTCCGAACACCGTAATCCTGAATCGCATAAGCAACTCCCTCTATGACACTTTTGCCCTCTGTGGTTGATTCTCGTTTCTCTGCGATCTCGAAGACCAATGGCTCACATTATGATCTTCGCCTTGCTCTGGTAGAGATGAGGATTTGAATACCGGTGGGTTTCCTGCACTACCTGCCCCTTAAAGTCCCAAGTGACCTTTACCTCCTGCGGCAACCAAAGGGCTTCCGCCGCCTTAGGCACGGAAACCTCAGAGAAGAGAATTTCCGAGGTGAACGTTCGCAGATAGATATCCGGCCTGGGTGTCAGCAGATCTTTTCGCAAGCGAACGATGCGAAAGTCGGATTCGTCAATCCACGCGATTCCCTGGAAGAGCATTGGAACCTTGGTTCCCTGAAAGTCCACTTGCCCGGGAAATTTTACTTTGTCGGGGATTTGGGCGAAGGCCAAAACGATGGTAGCGTGTCCATCCATACGCTGGCGGCCCAGGTAGCGGAACCGTGACTCAGCCAGATTTCCGGGATGAAACACGATCCACGCGTTGGCCGCTCCTTGCGAGAGCGGAGCCGCACCGGTTTTTGCCTTGTCGGTACGAAACTCATCGAGCGTGACGTCACTGTTTGCCTCGTGGCGCAGCACCAGGTACTCGAATTGCTGGTGCCACGTCGGACCTCGTGGCTCGATCTTGGTGACCACACTCTCGTGGGAGATTACATTCGGCATTCTTCTCAGCAGGTCCAGACTCTTATCGCCAGTTTTCTTGAGAAGCTCCGCCAGCCGCTGCTGGTCTGGCGCCGGATCCAGCCCTTGCAGCTCGGGAATGTTCGCGGTCAATTGCGGCAAGGGATCGTCCAAATACGGCTTGGCGTTCGCCCACACTGAACGGTCGAAGGTCTGCGGCGTCAGCTCCACATTGCCTTGTGAGTCGATCTTCAGAAGTGGGTATTGCAACTGGGCCAGCGCGACGAAAATGGCATCCTTCCCAAGTTTGTTTGTACTTAGGAACTTCCACGCCGCGCCATTTACTTCACCAGCGGCTGCATTGTAGTTGCCATCATGAGCCGGAATTTCATGAAGTTCCACGTTAAAACCGCGCGCATTGAAAGCATCCCGGGTGGCTGTCACTTGCGAAAGTGGGAAGGAAGCATCGTTCGTACCCACCCAGATGGAGATCGGGATTTTCCGCTTCGCGGAGTCGATCAGTTTGAAATTGCTTGCCGGCAAGTATCCGCCTTGAATGGCAGTCGCCGCAAAATATTCCGACTCCACAATCGAGACGTACAGTGCATACACGGCGCCTGCTGATTGCCCAAACAGGTACACCCGCCTCCTGTCGACGGCGTACTTGGATTCGACCTGCTTGAGCACCGCATGCAGGAAATCCGGACTATCGTTCCGATCATCCCACTCCCCAGCATCGCTGGAATCGGGCGCCACCAGAACCATCCGTTCTTGCTGAGCAAGTTCCTGCCACGAGTCGATGAGCGACAGGCCGTCGTGACCGGAGCCGTGTAGTAGCAGGATCACAGGCGCTGGTTCGGAAAGTCCGCTCGGAGCGAACACGTAATAAGTCCGACCCTCGCCGCCGAAGTTCAGCGTTTCCTTTGCGGGTTTGGCGCCTGTTTGCGCCAGACTTAGACCGGCCACCGCCAGTGCCCACATCCCCACGCACAGCCGGCAAGATTGTCTTCCGCCTTGCATTCAGCCTGATCATACGACCAGTTACAGAGTTCAAGAAGAAAATGTCGGTTTGGGCGAATGCCGGAAAGGAAATACCAACAGAAGGTGGGAAAACCAGAAACTACTGCTTCTCGTCGCGCCGCCGCAGGTATTCCAGAAACATCTGCTCCAGCGGCTTGTCGTATCCCATCATCACGTGCCGGATGGTGTGCCCGCTCACGAAATGGCAGACTTCCTCCGCCAGGTTTTTGGCGTGGTCGCCGGCCCGCTCCAGCGACTGGGTCATGAAGATCACTTGCAGGCTGGCCTGGCGTTGCTGCCCCTCCGGGTTCTCAATGTGCCGCAGGAACAGCAGATTACGCAATCGATCCATTTCCGCGTCGGCGCGCAGCACCTCGACCGCTTTCTTTACGTCCCGAGTAGAAAACGCTAAGCCGACATCCGCCAGCATTTTCTCGAGAACCGTCGCCATGTGGGTCAAGTCGCGCGTGTCTTGCGGATCCACACGTCCCCCCGCGGCCTGCGCACTGCCGCCAAAACTCAGCAGCAGATCGCCGATGCGCTCCAGAGAGATCATGAACTTCATGCAAGCCAGCAGCTCGCGGGCTTCCGGTTCGGTTACCTGGGTGATGGCCAGCGTCACCCCGTCGTCAATCTCCCGGTCCAGAGTGTCCAGTTGTTTTTCTTTTTCGCGCAGCGTGTTCAGCAGGGAAGCTGACCCGGTGGCAATGCCTTCCGCCGCGGTAGCAGCCGCTTCTTTCGCCACCTGGCACGCCTCAATGGTGCGCGTCACCAGATGCGAATAAGCGTATTCCGGCAGGCGATGATTGGCGGGAGCGGCAGTCATGGAATTGACCCTCCGAACGGGCAACGGCGGAGGCCCCAGCACAACTCTTTTGGGCCGCCGGCTTGGAGTGGTGAACATGAGCCAAGCATAGGATGTTCTTCCGCCCGAGTTGTTAACAACGCGTGAATTTTGACGACGGATTCCGAGTCCATCACGATGCCCGAGGTTCTTCCGCGCCCGCCAGCGGCAAAGTGAACAGGAACGCCGATCCGTGGTTTAGTTCGCTCTCCGCTCGGATGGCGCCCTCATGCGCCAGCACAATGTGCTTGGCGATCGCCAACCCCAGCCCCGTTCCCCCCGATTCCCGCGAACGCGCTTTGTCCACCCGGTAGAAGCGCTCAAACAGCCGTGGCAGATGTTCCGAAGCAATGCCGCCGCCAAAGTCGCGTACATAGAATTCCACGCCCTGCTCCGCCGGCCGCGCTCCCAGCACCAGTTGACCGCCGGAAGCCGCATACTTCAACGCATTGTCAATCAGGTTTGAGAACACTTGATGAATGGCTTCCCGGTCGGCGCTCACCGCCTCCGCCGCCGAGTCTTCCACCCGCAGTTCAACCCCGTGAGCGCGCGCCAGATTTTCGAAGCTCTCCACCGCCTCGTGCAACAGCTCCCCCGGCAGGACCGGCTGCACGTCGAACCGCTGCTCGCCAGATTCCACCCGGGCCAGCGTCAGTAGGTCTTCTGTCAGCCGGGACATGCGGCTGGCATTCTTACGGATGATGTCGAGAAACTCGCGGGAATGGTTGTTCTCCTGCGATCCGTCCAGCAAGGTCTCGGCATAACCCTGAATCGAGGTGAGCGGCGTCCGCAGTTCGTGCGACACGTTGGCGATGAAGTCGCGGCGGGTTTTCTCCACCCGCTCGGTTTCCGTCAAGTCCCGCAGCACCACCACTGCGCCTCCTCCGGGCAAGGGAGCTGCTGTCACTTCAAAGCTGCGCCCGGGAAGAATCGAAGTAGCTCGTGCCGTCAGCACGCTGTGGGTCTGGCTGGCCCCGCGGGCCGCGCGCAAAAAATCCGGGTCGCGCACCGTCTCCACCACCGGCGAGCCCAGCCGCGTGCCCTGCGGAACCAGCGCATCCATGCTCTGGTTGGCCCACTGCACCCGGTAATCGGGGCCGATGGCAATGACTGCATCCTCCATGCTGTTGAGCAAAGTCTCCAACTCGTGCTGGCTGGTGCGCAGTGCGGCGAACTCTTTTTGCAGGTGGCGTGCCGTCTGGTCGAGCCCAGCCGCTACACGCCCAATGTCGTCGCTTGCGTTTTCCTCAATCCTCGCCGTCAGATCGCCCCCGGCGATGCGTTCAGAAAACTGCACGATCTTCTGCATCCGCCGCGCCAGGGATTGCGCCACAACTCCTGCCATCAGAATCGCCACCAGCAATCCCGCGACCGATCCCAGCAGCAACATCCGCCGGCTTCGCGATGCAACGGCTTCCAAATCCGTCAACGGATACGCCAACCGCACCGCTCCTCCCGGAATCGGGACCGCCACATAAAGATAGGGAACTCCCTGATTGCTGCCGGACCTGATGTCCTCGCCGGCCTCGCCCCTTAGCGCCGCCGCAAACTCGGGTTGCTGTGCAGGGTCCTCCACCGCATCGGCCGAGACCTGAGAATCCGCCAGCACTTTGCCGGTCGAAGAAATGACCGTTGCTCTCGCTCCCGCGGCCTGTGCTTCCTGCGAAACGATGTCTTGGATCCCGTGTTCGTGGTCAGTGTTGACCCGGTGGGCGAGCATCACCGTTTTTTGTTTGAGATTGCGCTCAACTTCCTGCCGGACAGAATCTTCCCACGCGGGCACCAGGAAAAAATTCAACGTGACTGCGGCGGTTGCGATGACCAGCACAAAACCCGCTAGCAGCTTAAAGAAAATCCGGTTCCTCACTTGGCAGCCTCAAAGCGATATCCGGCCCCCCGCACCGTTTTCAAGTAGCGGGGATTTTCCGGATCGGGCTCGATCTTCTCCCGGATGCGGCGCACGTACACATCCACCGACCGTGGCGTCACGTAAGCCGTGTCGCGCCACACCGAATCGAGAAGCTGGTCGCGCGTGAACACTCGCCCCAGGTGGCGCGCAAAGTAATCCAGCAAGCGGAACTCCGTGGCCGTAGTCGTAACCGGCTGGCCGCGCACGGTCAGCGTCATCGCGCCGGGATCAATTTCAATTTCGCCGATGCGCATCGGCGACTGCGAAAGCGGCCGCTCAAAACGCCGCAGCACCGCCTTGACTCGCGCCACCAGTTCGCGCGGGCTGAAGGGTTTGGGGATGTAGTCATCCGCGCCCAGTTCGAGTCCCAGAATGCGGTCGGCTTCGCCGCTCTTGGCGGTCAGAAAAATGACTGGGATCGGGGCCAGCGCCGGCGTCTGGCGAATCTGGCGGCACAATTCCAGCCCGTCTTTCCCCGGTACCATGATGTCGAGAATGAACAGCGCCGGCCGCTGCCGCTCCGAGTCCGCCACCACCGCGTTCCCGGTGGCAAACAGCTTTACGCTAAATCCCGCTCCCTCCAGATGATGCCGTACCAGGCGGGAAATATCGGGATCGTCCTCCACCACAAAGATGCTTGGTTTCACAAGCGTATTGTAGCCGCACGCGCACCAATTTCATCGTTTTGTAACAGGATTGAAACAATTGGGGTGTGGCCGATCTACGACGATGTTGTAATAGCCAAGACTTGACCTTGCACGTCGTGCTGTCGTCGGATGGGGACACCACCGTCAGGTAGATTCTTGGGTGCGGCGAACAACCGGCCCAAGCTTGTGCTAACGCCTGATTGCGTCATATATCCTTGAATTTTGTTCGTCTGTACAGGATAGTGTGAAGATGAACTCCGTTCGTCACAGTCCGAGTCGCGTCGGGTTGATTTTCATGGCTTTCGTACTTCTTTGGACATCTGCCCTTGCGGACGCTCCAAAAAATGGGGCTGCTGCTGATCTGGTGCTGCAATTCGAAACGAATCGCGTCTGCTGGCAACAGTTTGAGGTTGCCGAGAAACTTGTGAAACTCCAAAACACTGCGGTTCTTGAGCAGCTCAGACCTTACCTAGAAGATGACGACAGACATGTGCGAGGGAATGCTGCGTTTGTGTTTGCGGCGCTAGGCGATGACCGTGGATTCGGGGTCATAGAGGGTATTCTGAAGGACCGATCCGACCGTCCAAAGGGTCAATATACTGGGGGCAATTGGTCTGTGCCAGCACAAATCGCGAGTGATCGCTACTACGCCGTCCACCTCTTTGGAGACCTGAAGGATTCGCGAGCGGTCCCCATCCTCATTCCTCTGCTTCAAGACAGGGAAGTCAATTGGATCGTCCCTTGGTCCCTCGGGGAGATCGGAGACAAATCCGCAATCCCTCCTCTGATTCAAACGCTTAGTGACAAGAGTTCAGATATGCGTGTCCTCGCGATTTATGCTTTGGAGAGGCTAAAAGCAAGAGAAGCGTTGCCGCAATTGCATCTCTTGACTGAGGACGACGAGAGAATCCATTTTGACGGCTCGGGGACAGTTGCCGACGCGGCCAAGAAGACGATCGCGAATTTAGAAGCACTGCCTTGAGAATGAGCTATCCCGAGATAGCTGTTGATAAATCCCTATTACACTCAAAATCCTCCGATTCGCGAACATCGACCGGAGCCCCGCAGGGGCGGCGCCTGCAAGCTTCAAATCTCGATGATCAAATTCCCCGCCCGATCCACCCCGAACCGTCTCCCCGGAGGAACCACGGTGGT
>JBKQLO010000004.1:0-13428 GCA_052147055.1 Terriglobales bacterium
CCGCCGGCTATCACGTTTCGCTCGACATGGATTGGATCGATCCGGAAGACGCGCCTGGCGTGGGAACTCCGGTGCGCGGCGGCGCCACCTACCGCGAGGCGCACCTGGCCATGGAGATCATTGCCGATCATGGGCGCATGTTGAGCTTCGAGATTGTGGAAGTGAATCCGGTGATTGACGAGCATAATCGTACGGCGGACCTGGCGGTGGAACTAACGCTGTCGGCGTTTGGTAAGAAGATATTGTGATCTTAACGGCGCGGCTTGAAGCCGCGTCCTTTCAAGGCACTGTTTCTCTATGCTTCCCGGACACGCGACTGCGCAAGGCACGGCTGGCTATCGCGAACGTTTTCCGCAATTGTGGGAGGCGGGACACTTCCGCCGTCCGGAGCAGGCGCCGGGGCCGGCTGAGTTGTGGATGTCGTCGATTGGTTTAGGCACCTATCTTGGCGAGCCCGACGATTCGACCGACCGCGAATACACCGCTGCCATTGCGACGGCGCTGCGCTCGGGCATCAACGTACTCGATACCGCGATCAATTACCGGCATCAGCGCTCCGAGCGCAACATCGGGGCGGCGCTGCGGCAAGTGATCGATTCGGGAGAAGCGAAACGCCAGGAAGTGGTGGTCTGCACCAAAGCCGGCTACCTCTCGTTTGACGGCGAGTTGCCGGCTGATCCGCGAGCTTACTTCAAGAGCGAATATGTGGATTCTGGCGTCATTGATCCCGCGCAATTGGCCGGGGGCATGCATTGTATGGCGCCGGCGTATCTGGAAAATCAGATTGAGCGCTCGCGGAGCAATCTAGATCTGGAAACCATCGACGTTTTCTACGTTCACAACCCAGAGTCGCAACTGGCGGAAGTGCCGCGTGAGGTGTTCCACGAGCGGCTGCGCGAGGCGTTTGCCATGCTGGAGAAGCAGGTAAAAGCTGGGAAGATCGCGTACTACGGGGTAGCGACGTGGAGTGCGTTTCGTCTCGCCGAGGGAGCACGGGACTACGTCGGGTTGGAGGAGGTGGAAGGTCTGGCGCGCGAGGCGGGCGGGGACGGGCATCATTTTTGCTTCGTGCAGTTGCCGTTCAGTCTAGCTATGCCCGAGGGGTTCGCCTTAGCCAACCAGCGGGTGGAAAAGCAGAAGATGTCATTGCTGGCGGCAGCGGCGAAGTTGGGGATTGCCGTGGTGGGGAGTGCGACGCTGTATCAGGGACATCTTACGCAGGGCGTGCCGGAGTTTGTGCGGCGGATTCTGGGATTGCATACGGACGCGGAGAATGCGATTCAGTTCTCGCGGTCGGCTCCCGGGTTGATCACGGCTCTGGTGGGGATGTCGCAGCGTGAGCACGTGGTGGGGAATGTGAAGGTGGGGTTGGCTGCGCCGACGGCCAGGGAGGAATGGAGTAAGTTGTTCACGAAGAGCTAGTTTTCCCCCAGAGATCTTTTTCAATTGTGGCCCAACCTGAAGGCATAATAGACGGCGGGAAGAAGCAGATTCCTCTCCGCTTACTGCGCTTCGGGATCACTATCAATGAGGAGGCTCATGCGGCGCGGCTTGAAGCCGCGCCCCTTCAAAGCACAGCGCAGGAGGGGCGTTACTTCATCTCCTGGAGCTTGGACCCGGCCAATTGCGAGATCTCGCTGGCGGGATTTTCCTTCTGGAGTTGCTCGTAGATTCGTTTGGCTTCGAGGGGCTGATGGTTGGCCTGCAAAGTGGCGGCCAATTCGATCTGCGCGGTGGCTTTGCTGACGGTGGTCGCCGGCTTCGCCGCCAGTTGTTTGTAGACCTCAATGGCCTGGGGGTTGCGGTTGGTGTTGCGGTAAACCGAAGCCAGGGCGAACTTGGCCAAGGCTGCCAAGTCAGTATTGCGGAAGGAAGCGACAACCTGCAATTCGCGTTCCGCGGCAGGGTAGTCGCCCAGTTCGACCGAGGTCAGACCCAAGAAATAGTGGGAAAAGTCGGCCGAATGGGTGTGAGGATATTTGTCGGCGATTTGCTGAAACTGCTTGTGGGCAGCGGTGGCGCGCTCGGTAGCGCTGGCAAAACTCGGGCTGTCGGGTTGCGGCGGCATGTTGGGGGGCCGCACCGGTGTATCCAAGGTGCGGACTGCTTGGCCAAATTCGACACTGGCTTTCTGATCCTGCTGGTTGAGGTAATACCACGTGCCGCCGGCGATGGCGGCGACCACCAGGGCGATCACGCCCACGACGAGAAGCCTGCCTTGATGCTCGACCGACCAGTGAGCGGTCCTCTCCGCCATGTCGATGGTGGTCTTGCTGAACTGATCGGTTTTCAGGTTATGACGGGTCTGTGCGCGCACGAACTCCCCTTTTGGCTGCGTAGGTCAGCGGCCTGACAATCTTTGAGTCTAACAGGCGAAAATCGGGGGCGTCAAAGAGGACGGACTATGAGAGCAGGAGACCTCAGCGGCTAAAGCCGTGTAGTTTTGCGGCTCTTGCGGCACGGCTGAAGTCATGCCCTTCCCAAGACCTTTCGCGGGCGAGGGCGCCCGCGCCCCACTACTTTGAAGCTTCTTCCAGGCGTCCCTGTTCCAGTTTTTCCTGGCACTCGATGCAGTGGCGTGTCCAGGGGACTGCCTCAAGACGCTTGGCGTTGATGTCTTTGCCGCAGGAAATGCATTCGCCGAAGGTGCCTTCGCGAATGCGCGACAGCGCGTTTTCCACCATCTGGAGGAGCTGACGATCGTTGTTGCTCTGATGGAACAGAAATTCCTTGGTGTAGGAACTGGCGGCGCGGTCGGCAATGTCCTGGGCCGAGTCTTCGTCCACGGTGCGACCGTCCTGCTCGGTGCGCGTGACCATGCGGCGCAATTCCTGCTGCCGCGTTTCCAATCGCTTCTTGAAAGAATCCAGTTTCTTTTTTTCCATGGATAATGACTTCACAGCTCGCCTGCCCCTTCTCTGGCTCGTTCCGGCTTTAAGGGGTAAACGACGATGATATGCGCCTAAATTAAGATGCGTCAACTGGCGGACGGGATTCCCATTTTCGCCTACCGCGTTCACAACGGAAAAATCGGGGCTAACGCGGCAAGGGCTCCGGGAGGTTTGCCAGCGCGTATCCCATCACGGCCATGGCGGCTGCGTTCTCGCGCAGATCTTGTGGGGCGATCTTATCCAGCGTGTCGGCGGCGCTGTGATGGTAATTGAAATAGGTGCGACTGTCCTGCATGATGCCGAGCGTGGGAACGCCGGCCTTGGCCAGCGGGGCGATGTCGGAACCGGGACTGAATTCGACCACTTGAATCAGGTTCGCGCCAAAGCTCTGCAAAACGTCCTGCACGGGTTTGAGGGGTGGCAGCGCCTGCGGGTTGACCTTGGCCCAGAAACCGAGGGGATGGGAAGCTCCCATATCGCTCTCCATGGCCGCCACATAGTTGCGGATTTCGGAGGCATGGGCTTGCGCGTAGGCATCGTGGCCGCGTCCGCCGTTTTCTTCATCCATCCAAGCGATCACACGAATTGTCCGCTTAGGGTGCAGGCGCAGTTCCTGAACCAGTTGCGCTGTTTCCATGGCGACGGCAACTCCCGCGGCATCGTCGATGGCTCCGGTTCCCAAATCCCAGGAATCGAGATGTCCGGAGACGATGACGATCTGTTCGGGATGCAGGGAGCCTTTGAGATCCGCGACGACGTTGTGACTGAGGACTTCGGGCCCGTTCTGCGAGGTGAGGGTGAGATGCATGATTACTTTTCCCTGAGCGCTGAGGCGGGCGATTAAATCAGCATCCTCGCTGGTGACGGCGCCAGAAGGGATACCCGCCGGCACACTGAATCCGGTATGCGGCAAACGATAATCCGCGCCTCCGACGGACCTCACCACGCAGGCCACAGCACCCATCTCAGCGGCAGTCTTAGGGCCAATCGCGCGAAACTCGACGGCCTCGCCATAGGCTTCGCCGGCCAGCCCGTTGGACGCCTTTTGCTTGTCGAAGGGAAAATTGAAGGCGACGATTTTGCCGGCTACCTTCTGCCGCCCCAACGCTTTCAATTCGGCAAAGTTCCTGGCGACGACCACTTCCGCAGTGATTCCCTCCGCCGGGGTGGAAGTATTTCCACCGAGAGCAGTGACGAGAATTTTTTGGGTTGTGCCGGGGGCTTGTCCCGGGAAAGCGGTCAGTTCGGCGGTATCGACGCCGCGCATCCAGCGGCGGACGCGGACGTCTTCCAGCCGCACCTCAAGCCCGAGACGACGTAACTCACCGGCCACGTACTCGACGGCCGCTTCCGCCTGCGGGGAACCCGACGGGCGCGGGCCGAGGTTGTCGGTCAGGTGGGCGACCTGCTGGTAGGCGTAGTCATCGGCGAGGGCAGCGTCGCGAAGAGCTACCAGTTCGGTTTCCGGTTTGACGGTGGATTCGTCGCCTGCCTGGACGGCGGGAGACGAAACGATGACGAGGGCAATGAGGGGTAGGGCAACAATGTGTAGGCGCATGTCGATTTGTGACTGTAGATGGATGTTGGATGTCTGGCAAGGGATTCGGGTTTTGGATAAGGTGCAGGTTGACAAGGAAGGGAGCCAAGCGCGCAACTGTTGGGTCGCAAAGAAACACGACCCTGCACGGCTTAGCGGTTCCAGGCCCTCTTATTGACTGCATGGAACGCAAGGCCTTGGCAAAGATCGCGAAGAGAACCCAGGCCGGCAGCAAGAAAAAGCGGCCCCATTTCTGGGGCCACATTCTCAAAAGAGGCGGGTCAGGTAGGAGTCAGGAAAGGCGATGCAAGGGACCGATCCGGTAAGCGGGCCGGCTCAAAGAAGGTCGAAACAGAGTGAAGGTCAATTCGTCGGCGGCCTCTTTCATTACCTTGGCAAAGGAGCACTTGCCCAACCAAACCGACGGGTCGGGCGGCGGCAAAGCGCCGCCTTGGCAAAAGGTTGTAAGGATTGGAGTTACATTAAGCCGACGCTCTGATAGATGCAGTTAAGTCAAGGGGCAGGACGACCAAGTCTGCACATTCCTGCACATACGCTGCAGGGCACTGTTCTCTTTATTGCTTACGAATTTCCTGCCACGGTGCGGAGCTTGCCAGGCAAGAAATGGTACGGCGGCCAAGGTCCGCTGACCGACAGCTGACAGTTTTTGAGTTGCTTGGCGGCGCTGCTGTAGCGGTTGTGGTACTTCTCCACCGACTTGGAGTCGATAAGGTGGGCGATGTCGATCAGCATCCCGTCGGTATTTACTCTCTTACAACTAATTTCTTCCTCCAGGGGATTGAACATCTTGTGCACTTGCACCGACAAAGCCCGAGCTTTGGTCTGGCGCTCCCGGTCCTTGGAGGCCTTCTCGCGCAGCTTAAGGAGATACTCGCCGCCAACGGTGTGAGGTAGGGGCATTTCCGCCAGGGCATCCCGCAAAGACCCATCCCGGACCAGCACCTTCAGGTGCATTTCGGACTTACCGCGCAGCCGCTCCACACTTTGCCCGAAGGCCCGCCGGTTGGCGCGGACGGCTTGCCGCAAAGCCTCGTCGGTGTCAAAGATGGTGCCAAAACGGAAGGGGAGCACGGTCCCGGTGCGGAAACACACGCTGACCACGTGGGCATGCTCCAAGACCGCTTTGTCCTCAATCTTCTCAGAGGTGCGGTCATATTCGCTCACCACCACGGCAAATTCGCCGCTGGGGTAGCTCAAAACCGGGGCTGCGTTCACACCTTGAATGCCTTCCAACAGGAAGGGGCGCCGTGCGCGGGTTCCATTTGTGAGGGTTTCTTGCTCGGTGAGGCAATATGCGTACCACGCCATATAGGGTCTCCGTACCTAGCCCGGGGCGTAAATGTCCACCCAGGACGAGACAGTTAGTTACGGCTCTTGAACCTTGGAAGAAAGGGCGGTACAACGACTGGATCGAACGCTTACCACCGCGTCCAAGTAACATGTTACTTCGGGACGATCCCAAAATGCAACCATTTTGTAACAATTTGTCAGCACGGGAAGCTGGATATGACTTCTTCAACACGGCCGAGCCGAAAAACTGGGAACTGCGATCCGAGAACTGGTTTTAGATCAGGCCCTTGCATAGCCCAGTTAACTTGCCGCAATGCATTGACTTGCGGAAGCTTGCCTCCTACTATAATCGCGTCCACCGTGAGCCTGGTCATTGGATCGGCAAGACCATCTCGCATTAGCGGCACGTACGCGACCTGGAGAACAACACGGCTTTGGCAGGGCGGTTTCCGATACTTGGAGTCCTCTCCCACTACTACCTGGGCCAGCTCTACGAGCGTACTGGCCAGCGCGATCAAGCTATCAACGAATATCAGGAATTTCTCTCTCACTTCCAGGGTTCGCAGGCTCAGCTCAAACAGGTGGCGGACGCGCGGGCGGCGATGAAGCGGTTGATGCAGTGAGGAGATGGAGCTTAGCAGCATAGTCTGAGAAGCTGGCGTGCAGAAGGGGAAGGTTAGAAGGACAGTTCTCAGATCTCAGATCTCGGTTCTCAGTTTTCAGTTGCCCTCCTGTAAACTTTTCTTCAGTGTCTGCTTCAGACCAACTTGGGTTTCTGTTCATCCCCACGGCTCGACGTGCCTGGACGGTGCGCGAGCTTGTCACCGCCGTACGCACCAATCTGGAACGCGAGTACGGCGACATCTGGGTGGAAGGCGAAATTTCCAATTTCCGGGCGCACGAGTCGGGACATCTTTATTTCACTTTGAAAGACGCGAGCGCGCAGATGCGGGTGGTGATGTTTCGGTCTTCGGCGAAGCTTTTGCGGTTCCGTCCGGAGAACGGGATGGTGGTGGTGGCACGCGGGCGGGTGACGGTTTACGAAGATCGCGGCGAGTTGCAGATTTCGGCGGAGTATCTGGAGCCGAAAGGCGCGGGTGCGTTACAGGTTGCATTCGAGCAATTGAAGGCGAAGCTGGAAGCGGAGGGATTATTCGACGCGTCGCGCAGGAAGCCGATTCCGACGCTGCCGCAAAGGATTGGGATTGTTACGTCGCCGCAGGCGGCGGCGCTGCGCGACATCCTTAACATTTTGCGGAGGCGGCACCACGGGGTGAACGTGCTGATCTACCCGGCGCAGGTGCAGGGGGACGCGGCGGCGCTCGAGGTCACGGCGGGCGTGCGGCACTTCAATAAGACGCGCAGTGTGGATGTGATTATCGTGGCGCGTGGCGGCGGGTCGGCGGAAGATTTGGCGGCGTTCAACCACGAGGGACTGGCGCGGGCGATTGCAGCGTCGGAGATTCCGGTGATCTCGGCGATTGGGCACGAGACGGATTTCACCATCGTTGATTTGGTGGCCGATCTGCGGGCAGCCACGCCTTCGGCTGCGGCGGAGCTGGTGATTCGCTCGCGAACGGAAGTTGAAGAGCAGATGGAGGGGCTGCATCGGCGGCTGGAGAAAGCCGTACGCTACCGGTTGCTGATGGTGCGGCAGAATTTGACGGAACTGGCGCGGCACGGTGCGTTTGGCCGAATCATGGACCTGATTCATCGGCGGCAACAGCGGCTGGATGAATTGGGACACCGGCTGGGACAGGCGCAGCGGGGGATCATTGAGAAACAGCGGCGGCGGTTTGAAGGATTGTCGGCGACGGTGCGTCATTACGACCTACGGCGGGTGCTCGAGGGAATGAGGAAGGATTTGCAAGCGCAGCACACGGGGTTGGTGGCGGCATTTCGCAATTTGCTGCTGGAGCGCAGGGTGCGGGTGGAACGTATGGAGACGACGCTCCATGCACTTTCGCCGGTGGCGATTCTGGAGCGGGGATATGCGCTGGTGTTTGATGCGTCGGGGAAGCTGCTGAAAGATGCCCGGAAGGTGAAAGTGGGAGACGAGATTTCGGCGAAATTGGCGAAGGGGACGGTAAGAGCGAGAGTGGAGGGGAAGGGCTAGATGGGTCCCACCCGGCGGGCGGAATAGCGGCGGCGAAAAGCCTTTAACGCAGAGATCGCAGAGAAATACCGCCGAGGTCGCAGAGAAGCGAATTCCACTCTACTTTTTGCGCGGCTTGAAGAGTTCCCAGTCTTTGTCGGTGAGTTGTCTTCCGAAAGAACTGAATTCACCGGCGCCTTGCAGCCATTCGCCGCCGTCCATCACCACCACTTCGCCGTTGATGTAGCCGGCGCCGTCGCTGATCAGAAAAGCGGCGAGATTGGCCAGTTCCTCTGGAGTGCCAAAGCGGCCGAGAGGATTGCGATCGAGAGCGAATTGTTCCAGCTCAGGCCGGGGCAGCAAGCGGGAGAATGCGCCCTCTGTGGGAATGGGGCCGGGTGCGATGGCGTTCATGCGGATGCCGCGATTGCCCCATTCGACCGCCAGACTGCGAGTGAGGGCGGCGACTCCGGCCTTGGCCATGGCGGACGGAACCACGTAGGCGGAGCCGGTATCGGCGTAGGTGGCGGCAATGTTCAGGATGACGCCGGGGTGATTCGCAGAGAGCCATTTGCGGCCACAGGCCATGGTCACGTTGATGGTGCCCATGAGCACGATGCCGAGAACGGCTTCAAAAGCTCCGGGAGAGAGTTCTTCGGTGCGGGCCATGAAGTTTCCGGCAGCGTTGTTCACCACGATGTTGAGCGGACCGTTTTTCCAGATGGTGGAAACCGTTTCTTCCAGGCGCGGCAGGTCGCGGACATCGCAGACGGCGGAATGAATCCTTCCTGGCGCAAGGGGGCTGAACTCGGCGACAGTCTGGGCCAGGACTTCATGGCGGCGGCCGCAGATGTAAACGGTGGCGCCGAGTTCGAGAAAGCGCTGGGCCATGGCTTTGCCCAGGCCGGTGCCTCCGCCGGTAATCAGGATGCGCTTATGGCGCAGCAGGTCTGATTGAAACATTCGAAGCCTCTGTCGCTCGATGAAATTGCTGGATAGCCTCAGGGCGCGGCAGTTTTTTTCTTTTTGGCGAACTTGCGGCGGATGTCAGGCCAGAACTCTTTTATCACCAGGGTCATGGTGTCATAGCCAACCTGGGTTCCCCAAACACTTCCGGTGTTTCCCAGGTTGCGATCGGCGCTGGGATGGTAGCTGTAAGTAGAAATCGCCGCCG
Organism: Terriglobales bacterium; assembly: GCA_052147055.1. Taxonomy (GTDB): domain Bacteria; phylum Acidobacteriota; class Terriglobia; order Terriglobales; family Acidobacteriaceae; genus JABCZH01. The sequence continues at coordinate 9,009 of JBKQLO010000004.1, forward strand.
CAGCTGCACTGCCGAAGATCTCAGAAAAATTGAACTGAGAGTGGCCGGAATCGGTGCGGGTAACAAAGATCCTGCTCATCGCGTAACCGCCGCGATGCCAGAATCCTCCTTGGCCCATTTGGAAGTAACGCGGATCCTGGCGAAGCACGGAAGGAAGGACAGCGCCGACCATGAAGTTCTCGATGACGCCATCGGCAGCGAAGGCTCCGAGGCGCTTGCCGTAGCCCTCGGCTCCTTGTCCATAGCCGGGCTCGCTGTTTTCCGCCTGACTGATGGCGGCTAAAGCGGCGTACCAGGGGATCTGGATGTAGTCGAACGCACCCCGGGCGACCACCTTGAATTTTCCCCCAGCGGTAAGCGGTGGAACATCCTTGGATTCGACGGTCAGGAAGTTGGGCAAGGCAAAGAACAACCGGTCGTTCGAGGTGCCGGTTTTTTCCGGCTTCTTGATTTCGGGATTGTTGGTGGTTTGATGGGGCGATGGAGATTGAGGGGCAGACGGGCTGGCAGGCTGGGTCTGCTGGGTGGTTTCAGGTGTCTGCTGCGCCGGTGACGCCGATGGCGATTGCTGGGCAGCAGAGGAGGCGAACAAGCCTACGATGAGAGCGATGAGTGTAGCGAGACGTCGGGAATCGTTCATTGAAAAGGGGTTCCGTCTGGGCGCAGGCGTCGAGCCCATGCTCCCGAGTGTTTGATGCATCTTTTTTCCTCAGCGGATTGCTGAAATGTGCTGATAAGAGTAACAGGAGCGGGGGACGACAGGGAAACTGGCAGGCAGCTGGGTAGTGGTTGAACCTAAGCGGTCGCCGTGGACGAGCAGGCGAGCAGTGCTATGCTGTTTCGCTATATGCGGAGTGTGCCCCTTCTCATCAAGTTCTTCGCGCTGGCCTTCAGCGCACTGCTGCCGCTGATTAACCCTCTGGGCTCGGCGTTGCTGCTGCTCGGTTTCGTAGGAAACGCACGCGAATCGGTTTTCCGGGACTTGGCGCGCAGAATTGCGGTCCGGACGACGCTGTTCCTGCTGGTGGTTGAACTGGTGGGCACCGCGCTGCTGGAGTTTTTCGGAATTTCACTTCCCGTGATGCAGGTCGCCGGCGGATTGGTATTGGCCAGCATGGGGTGGAGTTTGCTGAACCAGAAGGACACGGAAACCAATCCTAACCGGGCAGAGGTCGATGAGGCCGACTTCAGATCGGTGGAGGAGAAGGTTTTCTATCCGCTCACGTTTCCGCTCACCGTGGGCCCAGGCTGCATAGTAGTCACGGTGGCTTTGAGCGCGCACGCCTCGGTGGCGCACGGCGTGCTGGAAGATGTCATGGCTCATCTGGGGATTTCGCTGGCGGTGGTGGCGTTGAGCCTGACCGTCTTTCTGAGCTACCGCTATGCGCCGAAGATCACACAACGAATTTCAGCGCAAACGGCGCACGGGATTTTGCGGATTGTGGCGTTCGTGCTGCTCTGCATCGGGGTGCAGATCACATGGAACGGTGTGGAAGCCCTGTTGAAGACGGTGATGAAGGGGTAATGTGAGAACGACTCGGCGAGTTTAAGGTTGCAGCGGCGCTCCGGAGTGTGAATGGGGCGGCCCGATGGGGCCGCCCGCGGTTACTGACTCCTCCCGAATCAGATTTGGTCCTACAAAGCAGTGCTAAGGCCCAAACACGTAGGCCGCGCCTGGGCCAGAGTTGGCCCCGGCAGGGTGGATGGGTGACCCCACGACGGCCGTCTGTCCGCTGATGGCGAGCGAGAACGCGAAATCGTCGCCGATCTGGCCATCGGAGGGGATAAGTTGGGCGTTGAAATTGGAAGTTGTTGTCCACCCGGTCTTGGGCTTGACGAAGAGATAAGCTCCGCCCGTGCCCCCATTTCCTACAACAGCTCCGACCAGTGCAAGATTATGGGTGACTGCAGCAGACCACCCGAAATAGTCGGTTTGACCATCGGTGAGGGTGAACTCGGCGTTGTACTCCGCGGTCGTGATCCAGCCTCCCGCCGGTCTGACAAAAATGTAGGCTTTGCCCTGAAAGCCGTTGGCGTATGGGGCCCCGACCAGGACGGTGGTTCCGTCGCTGCTAAGGCAGGATGACCCGGCCTGACAGAAGCCGAAGAAGTCTCCTGAATCTCCATCCGCCGCGGTCAATATGGCCCGGGCCCTGAACGTGGTCTTCCACCCACCGGGAGGTCTGAGAAAGATGTAAGCCTTGCCCGGGCCGGTCGGAAGGTTGTCAGCAAAGTCGTATTGCAGTGCCCCGACGAAGATGGTGGAACCATTGCCACTGACCGAGACGCAGCAAAAAAGGTCGTAGGCGGCGCCATAGGGCTCGGTGAGCTTGGCGGTTTCAGTCGTGGTCTTCCAACCGCCTATCGGCTTCACGAAAATGTACGCGGCACCCTCGCTGGCTTGACCGCCAACCGTGGCGTTGGCCGATCCGACCACGACCGTGCCGCCGTCTTCGCTGATGGACATCTCGTTGCTGAAGCCGTCATTGGCCTGGCCATCGGAAGCGGTCAATTCGGCAGCGAACTTCGAGGTGGTCTGCCATCCGCCCTCCGGCTTGAGGAACACATAAACCTTGCCCGGCCCATTGCACATCCCGCTTTGTGAGCATGCCCCAACCACGATGGTGTTGGGTGTGATTCCCACGGAGCCGCCGAAACTGTCGTTTGCTTGCCCGTCGGAGGCCGTGAGCTTGGCAGTCTCTGTCATATTCGCCCAACCAGTGGGCGGCTTCACGAAGATATACGCCGCGCCTTGGCTCGCATTCCCGCCGACGCTGGCGTTCGTTGCCCCCGCCACCACTGTGTTTCCACTGATAGCGACGGAGATGCCGAGGGAATCTCCGTCGACGCCGTCGGATGCAGTCAGTTCCGCCAGTTGCACTACGGGATCTACCACCACTGGATAGCACGCGCCGGCGTCGCGAACGCGCAGGTGCAACTCACTCCCTTTCAACTCCAGCCAAGCCGGCAGCGTCCGGCCAGTAGCATCGCGGACGGCCAGGCCCCCATAACGTAAATCGGGTTTGCTGGGGCCGTTCGCAGATAAGGTTAGAGCTGTTCCCTGTTGATCGAGAGAGGCCTTCAGATCACCGGACAACCGCAGAGCAATGGTGAGAGGCTGGCCATTGGCAGCTGCTGGGGGTTCTTCGAAGGTGAATCCCTGTTCCAGACCCACTGGTCCATTTACGTACCACTCAGTCAGTGGGCCGCGCCGGTATTCGACCCGGTTGAGATGCGCCCGCGGAGAGATAGGCGTGACTTCTTGCAAAACATCGCCGTAGCCATAGGACAGCAGCGACATCGTCCACTGCGCCGTGCCATGCGTCACGCTAACGCCATGCGGGGTGAAATCTGCGGCTAACTGCTGCCTCAGGTTTTCGGCGTGGAATCCCCGGCTGCTCTCGCTTGCGTGGTAGTTGGAGAAATCCTGTCCCAGGGTGGCGGAAACCTTGAGTCGAGCCAGCACAGGGAGACGCGACATCGCGGCTGAGGCCGGAGACAGCCTGGGGTTCTGGGAGAGTTTCCCGTCGGTCTGGACCTGCGGACCAGCAAACGTGCTTGCAGCTGCAACTATCGCCAATAGCGGAAGACGAAAGACTATGCGCCTCATACCTGACCTCCATTGATCGCGATCGAATAAATCCAGTATGAGAACCGGAGAAGAATTAAGCCGAATCGCTTGCCCCCCGCGGGCTTTGGGGGTCTAGAGGTAAGCACGTCACTCCAGCGGCAGAATGGTACGGCCAGGCCAGATGGTCTGTCAATAGGATGTTCGTCAAGGTTAGATTCGTAGAAGGATTAAATGGTCGGGACGGGCAGATTTGAACCACAACGGCAAGCGACCTCTCGCAGGATTTTTCTGGGCGCATCGCTCGCGATGCTTTGCCCTTGGGGTGCTCGTGGTCGGCAGTTCTCCAGCGCAGGGAAGGTCCGGGCATTGTCGATGCGGAAGGTGTAAATGGTCGGGACGGGCAGATTTGAACTGCCGACCCCTCGCACCCCAAGCGAGTGCTCTACCAGGCTGAGCCACGTCCCGACGGTTGGAAAACCGGCCGCATCCGGTGCGCTGCGGCGGTGGGGTTACCTGACAATTCTACATCAGGGGTGGGAAAATCGTAACCGCAGAGGACACAGGGGATCACAGGGAGATTGAAACCAGTTGTCAGATCTCAGTTCCCAGTTCTCAGTTGCCCGGACAGGAGCCGGGGAGCGAGGCGATCCATTCTTTGAGCAGCTTCACACCTTCCACGTGGACGACGTCGCGGCTGAGTGCGGGCATGGAAGTCTTCGGTGCGGTGGATTCTAGGCGGTAAATCAAGATGGATTCATCGGGACGGCCGGGGACTAGGTCGTAGCGCAACGATCCAACTTCGCCGGCGGAGTTGGGCGACTTGCATAGTCCCTGATGGGCGATTTCGGT
>JBKQLO010000005.1:0-52167 GCA_052147055.1 Terriglobales bacterium
TGCGGCGGCCGCACCTGGCCGCTGATGGTGTCGCCGGTTTTGAGGTCAAATTTCCGAATCTGCGAGGGCGAGACGTAAATGTCATCCGGGCCGGGCAGATAATTGTAGTCAGGCGAGCGGAGGAAGCCGTAGCCGTCGGGCAGGATTTCGAGCACGCCCTCGGCAAAGATGTGGCCTTCTTTTTCGCTTTGCGCCTGGAGGATCTTGAAGATCAAGTCCTGTTTGCGCAGACCGCTGGCCCCGGGCAGATCCAAAGATCGGGCGATCTTGGTCAGCTCAGTTATATTTTTTTCTTTCAATTCTGCGATGGTCATTCTCTAGTTCACCTGCGAAGGGATTTTCAATAAGGAGGGTCACTCAGGAAAGACTTGCCCAAGCGAGGGGAAAAGCCGGGCTGGTTTTACGCAGCCCGCCGTTGCGCCTCGGCGAAGTTTTCCGGCTCCGACAGAACCGTCTGCCGTTCCGAGCTTGCAATCCGGTCCAACACCTCGTTCATGGTTTCCTGGATTCTGGTGTTGGGCTTGTGAAACTTGCGGGTAGCTTTGGAGGCAAGCTGACAAAGCATATATCGGTTCCGTAATGTCTGTAAAGCATCAAAAACGCGATCAGAACGCATAATTTGTGTTCACTCCTGATCCGAGCCGCCCGGTCGAGCGCCCATCCACGTGCTGCCGCGCTGGTGCGCCAGAGCACGTAAACTACACATTGCAGATGGGTTGTACAGGAAAGCTCTGGTTACTGGTATAGATGCTCCGCCTGACCCGAAAGTTTCTCACTATTTGGGAAAAGCCGCGATTGTCAGCGGAGGTTCCTCGGGCAAAATCAGCTACTTAGCCTTCGGAACGGTCTACCCTACGTGAAATAGAACGCGGAGTCAAGGTGTTTCTTGCGGGGATTGTTGCCTTTAGCATGTCCTCCGTGCCCCGGCGTTGCCCTGGCGAGGACGCCTGCGCCTAACACGCTACGCCCAAAACGTTCTATCCAGCGTGCGGTACTGAATGGCTTCGGCGATGTGTTTTGGCTCAATGCCGGGAACGCCTTCTAGGTCGGCGATAGTGCGGGCTACTTTCAGGATGCGGTCGTGGGCGCGGGCGGTTAGGCTTTGCTGCAACATGGCACGTTCCAGGAGGCGCTCGCAGTCGGCCGAGAGCTCGCAGAAGATGCGGATATGGCGAGGAGCCATTTGCGCGTTGCTGTAGATCTTGTCGCGGGGGGTAACAGAAAATCTTCGCAGCTGAGTTTCCCGCGCTCGGACCACGCGCTCGCGGACGGCGGCTGAGTTCTCCGGTTCAGCTTTCGAGCGTATTTCTTTGTAGTTCACCGCGGGCACGTCGATATGAATGTCAATGCGGTCGAGCAGCGGTCCGGAGATTTTCGACATGTAGCGCTGAATAATGGGCTGGGTGCAGCGGCAATCGCGGGTGCGGTCGTTGAAATAGCCGCAAGGGCAGGGATTCATGGCCGCCACCAGCATGAAGCGCGCAGGAAAAGTGAGTGACATTGCGGCGCGGGCGATGCAGACGTTGCCATCTTCGAGCGGTTGGCGCATCACTTCGAGAACGTTGCGGGGGAACTCCGGCAGTTCGTCGAGAAACAGCACACCGTTGTGCGATAGAGAAACCTCGCCGGGACGGGGAACGGCGCCGCCGCCGATCAGGCCGGCGTCTGAAATCGTGTGGTGAGGCGAGCGAAAGGGGCGAACGCCGACCAGGCCAGCTCCGGCGTCGAGTACTCCAGCGACGCTGTGAATCTTGGTCGTTTCTAGAGCCTCTTCGAAAGTAAAGGGTGGCAGGATGGTGGGCATGCGCTTTGCCAGCATGGTCTTGCCCGAACCCGGTGGCCCGATCATGAGAAGGTTATGACCACCGGCGCAGGCCACTTCGAGGGCGCGCTTGGCGGTCTGCTGGCCGCGGACGTCTTTGAAATCGACGGTGTAATGCGCGGCCTCACTGAGCAGGGTTTGACCATCCACTTTAAGCGGCGTGATGCCGTTTCCGGTGTTGACGAAGCGGATCACGTCGAGCAACGACTTGACGGGATAGACTTCGACCCCGCTGACCATCGCTGCTTCCCTGGCGTTCAGTTCCGGCACTACCAAGCGCGCAATCTTGCGGCCACGGGCTTCAATGGCAATGGGCAGTGCGCCGCGTACTCCACGCACTCCGCCGTCGAGCGATAACTCGCCCACGAAAAGGCAGTCCGGAACTTCCTTCTTGTTCAGTCCGCCATAGGCGCCAATGATGCCCAGCGCCATGGGCAAGTCGAAGCCCGATCCTTCTTTCTTGATGTCAGCGGGTGCGAGATTCACCGTGATGTGTGTCGAGGGAATGTCGTAGCCGCAGTTACGAAGCGCCGAGCGCACCCGGTCACGGCTCTCGCGCACTGCGGCGTCGGGCAGACCGACGGTGTGGAACTGATCCTCCATGGTCTTGACGCCGGAGATATCGACTTCAACCTCAATGATGTTGGCGTCGATGCCATACACCGCGGCACTCATGGTCTTGTAGAGCATGGTGTTATGTTGAGAAAAATTCCGGTTGCAAGTCGCAAGGCTCCGCCCACACCCGAAACCTCGAACTTAAGCCATTCCGCCAAGAAGCCTTAGTGACCGCGATCACGGCCAAACGGTGACAACTGACCCAAAGTTATGTTTGAACCAGGTTAAGTGTGAACCAAACTGTCCACTACCCCTCCGGTTGTTTGCGTTTGTCCCGTGCACTACGATTCAGCTACGGCCTAGCTGCCAGATGCGGCTCACCGTAGTAAGAGATTCGCAACTTATGGCAGAGGAAGAAAAACAACCGGGACAGGTCCGCACTCCCAGCCATCTGGAAAAGGAAGAAAACTGGCTGTGGCGAACCGCGTTGCTGTTCCTGGTGCTGATGGCCACCGCGCTTGCGGCTGAGTCCTGGGAACGTCTACAGAATCTCCCCTATCATCTGGGACTGCTTTCGATTGGCCTGTTGTGTGTCGCCATCGCATTCGCAGGCTTTGCCTACGGCCGGCGCAAGCGCGTGACTGAACTCAAGGCCTTGGTGCGGGATTTGCAGGAGCGCGCCAGCACTCCCAGCGATCAGCAACTCGATCAACTGGGGCAACTGATCGCGCGCTCGCAGCGCAGCTTCAAGGAGCTGATCGACTCCTTCGACGACGTGGCTTTTGCGGTCTCGCTGGATGGCAAGTTGCGCACGGTAAACCGTCGCATGGCGGAACTGTTGGGCATCCCTTACACCGAGGTCGTGGGCCACAAGCTCGACGAGTTCCTGGATGAGCCGAAGCGCGAGGATGTGGAACGTGGTCTAGCTCGGTTTCTCGATAAGCACCGCTGGTCGGGAACGGTGCAGGTGCGTCTGAAATCGAACCAGCGGACACTCTACTTTGATTGTGTGGTCAACGCCATCGTGAAGGGCGGTGAGGTTGTGGGCGTAAGCATGCTGGCCCGCGACGTGACCGAAGAACACGAAAAGGAGCGCCGCTTCACCGAGTTGTTTGAGACTTTGCAGGAAGGCGTTTACTTCAGCACTCCAGAAGGCAAACTGCTCGACGGCAACGCGGCGCTAGTTAGGGTCTTAGGGTATGAGAGCAAGGACGAACTGCTTGCGCTCGACCCCAAAGCCTTGAACTCCGACCCTAATCAAAACCCGGTGCTGGGACGGACTGCGGACGATCAGGGGGGCGTGCGGGCGAGAGAGATCACGCTGCGCCGCAAAGGTGGCAGCCTGGCAACTTTTCTCGATAGTTCGCGCGCGGTGTGGGACACCGCAGGCAAGATCGTCCGCTATCAGGGAACGCTGGTGGACGTTACGGAGCGGCGCGAAATGGAGAAAGCCCTGCGCCGGCAGGAAGAGTTTCAGCGGGACTTGCTCGAGAGCTTCCCTGATTTGATTCTGGTCGTCGATCTCGACGAGCGCTACAGCTTTGTAAGCTCACGGGTCCGCGATCTGCTCGGCTACACGCCGGAAGAGCTGTTGAAGAAGAAAGTCGAGGCGCGACAGGACTATTCCGCCGAACTACTGACGCTCGTTCGCGACCTGATTGCAGGGCGGCAGCAATTCGGCACCTGCGAATGCGGCGCCCGCCACCGCGATGGAAGCTGGCGGACCATGCGCGCCTCGGCCAGTCCACTTTTCGATGCCGAGAGCAAAGTGAGCGGCGTGATCGTTTCGGTGCGCGACATTACGATGGAAAAGAAACTGGAGCAGCAGATCATCCAGAGCGAGCGCTTGGCGGCCATGGGCCAGATGATCGGAGGATTTGCCCATGAGCTGAACAATCCGCTCACTGGAATTCTGGGGATGAGCGAGCTGTTGCAGGATTCGCAGCCCGCGGAGGCGACCCGCAAACAGTTAGAGATGTTGCAGCAGCAGGCCCGGCGCGCGGTAGAAATTGTCCAAAACCTGATGTACTTCTCGCGGCCACCGGCGCCCGGCAAAGCTGCGATCGATCTGGGGGAACTGGTGCAGAGGACGTTACATCTGCACGCTTATTCGTTGCGCAAGAGCAACATCACCGTGGATTTTCTGCGCGAGAGTTCCATTCCTTCCGTGACCGGGGATGCGCACCAACTCATGCAGGTGTTTCTGAACCTCATCCTGAACTCGGAGCAGGCAATGCGCGAAGTGCGCGACCGGGGCACACTGCGAATCCGGATGGAGAAGCGCGATAAGTCGGTCGCGGTGATCTTTCAGGACGACGGGCCCGGGATTCCGCCCGACATTCTGCCCAACATCTTCGATCCTTTCTATACCACCAAGCGCCCGGGACGCGGCACCGGCCTGGGCCTGAGCATCTGCAAGGCTATCTTGCGAGAACACAATGGGAATGTGGAAGCCGCGTCCGGGCCGGGCGGCGGGGCGGTGTTTACGGTGACGCTGCCAACGGGATAAAGGCGATCCCAGTCGCGGACTCGGTAGACTCTGTTCGCCGAGATCCCATCATTTGAAAACCCACACATTCGCTCGCTATGGAATATAATTACGCGCACCGATGGCGATAGCCTCTGGCACAAAACTGGGTCCTTATGAAATCGTTGGTCCGCTGGGCGCGGGCGGCATGGGCGAAGTGTACCGCGCTCACGACACTCGCCTCGACCGCGACGTGGCCATCAAGGTTCTCTCCGGGCATTTTGTTTCCAGTCCCAGCTTGAAGGAGCGCTTCGAGCGGGAAGCGCGTACCATCTCCCAGCTTTCTCATCCCAACATTTGTGCTCTCTACGACATCGGCTCCCAGGATGGCACCGACTACCTGGTGATGGAGTGCCTGGAAGGAGAGACTCTCGACGCGCGTTTAGTACGGGGACCGCTGACGTTGGAGGAAGTGTTGCGCTATGGCGCCCAGGTGGCCGACGCTCTGGACAAAGCGCATCAGCAGGGAGTGATCCATCGCGACTTGAAGCCGGGAAACATCATGTTGACCAAGTCCGGAGCCAAGGTGCTGGATTTCGGGCTGGCGAAGCAGGCGCAAGCCAAGACTCCCAGTTCCAGTGCCCTTACCGCCATGACCACGCCCAAGGCGCTGACGGTCGAAGGCACGATCGTTGGCACCTTTCAGTACATGGCGCCGGAGCAGATTGAAGGCGCAGAAGCCGACGCGCGCAGTGACATTTTCGCGCTGGGCTGCGTGCTGTATGAAATGGCCACCGGCAAGCGGGCGTTTGCGGGCAAGACCCAGGCCAGCGTGATTGCATCCATTTTGGCGACTGAGCCCGCGCCGCTCTCGCAGGTGGCGCCCATGACCCCGCCGGCGCTGGAACGGCTGGTGCGCTATTGCATGGCGAAGGAGCGTGAAGAGCGCATCCAGAGCGCACACGACGTAAAACTGCAACTGGAGTGGATTACCGAAGGCGGCTCACAGGCGGGCGTGCCTGCGCCTGTGGTGGCAAGGCGGAGGGTCTCCCAGAAACTGGCATGGGGAATTGCTGCCCTGGCCGTTGCCGCCGCCATCGCATTTGCGATTGGCTTTGTGCTGCGTGCGCCCGTGCCTGCGCATCCCTTGCGAGTTAGCATTCTGCCGCCGGAGCAGCACACTTTTGATCCGCTGAGCGCTGCCATTTCGCCCGACGGAACCAAGCTGGCATTTGTGGCAACTGTCGCGGGAGTGTCGCCCCAACTCTGGGTGCGCTCCCTGGATTCGACTGCGGCCCAGCCGCTGGCTGGAACCGATGACGCTAGTTTCCCCTTCTGGTCGCCGGATAGCCGCAGCCTGGGATTCTTTGCGCAAGGAAAACTGAGGATCATCGATGCCAGCGGCGGAGCGGTGCAAACCCTGGCTGACGCTTCCGACCCGCGCGGTGGCGCCTGGGGAGCAGAAGGCACCATTTTGTTCGCTCCGAACTCCTCGTCTCCCCTGCTCCGCATTCCGGCGGCTGGCGGAACACCGTCTGCCGCGATGAGCCAACAGAAAGAGGCTCCCACCCCAACCTCGACGGCAGGCCCGGCTTCGCAGCGGTGGCCTGCATTCTTGCCCGATGGAAGGCATTTTCTTTTCTTCCAGTTCACGCGCAATAGCCCTACAGGAACGCGGGGAGCTATTCATCTGGGCACACTCGACGCGCCGCAGGACACAACTTTGACGGGCGCGGATTACCGGGGTGAATTTGCCAACGGGTATCTGGTATTCGTCGTCGGCGGGAATTTGTTGGCCCAGAGTTTTGATGCGAAGAAATTCAGATTGTCCGGGAATCCCGTTCCTATCGCTGAGCAGATCCGCGGCGACGCGCGGGGCGGGGCGGCATTTTCGCTCTCGGGCGACGGAAAACTGGTCTTCGTCGGCGGCCAAGCAGCTACTCTCGACCTGGCGTGGTACGACCGCAGCGGAAAGAAGGGCGACGTCATCGACAGCGGGACTTTTCAGGACGTCCATATTTCGCCGGATGGAAAGAAGGTCGCGGCGGCGAAGGCTGACGCCAACGGGCATCTGGAGCTTTACATCTACGATGTGGCCCGTGGCACCAAGTCGCAATTCAGTTTCTCGCAATCCAGGGACGACGATCCCACCTGGTCTCCGGATGGGAACACCATTGTTTTTGACTCCGGGCGCAATGGACGGATTGACCTGTACACCCGGCCGGCCAACGGCGCTCGCCAGGAGGAATTGCTGTATCACGACGATATAGACAAATACCCGAGCGGTTGGTCCGCGGACGGCAAATACGTCACCTACGAAGGCTTGTCCAACGGGCACTACGACGTGTGGGTGATGCCTATGTTCGGCGACCACAAACCGTATCCTTTCCTGCAGGAGAAATTCAACACGCGTAACGGCGTGTTTTCGCCGGATGGAAAGTGGATGTCCTATGAATCGTTCGAGGCCGGGCATAGCCAGGTGTACGTCGTGGCCTTTCCCAAACCTGGGGGCAAGTTTCTGGTGGGGGACGGGATCGCGGCAGTATGGGGCCGCAACGGCAAGGAAATTCTCTATCTTGATGACCACGCGCGCATGATGTCGGTGGAAGCCACGGCACATGGCGACAGCATAGAGTTGGGTAAGCCGCAACTTTTGTTCTCCACACAACCCGTCGGCCCCGGCCTGTTCGAGGCCACACTCGACGGCAACCGCTTCGTGATGATACAAGCGCCAGTGCAGAATTCCTCCAACCTCACCCTGGTGGTGAACTGGCTCCAGGAACTCAAGAAATAGAGTTTGCTCTTCCCTCCCCGAACCCCGGACGTTTGCGTTTCCGACCGTTGACAATCTATCCATAGACAGTCTATATATGTAGGCAATGGCCAAAAAATCTGAGCTGTTGCCGGGAACGCTCGACATGCTGATTTTGAAGACGCTGGCCCGGGCTCCGTTGCACGGCTATGGGATTGCACTTTCCATTAAGCGCCTTTCTGAGGACGTGCTGACGGTGGAAGAAGGCTCACTCTACCCCGCGCTGCAACGGCTCCTGCTGCAACGCTCGGTCAAAGCCGAGTGGAAGAAAACGGAAACCAACCGGCGCGCCCGCTATTACTCGCTGACGGCGTTGGGGCGCAAACAGCTGGGGCTTGAACTGTCAGAGTTTGGACAGATGATCGCGGCCATTGGCCGGGTGTTGCAGGACGCATAGGAGGCAAGGATGAACGCGATAGTTCGCTTCTTCAAGAGGCTGGGGATTCTGTTCACGCGGGCACGCTTTCACCGTGAACTGGAAGAAGAGATGGCTTTCCATCGCGAACAGCAGGAGAAAGCGCTGCAAGCCGAAGGCATGGCTCCCGAAGCAGCGAAGTATGCCGCCAAGCGCCAGTTTGGCAACGCCGCCCGGAAATCCTGTACCGCATTTTCGAATCGGAATCCGACGGCATCAAGACTCTCTTCTTTCAGACGTATTTGGGCGTGATCGCACTGCTGGCAGACGTGTCAGGGGTCGCGTGGCGGGTCACCCGCGTGCCGGGTCACCCGCGTGCCGGGCGGCGCAGGTCGATCCGGCGATCACGTTGCGGGCGGAATAGGCAGGACGCCGGCAACCTAAAAGTTGGTGGTGAGGCGCATAGCGTAGCTTCGCGATGGGCCGATCGCGTTGCCGGAGAAAAGGCCGCCGAAATCGATGACATTGAGAACGTTGTTCAGGTTCTGTCCGTCGATCTGAAACCGCACCTTTATGCGGTCGGAGGTATAAACATCGGCGCCCGCCGAGGCATTGACCTGAAAGGCAGGATAAATGCGCCCGCGGGAAAAGTTTATGCGATTCAATACCTGCTGGCCGTATTGCGCGAGTACAGTGGCCGGGTCGCCATCGAAGTCGAAGGGAAGCCCGGTGTCGTACTGAATTCCGCCTGCGACCCAGAGGCGCGAGGTCACCTGGTAACGAACTCGTCCGCGAATGGTGTTGCGCTGGTCCTGCGAATCGGGGAAATGCCCAGTGGTCTGGGTTACCGCGGCCGCGGCGTCGTCGCCGAGAAACAGACCACCTGTCACCGGAAACCAGGCGTTGCCAACGGTATAGGAATAGCTCAAGAAGCCCGAAAAGTGATGCCAATCGGGGACTTCAAGTTTTGCCTCCGCACCATAGATGACCGCCTTGCGGAATGCAATCGGGAAACTGATGGTGGTGTTGTCAATCTGATCGTCATCCGCATAGTTGGCCACCAGACGCCGGAAATAGTTGGCGTCCAGTTTGACCCTTCCGATAAACACCTTGCTTAAACCCACTTCATAGTAGTTGCCTTCCGAGGGTTCCACCGCCAGCCGGAGAAAGCTGGTTGGATCAAGCGATTGAATGGCAGATGAATTCGAGAGCAAGATGTTCTCAAACGACGGAGTCTGGAATACCCGGTCATAAGAGAAATGCACCAACAGGTTCGCGGAGGGGAAGTAGCGCGAAATCGAGAAGCGCGGGTCCACCGCGTGACGGTTGAGCAAAAGCTGGTAGTGGTCCCAACGCACTCCGGCGTTGATGGTCCAGTTCTTCAGGCGGATTTGGTCCTGCACAAATACGGATTGCTCGAGATCCGGCCGGGTACCGAGAAAGCGAAAGGTCAGAGGTGTACCGGGGTCAAATTGGGTAGGATCGGTAATGATGTAGTTGAGATTTTCGTTCAAGAATATGTTGTCCGATTCCGCCCCGAACTTCCATTCGTTGCGGCCATGATTGATCGTGGTGGTGCCTTTGAAATACGCCTCGCGAAAGCGATTGTGCTGAAAGACCTCGATGGGAGTCGATTCCGGGTTGGAGTAGAAATCATTCGAGTTGTCGCGGACCATGGTGCGAAAATCGGCCATCGCATTGGATGAAAATGTGTGCTGGTAGGAGGCGATTCCCATGGTTTCAATGTTGTCGGCGGTTTGACGCTGGCCAGCCGCCTGCTGCACTTGTTCGTTCGGAATATCGTAGCGTGAGAGTTCATGGCGAACGATGAATCGCAAGCGATCTTTCGAGGTCAAGTCGCGCTCGTAATTGACCGAAAAATCGCCGAGCGTGCCCGTATTCGAATAGTTTTGTGGGACTACGGGATTCAGATAGTGGTCGGTCATGCTGCCACTAGCACTGGCGCCGAAAGTATTCTTGCCCCAGGCGTACTGCCCCTGTGTGGACGCTCCGGCCGAATCGAAGCTGCCGCCAGAGAGCACCACCTGGCCGTGGAAACCGGGTTGTGAATTCTGGAGTGTGTTCACTTCGACCACCCCCCCCATCTTTCGACCGTATTCGGCGGGAATGCCGGCGGTATAGATGCTCATCGATTGCACATCGTCGGCGTCAATCGCGGGGCCGAAGCTGGGTGAGCGATTGTCGGTCATGGGGATGCCGTCGACCACAAACTGGGTTTGATATTCCGAGCCGCGCGGGTGCAGCACGGCATTGCCCTCATATAACCAGCCGGGCTGCGAATTCACCAAGTCCTGCAAGGAACGGCCGGGAACGGAGCTGAGCCGGTTTTGGATGACATCGGAGCCAATCTGATTGACCGAGCCGGCTTGATCAGGATCGATCAGAGTGTTGGCCGCATTAACCGTCACGGATTCATTCACCGCCGGCAGTTTGAGCTGGATTTTGTATTCGATGGGAAGGGAGGAATGAACCTCGATGGTTTCCGATATGGCGGCAAAGCCAGACTGCTTGATTTCAAGCTGATAAATGCCGTAGGGCAAACGCTGCACGTCCAAGTTACCCTGATCGCTGGTCACCAGAGTATTTCGATACTGATTCGCGGCACTGACGATCTGAACGGTTGTTTTCACGCCCAAGCCGTCCGGATCGGTGACTTTAAGGCGCAGTTCGCCGCTATTGCTCTGGCCAAAGAGCGGCAGAGCACCGAAGAAAAGAAGAACTGCAAATCTCTTCATGCACAGTCGGCCTTTGTTTTCGGCTGGTAATCTCCAAGCACAGGTTAACAGACAGTCTCCCGCGGGCACGGTCAACATCATCCCGAGTATAAACACATGCCCGCTGAGGATGGGCGAACCCCACACCCGATTCGGAAGCAATCGACGCGGCGGGTATAATTGCCTGTCGATGGCGCTTGTCCCAGGTACAAAACTCGGCCCTTACGAAATCGTCGCCCTCCTTGGCGCAGGCGGTATGGGAGACACGCCCTGACCTGGATCACAATAAGCTGGCTTACTATGGCTATAGTTGGGGCGCGGCCATGGGCGGCATGGTGCCGGCAATCGAACCAAGAATCAAGGCTTGTGTTCTTGCGCTGGGAGGACTCGAGTTCCAGCAATCGCTTCCTGAAGTCGAGCCTATCAACTTCGTATCACGGGTGAAGCAGCCGGTCTTGATGCTGAATGGGCGCTACGATTTCTTCTTCCCTGTGGAATCGAACCAGGAACCGTTCTACCGGATGCTGGGATCGAAGAAAGATGAGAAGAAACACATACTCTACGACACCGGCCACAACATTCCCCGCAACGAACTCATTAAGGAAACACTCAACTGGCTGGACCAGTATCTAGGGCCGGTGAAGTAAGCCACCCTACCGCTCCACTGCCATCGCCACCGCATTGCCCCCTCCAAGACAGAGCGCGGCAATCCCGCGGTGCACGTCGCGGCGGATCATTTCATAGATTAAGGTCACTAAAACGCGTGCGCCGCTGGCACCGATGGGATGTCCGATGGCGACCGCGCCGCCGTTCACGTTGACTTTGTTGGGATCGAGGCCAAGCTCGCGCATGACGCCGAGCGCCTGCACCGAGAAAGCTTCGTTCAATTCATAAAGATCGACGTCTTCGTTTTTCCAGCCGGTCTTCTCCCAAATCGTGCGTACCGCGCCAACGGGGGCCATCATCACCCATTTAGGTTCGACGCCACTGGTGGCTTGGGCCACGATGCGGACCATGGGCTTCGCGCCGAGTTCTTTGGCGCGAGTCGCGCTGGTGACTACAACGGCCGCGCCGCCATCGTTCACTCCGGGCGCATTGCCGGCGGTGACTGTGCCGTCTTTCTTAAAGGCGGGCTTGAGCGCGCGCAGGATTTCGATGGTGGTGTCTTCGCGCGGGGATTCGTCTTTGTCGAAGATCACCGGTACCTCGCCTTTTTTCTTGACCGGGAGTTCCACGGGAACGATCTGCGATTTGAATCGGCATTCTTTGATTGCGGACACTGCCTTACGATGCGAATTCACTGCGTACTGGTCCTGCTCCTCGCGGGTGATGCCATATTTCTCAGCCACGTTCTCGCCGGTAATGCCCATGTGATAGTTGTTGTAGATATCCCAGAGGCCGTCGTTGACCATGGAATCGACCACCTGTGCGTTGCCCAGGCGATAGCCTTTGCGGGCCTGCGGCAGCAGATAAGGCGCGTTGGTCATAGATTCCATGCCGCCGGCAACTACGATGGAGATGTTGCCGGTCTGGATGGCTTGTGCGGCGAGTGCAACTGCTTTCAATCCAGAGCCACACACCTTGTTTATAGTCATGGCACCTACTTCAGGAGCGAGCCCTCCGAAGATAGCGGCCTGCCGCGCGGGATTCTGACCGAGTCCGGCGGAGATTACGTTGCCCATAATACATTCGTCGATCTGTTTAGGATCGAGGTTAGCGCGCTTCACTGCCTCACGCACCACGACCGCGCCGATTTGAGGAGCAGTCAGATCCGAGAGACTGCCTTGAAATTTTCCTACCGGGGTGCGGCAGCCGGAAATGATGACAACATCGTCGAAAGCAGCCATATGAGTGCTCCTGCGAGTCTTTGTACCTGTCAGATTATAGATGCGCAGCGCGAGAAAAAGTTGAATTTGTGCAGCGACGAAGCAGGTCCGCACGACGTCCTCGTTATGAAGTCAGCGTGAAAGAGAAAACTTCGACATGTGACAGTGGGTGTCGCTGCTGGCGAAGAAAATTCTGCTTCACTCGGTGTTCGCGAGGTAGTCGCGCACGAACTTTTCTGTTTCGCCGCGTTGGTGTGACTTTGGTGTGGTGGCCGAATGCCAAAATGATGTCATTTTTTTCTTGACATCACTTTTCATTGACTCTAGATTTCAAACAGTCGCAACAAACGATCGTTGCGAATCCATGAACAATGGAAAGGGAGAATAGTTAAATGGCAACCAAGAAGAAAGCAAAGAAGGCTGGCAAGAAGAAACACTAAGCCTTCAGTCAAGGCAAAAGCAAAGGGGACGCGGAAAGCGTCCCCTAAGTTTTTGTGGGACCGAAAACCATCCCCAAGGATTGAAATCTTAGTCGCTGGATTTCTGTGAACTTCCCGAAAGGCGCTTTTCAGTTGCTGGGCACAGGACACGATAGGCGCAAAAGCGGCAACTGAAGCTGGGTTTGGCGTCGAACCTTCCCGCCGCGATGTTGTGGGCCACGTCCTCTACTTTTGCCTTTGCCTCTTGAAGCTGGGCTTCGTTGCGGTGGGTGAAGACGGAAGTGTTCTCACTCAGGTTGTAGAAGGCCAGATGCTCGGCCCGGTATCCCCACTTCTCGCGAGCCGCCAGAGCGTAGATTGAAAGCTGCAAGCTCTCATCCGCGTCCTCCTGCGAGAGCGGCTTGCCGGTCTTGTAGTCGGTGATGACCACGCGGCCGTCGGGAAGCTTGTCGACCCTATCGATTCTTCCGACCACAGTCGTAGCGCCGACTTTCACGTCGAAAAATTCCTCGGTGTGCAGGACTTCGGGCATCTCACCCCGGCGACACAGGGCCAAGAACTCCTTGAGTTGCTCGACTCCCTGCTGGAGATAAAGGTCGTGCTGATAGCTGTCCTGAAGCTTGGCGTCGGCCAGGTCGGTGCGAAACAGTTCGAGCAGGGACTCCTCCGCCATAGTGCGACCCTGGCGGACAGAATCGTAGTAAGCACGCAGCACACGGTGCATGGTTGCCCCGTATTGCATGGCGGCGGGGACTTCGCCGGGGATTCTCCACTCGCGGTCGAGCTTGAACTGAAGCGGACAGGTTTCGTAGGTCTGCACCGCGCTGGCGCTGAGGCGGGCGCTTAAATCAGAAGCAGGCGGCAGTGCAACCCAGGCGGCCACACCCACCGGCGCCGGGCTGGCGTGGGCGAAAATATCGGTCTGAAAGCCGAGGGGCGGGCGCTGACGCAGATAGCGGTGGAGGGTCGGATCCTTCAGAAGGAGACGCAGGTAGCCGGCGGGTGTGGGATCAGTCCTGCCGGTGCCGCCCTTGGCGTAGATGGAGAGGGAGTCGCGGGCACGGGTCATGGCCACGTAAAACAGGCGCCGCTCCTCCTGCTCGTAGAGGGTCTTATCGTCCTCAGGCACCAGCGACTCGAGATCGCGCAGCTCGCGGGGGAATTCCACCAGGGACTCCTTATAAGCAGCAGGAAAAGACCCCGAATTAGCCCGCAGAATGGCAACATGATCAAATTCGAGTCCTTTGGCGGCGTGAGCGGTCATCAGACGGACGGCGTCCACTTCGGGTGACGACATGGGAATCGTGCCACCAGCCTCGCGAAAGTAGTCGAGGTATTCGAGCAGTTCGGAAATCTGGCCGCTACTGGTGATGGGTTTTCCCTCCCACTTGCGAACGAACTCTAGAATGGCGGCCAGAGGGGGTGAGCTGCGATCAAACCCGAACTTACCTACGATGATCTCGACTGCGGCGCGGCTCTTGGCGTTCGTCTTGGCGATTTCATCACGCACTCGCTGTAGCGCACTGAGCACGGCTGCGCCGCCGGGGATTTTCTCCAGGACGGATGCAACACCCCCGGTTTCCTGATCACGCGGCAGCGCGCGGATTCCAGCGCGGAGCCTCTCCGGGTCGATGGTGAACTGGGGCAACGCGGCGACGCGGAACAGGCTGGCGTCGTCTCTCGCGGAAACGACCGCACCCAGGCAGGCGAAAAGATCGCGGGCCTCGGGGGTATCCATCACATCCATGTTCTCGATGGAGAACGGAATGTTCTGCTCGGCCAGTTCGGCCACCAGTTCGTCGCGATGGAAGTGGGCGCGGTAAAGAACCGCGAGGTCTTTCCAGTCGCAGCGGGATTCGCGTCGCCGTTGACGGAGCAGTGTGGCGAC
This sequence comes from Terriglobales bacterium, assembly GCA_052147055.1. Taxonomy (GTDB): domain Bacteria; phylum Acidobacteriota; class Terriglobia; order Terriglobales; family Acidobacteriaceae; genus JABCZH01. The sequence goes on from JBKQLO010000005.1 coordinate 14,901, forward strand.
GTCGGCACATTCGATGTCGCGGTCTTTGGGTCCGAGAATCACGCTTTCGACTGGAAGGCTGGGAAAAGTTTTGCCTGCGCGAGTGGCGTCTTCTTCCCGGGCCGAAGTCAGCGGGGCGCGTTGGAAGCGAGCCCCGCCCGGTCTGCTTGATGAGAAATCCGGGTTTTTGGAAATGAGCTCGTAGGCGATTTTCAAGATTGGCGTGGTGGAGCGGCGGTTCCTTTCCAGAACCACCACTTTGGACCCGGGGAAGTGATGTTGAAAAAGTGAGAATGCTGCGCTCGAAGCGCCGCGAAAGCGGTAGATGGCTTGGTCGGGATCGCCGACGGCGAAGACGTTCTGGTCGTCGCCGGCCAGATTCTGAAGGATTTTGACTTGAGCGAAATTGGCGTCCTGAAATTCGTCCACCAGAATGAAACGGGCGTGTTCCCGTTCGCGGGCGAGCAGTGCAGGGTCGTCGGACAGCAGATCGTGGGCGCGGGTGATCATGTGGCCGAACGTGCCAAGATTCTTTTCGCGAAGCATGCCCTCGACTTGGGTGAACACACGGGAGATTTCACGGCAGCGGCCGAGGACTTCCTGGTCGGTGAGAGCGGCTGCCTCCTTGGATCTGCTGACGCGCGGAATGGGCAACTCGCCGTTCTCCAGGCGCTGGACGTACCGTGCGTATTGTTCCGGGCCCACCAACTCATCCTGACAGCGGCGCATGAAGTCGAGAAGATCGTGCAGGAACTTGCCGACATTGGCTGGAATCACAAAATACTTCAGGTTGAGTCCGCGGAGCCGTTTTCGCAGAAAGATCCAGAGGTCGCAATCGTCGAGCACGCCGAACTGTTTGCCATTACGGATCAGCAGGTTGTTGCAGTAGGCATGAAAGGTGGCAACCTGTAGAGACTGGGCGCTGCTACCGAGTTCGGCAAGCACGCGCTCGCGCATTTCTGCGGCCGCATTGTCGGTGTAGGTGAGGGCGAGAATTTGCTCAGGGCGGACATGGCCTCCGCGGACCAGGTGCGCAATGCGGCGGATGAGAACTGTAGTCTTACCGGTTCCGGCGCCGGCGATGACCAGCAACGGCCCATGCAGATGATCGATGGCCTGGCGCTGGCGGTCGTCAGGCTCGAAGCTGGGGGCGGCAGGAATGGGTTTCGACATCGCCACTGGCGAGGAGGATATCAGAGAACAAGCCGAGGACACGGGGGAAGAACCGAAGTTCTATCGCTGAAGCTCGGAGAACACTACTGCCGTGGCAGCGATTGCTGCTGTTTCGGCTCGAAGAATGGTATCGCCGAGAGAGGCTGACGACCATCCGGCGTCGCGGAACTGATCTAGCTCAGAGGCTGTCCAACCGCCCTCGGGGCCGAGGGCTAGGATGACGTCGGAAACTGTCGATTGTAGAGAATCTTTCAACATGACATCTTTTTCCGATTCGGACAGCACAATCCGAGTGCTACCCGGCAATGCCAGGGCATCCTTCAGCTTAATTGGTTGAGATACCTCTGGAGGCGAGTTTCGGCGGGATTGCTCAGCGGCCTGGCGGACGATCCGTTGCCAGCGCTCCACGCGCTTGGCCGCTGCGGTGGCCAGATGGGACTCGGTGCGGCGCGCGATCACAGGGACGATGCTAGCCACACCAAGCTCGGTGCACTTCTCGATCGCCCATTCCATGCGGTCGAACTTGAAGATGGAAAGTGCCAGCGTGACTTGCGGAGAACTCGACACTGGGACAATTTCTCCAAGTTCCAATTCCACACGATCCGGTTCGATGCGGGTGATGCGCCCGCGGCGAACTTCGCCACCGGTGGCGATATCGAATTCCTGGCCGACCCGGGCGCGCAGAACACGGGACAGGTGCTCGGCGTGGGGGCCGACGAGGGCCGCGTGGTTTCCAGAGACTTCGTCGGCGATCCAGCGGCGGCGGGTCATGGGAAAACAATTAAACCACGAAGGACACAAAGGGACACAAAGGAATGCCTGTAGCGACGCTGGGCACGCTTTGGGGTGGAGTCTACCCGAAGATATCTTTCACTTTGCCGAGCAGGGTACGACGTTGCGGCTTGTTCTCAACGTGTATTGTGCCTTCCAGTTCCTGTAGCAGTTCGCGTTGTCGCTTGTTCAATTTGCCCGGAGTCTGGACGCGGAGCTCGACGAACAGATCGCCTTTGCCATGACCGTTCAACACCGGCACGCCTTTGCCGCGAATACGCATGGTCGTGCCCGACTGCACTCCTTCAGGGACTTTCAAAGTGTGTTCGCCTTCGAGGGTGGGAACGCGAATCTCGGTTCCGAGCGCGGCCTGGCTGAAGGAAACTGGAATCACACAATGCAGGTCGGTGCCTTCGCGCTCGAAAAACGGATGCTCTTTGACGTGCAAGATCACATAAAGATCGCCGGCCGGACCGCCGAAGGCCCCAGCTTCGCCCAGGCTGGTGAAGCGAATGCGAGTACCGTCTTCCACTCCAGCCGGAATCTTGGCCTCGACCGTCCTCTGTCGTAGAACACGACCTTGGCCTTTGCACTTCGAACACGGATCGGTGATGACGCTACCGGCACCCTGACAGGTGGGGCAGGTACGGGCCATGCTGAAGAATCCCTGCTGGTAGCGCACCTGTCCCCGTCCGGCACAAGAGCGGCAGGTGACAGGCGCCTTGCCGGGAGCAGCGCCAGAACCGCGGCAATCTTCACAGGTTTCATGGCGGCGGATCGAGACTTGGGTCTCCTTGCCAAAGACCGCCTCCTCGAACTCCAGGGTGATGTCCTCGCGCAGGTCAGGGCCGCGCTGGGCCCGGGTGCGCCCGCGCACGCCTCCGCCGAATAGATCGCCAAAACCGAAGAAATCGCTAAAAATCTCGCTGAAATCCTGGACCGTGGGATCGAACCCTGCCGCCCCTCCCACTCCGCTTACCCCGGCATGCCCGAAGCGGTCGTAGGCGGAGCGTTTGTCGGTATCCGCCAGAATGGCGTAGGCTTCGCTACACTCTTTGAATTTTTCTTCCGCGTCGGGATTATTGGGATTGCGATCGGGGTGGAATTGAAGCGCCAGCTTGCGGTAGGCGCTCTTGATTTCCTGCTCACTGGCCCCGCGGGCAACCCCGAGGACCTCGTAGTAATCGCGTTTGACGTTGCTGGCCAGAATAGGGTTTTCGCTTTCCGGAGAATATGAAACTCAATGTTTGGGGTTGCGCGCCACGCGGACCATCGCTGGCCGTAACAGCCGATCCTTCATCTTGTAGCCGTGCTGCAACTCATCGATAATCTGATGGTCCGCCGCCTCCGTAGTGTCCACCATTTCGATGGCTTCATGCCAACGGGGATCGAATCGTTCGCCCTGGGCGGGAATCGGACGCAAGCCAAGTTTTCCCAATGCGTCGTGCAACTGCTTAGAGATGAGTTCCACTCCGTTGCGAAGCTCCGACTTCTCCCCGGAGTGGGCTTGCAGCGCGCGGTCAAAGCTGTCAAGCACCGGCAGCAAGGACTTGAGCGCATCTGCCAAGGCGTATTCGCGAAACTCCTGCTGGTCGCGGGCCGCGCGTTTGCGGGCGTTCTCAAAGTCAGCCTGCATGCGGGCCAACCGGTCGAGCAAGTTGTCGCGTTCCGCTTTCAGCTTTTGCAGTTCGTTGTCTTCAGCGGACGCTGAAGCCCCGGCGGCCGCCGCTGGCGAGTCTTCCGACCCGTCGGCGGGTGGGAGGCCACGCTCAACATCCAGATCCTGCGGCCCCACTTCGGATTTTCCGTTACCCCTGGGCATAAAGACCGTTCACTCGTATTCGTTCAAAACTTTGTCAAACAGCCGCGCGATATAAGAAACCGCGGTCATGGTGTGCTGATAGTCAATCCGCGTGGGGCCAATCACCGCCAACGAACCCATGACTTCGCCACCCACCCGTGCGGGGGCTCCGATCAGCACAAAGTTGCGCATGGAGGGCAGGGTGTGGTCGAGTCCAATCACGACGCGAACCGCTTCTTGCTTGGCATCGAGATACGCACCCAGCAACTCTACGATGCGCTGCTTCTCCTCCAGGGTTCGCAACATATCCTGCAAGCGCTGACGGTCGTCGTCCCCGGTGAGAAGATTGGCCGCACCTTCCACGTAAACCATCTGCGGCCCTTCATCCGCGGTCAAGGCGCCTTGACGATGGAGTTGTTCCAACGATGTCATCAGGCGGTCGTATTCGCTGCGCTCCTGTTCCAGCCGGTGATCCAACTCCGCGCGCATAGCGTCGATGGTCCAGCCACGAAAATTATCGTTGATGTAGCGGGCAGCAACATCCAAGTCAGCCTGCGGAAGATCCAGCCGCAGCACCCGGTCCCGCACCACTCCCGAGCGAGTCACAACCACCGCCAAAACTTTCTGATCTCCCAGCCGCGAAAAGTAAACGTGTTCGAGGGCATTCTTCGGCCCACCGATGGCGACCGTGATTCCGACATTCTTCGAGATCAGCGACAGCACATGCGAAGTGCGCTCCATGAATTCCTGCACGTCAGTGATTCCGTGGAGGGAGCCTTCGATAATGCTCTGATCCTCATGACTCAGTCGCGCTTCGCCGGTGAGTTGTTCGACGTAGTAGCGATAACCTTCAGGACTGGGCACGCGGCCAGCGGAAGTATGCGGCTGCTCCAAGAATCCCACCTCCGCCAGATCCGACATAACATTGCGGATGGTGGCCGGGCTGAGGCCCTCGCGATTCGAGCGGGCCAGAGTTCGCGACCCTACCGGCTCACCCGTCGCAATAAAGGTCTCGACGATGGCGGTCAGAATCTCGCGTTCCCGGTCACCGATTGGGCTTCCTGAAGGCATATCTTCTTGTATCACATTGACTCGCTGAGACTCGGGGGGTCTCTGCGATATTATACTAAGTTGTTTAGATGCAATAGTTAACGTGGAGGATGCAAATGGGACTGGCCCGATTCTAGGAAGCCTGCCCCTCCCCTGTCAAGACTTAGCACTCTAGATGCCAGAATGCCAATTGCCGATGATAACCGTGGGAGCATATTGTCGAAGAGCCTGACAACACCCATGGAAATCGTAAAAGAAGCCGCTGGCCGACACATTGCTCATGCCGTCAAAATCGGGATCGCGGGAGTGGCGTCGATCGTCGCCACCAAATTGCTCAAATTGCCCCAAGGTTACTGGGCAGCGATCAGCGCATTCGTGGTCATGGGATCAGATGTGGGCGCGACGGTCGCAGCATCGCGCGACCAACTAATCGGCACGGCCATTGGTGCGGCATTGGAGCAGCTTTTGTGGCTTTGTGGGGAGTCCATCTACTATGGTTCGGCGTAGCCGTCGCAGCCACAGTGTTAGTGTGCGAGAGTCTGGGTCTTGGGCAGAGCTATCGCCTGGCTTGCGTTACGGTGGCGATCGTCATGCTGATCAATACGGCTGGCTCTCCGTGGAAGAGTGCTACCTACCGGTTTCTGGAAGTTGCTTTGGGGATTGTGGTCGCATTGATGATCTCGGCGTTGCCGCCGAAATCGGTGGATAAACGTCAGTCGGTTTAGGCGCCAAATGCCTTCCAAACCTCACATCATAGTTGTCGGCGCGGGATCATTTGGGGGGTGGACTGCCCTGCATCTGTTGCGGCGCGGCGCACGCGTCACACTGCTAGACGCCTGGGGGCCGGGGAATGCACGCTCGTCGTCCGGAGGAGAAACGCGGGTGATGCGCGGCACGTACGGGCCCAAGCAGCCGTACACCAAGATGGCAGCGCACGCGCTGCAATCGTGGAAGGAGCATGAACGCCGCTGGAACTGCCGGCTCTTTCGTCAGACTGGCGTGTTGTGGATGGCGACTGCGGGCGACGATCAGTTTGAGCGTGGGTCTTTGCCTTTGCTGTGCGATGCTGGCATCCGGTTTGAAGAACTGTCGTCAGCAGAAATGGCGAGGCGATGGCCGCAAATCAATTTTGAAGACGTGCGCTGGGGAATTTATGAGCCTGAGAGCGGGTTCCTGGGCGCCAGGATTGCGTGCCAGGCAGTGGTGCAGGGATTTGTCGCGGAGGGTGGCGAGTACAAACAGGCGGCAGTGGTGCTCGGCAAGTCGGAATTCGAGTATCGACGGGGATTGAAGCTCTCGGATGGTTCGAAGCTGACCGCCGACCAGTATGTTTTTGCCTGTGGACCATGGCTGCAAAAAATGTTTCCAGAAACTATTGGCGATCTCATCCGGCCGACGAAGCAGGACGTGTTCTTCTTCGGAACACCGGCCGGAGATGATCGCTTCTCAGAGGACAGGCTGCCGGTGTGGGCGGATCATCGTGACCGGTTCATATATGGGATCCCGGCGACCGACGGACGCAGCTTCAAAATCGCCGACGATACTCGGGGGGCGGAGTTCGATCCCAGTTCTGGTGAAAGAACCGTGACTGCCGAAACACTCACAATGATCCGCGACTACCTCGGCTTTCGTTTTCCCGCGATGAAAGGTGCTCCGCTGGTGGAGACGCAGGTCTGCCAATACGAGAATACGCCGGACAATCACTTCATCATTGACAGGCATCCGCAGGCTGAGAATGTTTGGATCGTGGGCGGCGGTTCAGGTCATGGGTTTAAGCACGGGCCCGCTGTCGGCGAGATGGTGGCGGAATTGGTGATGGAAGGGAAAAGCGCCGATTCGATGTTTCGGCTGGGAAGGTTCGGGAGGGCGAAGAACTAAGCACGATTCTGGAAGGCTTGCAACGCAACCTGCTCGTCGCTGTAGGTTTCGAAGAGGCTGTTCAGCCGGGTGATCTGAAGAAGCTCTTGCACTTTCTTGTTGAGGTGGACAAGTCTCATCTCGCCTCCCCTCTGCCTGATGACGCTATAACACCGGACCAGTTCGCCCATGCCGTCGCTGTCAATGAAATCCACGCCCGCTAGATTGATCAAGAAGTGTTTGTGGCCATTTTCGGTGAAGACGTGGATCAGGTCACGCAATCGTGTGCGACTATCACTTAGCGTGAGTCGCCCGATTGCGTCGACGACAATGACGCGGTCGAGCTCGCGTGTGGTGAGTTCAAAAGCCGTCAGCAGAACACTCCGTTATTCATGCAGAACCATTTTGCTCCTCCAACCAGGGATTGATCAACGGAACGGGGATGTCGTCAAAGTGGGTGGTGTTGCGCGTTGCCAGCGTGGCATGTTGCGCAAGCGCGATTCCGGCGATCATCGTGTCCCGAAGATCGCGAGGGCGGCCACGCTTTTGCCGGGATGCCATCAGATCGCCGGCCTGTTCCGCAGCCGCAACGTCGAAGGAAATAACTCTTTGGCCGATCTTTTCGAGAACATTCTCGAATGCATGAATCACTGCGGATCGCCGTTTTCCAACCGCCAGGATTTGCAGCCTGAAGCGGATCTCAAGGACCGTAACGGAGGTTGTCCAGATGGATGACCGAGGCTGCTGGTCGAGCCAGGTGACGACACTTTGGTCGGGCGTTTGGCGCATGAGCGCCGAAAGCACGTTGGTGTCGAGGATGATCATTCCTCGAACGATGGGGCTTGGATCTGATGGCCACGCAGTTCCGGGATGTCAGAATCGAGACCGGCCTTTGCGAACAAGGCAGAGATTTCCGTACCCAGTCCCCCCGCCGGGCCTTCTTCTTGCACCACCGCATTGCGCAGAATGTCGCGCACTTCTTCCTCCATGCTGCGGCCGTTTCGTTTGGCTCGGCGCTGCAGCCGGACTTTAACTCCTTCTTCGATTTTGCGGACGACAAATTGGGCCATAACCGTTCTCCAGGCTGATATCATGATATCATCTAAGAGAATTACGTGTCAATGGAGAGCCAGGGGCAGACAAACCCCTAACCACAGCGGCCACAGAAGGACCCCTTACTGAATCTGGATCACGCTTTCGGGGGCGTTGGCTTTGATCTCGCTCACCCGTGCGACTACCTTGCGGGCGAAATCGTACAGCGACTTAGCGTGAGGAGAGTTTTCGCCTTCGAGGACGGAGGGCTTGCCGCTGTCCCCGGCCTTGCGGAGTTCAGGGTCGAGTTGGATGTTCCCGAGGAATGCGACGTCGAACTGCTTCGCGGTCTTCTCAGCTCCGCCGCGCGAGAAAATGTCGATCTCGTGCTGGCAATGGGGGCAGACGAAGTAGCTCATGTTCTCCACCATGCCCACGATATCGACTTTCATCTGACGAAACATCTCGATGGCTTTGCGGGCATCCTGCAAAGAGACATCCGAAGGAGTCGAGACCACGATGGCGCCGGTGAGCGGCACGGTTTGAATCAGAGACAGAGCCACGTCGCCGGTTCCCGGCGGTAGATCGACCACCAGATAATCCAGTTGTCCCCATACCACGGAACCCAAGAACTGCTTGATGATCGAGTGCAGCATCGGCCCACGCCAAATCAGCGGCTTGTCCCCGGGGTTCAGGAAACCGACGGAGATCACTTTCAGGCCGTGGACCTCCAGCGGTTCGATTCGGTTCTCAGCCAGAACTTTGGGCTGGGCGCTGATACCGAGCATCAGGGGCACGTTGGGACCGTAAACGTCGGCGTCGAGCAGACCGACTTTGTGGCCCAATTTCGAGAGTGCAATAGCTAGGTTGACGGCCAGCGTGGTCTTGCCGACTCCGCCCTTGCCGGAACCCACGGCAATGATGGCTTCTACGCCGGGGAGGGGTTGCGGCCCTGGTGGGGGCGCTTGTCCGGGACGAGGAGGCATGTGTGCGCTCAAGGGATCACCTTTCGAACTTGTTCCTCTTGATTATACAGGCGTGAGACGAGCACTCAGCATTCAGCACTCAGGCATTCCGCACTCAGATTCAGCCAAGAATGCTCATTACTACGCAGCGAGCTAGTGAGTGCTGAATGCTGAAGGCTCTGCCCTACGCCGCCAAGTACCCGCCATCCACGGGAAACACCGAGCCCGTGACCCAGGAGGATTCGTCGCTGGCGAGGTACACGGCAAGGCCGGCGATGTCTTCCGGCTTGCCCAGGCGGCCGAGGGGATGTGCGGCGACCCGTTCCCGCCGGACTGCCTGCGGATCCGCGGCGGTGCGGAGAACGGCGGCGGTGAGATCGGTCTCGACGAAGGATGGGCAGATGGCATTCACGCGAATATTCTCGTGTCCGTGATCGATCGCCATGCACTTGGTGAGCAGAACCACAGCACCTTTCGAGGGCGCGTACGACGCGCGGTTGCGGGCGCCGTTGATGCCCAGCACCGAAGCCATATTGATGATCGATCCGCCTCCGGCCTTTCTCATGTGAGGCAGAACGGCGCGGGAAAGCAGCCACAGGCCGCGCACGTTAGTGTTGAAGGTCTCGTCCCACTGTTCCTCGGTGATTTGTTCAACGTTTCCGATGTGAAGCACACCGGCATTGTTGAGCAGGACGTTGATGCTACCGAACTTGGCGACCGTACGGGCAACCAGGTCTTCGACATCGGATTTCTTGGAGACGTCGGCAGCAATCACCAGCGCGGAAGTGCCGATCTCGCGCACCAATTGCTGAAGCTTTTCCTGGCGTCGTCCGACGAGCACCAAGCGCGCGCCCTCGCGGGCCATGACAACAGCGCAGGCGCGTCCAATGCCAGCGCCCGCTCCCGTTACGATGGCGACTTTTCCCTGCAAACGTGAACTCACGGCGACATCAGTTTAGACGAATGTCTGCAAAGCTGTGCTACTTTCAGAATGCAGCAACTTTGGCCAGCCTGGCCCAATTTAGGTTGGCCCACTGAGGCGTTATCTCACTTCTTCTCGACATTGCCGCCAGCATTGCGCCGCGTGCGAAGCCGCGTCCGGTCAACTATGCCGCCGTCCTTCGCCATCTGGGCGGACTCGGACTTTTCGCGATTGCGGTCGTGGACAGTTCGCCCTTGCCGACATTTGGCGGTCCCGACATCCTGACCGCAATTTTTGCAGCGCGCCATGTTGAGCCTTGGTACTACTACGCGGCGGTGGCCACCCTGGGATCGGTGGTGGGAGCTTACCTTACGTATCATGCCGCACACATGGCCGGGGCTGACTACTTGCAGAAGAAGTTCGGAAAACGCACGGTCAAGAAGTCCTTGGCTTATTTCGAAAAATGGGGAACCGGCAGCTTGGCAGTGTCTTCGGCTGTACCCTTTCCGTTCCCTACCAGCACTCTGTTTGCGGCAGCGGGAGTACTGAAATACCCGGCGCGCAAGTTTCTTGTGGTGGTGACAGTTTGCAGAGGCGTGCGTTACTCAATGATTGCCTTGATTGCCTTCCACTATGGACGGCATTTCGTCCGCGCACTGCGCCATCCGGGACAATACTACGGCTGGATCCTGGCCATCATGATTGTGCTGGCGGGTCTGATTACAGCCGCGGTACTGATGCGCCGACGACTGGCGGTGAGCTAGAGCGCCCATGGTTCAGTATCCTCCACCCTCGAGGCTTACTTTGCCGCGGAACATGCGGAAGATGAAAACGAAGTATGCGATTGCCAGCACAAACCCAATGGACCACCAGGTAATGCCGACGATCAAGCCATGGTGGGCCGCGGCCGAGTTGTAAATCGTCAGACTGTAACTGGGGTCGGTGCTGGCGGGTAGCACCACCGGATATAAGGCAAATGCGGCGCCCACCAACATGCCGACAATGTAGAGGGCGGAAGCTACAAACGCGGGCTTCTCTTTGCCTTTTGACGTAGCCCAGAACATGGCTCCCAAACTCGCGAGTACGACTAGCGGTATCAATATGCCGATGGGATGCTCACGGTAGTTGTCCATAACCTGGGGCTTGATGGAATAGGTCGCAATCAGACTGACGACGGTCAGAAGCACTTGGATGGGCCACATGCGCAAGGCCACTTTGCGGGCGCGAAGATTCAACTCGCCTTCGGTTTTGGTTACGATGTAGAGCGCGCCGTGTACCGTTAAGGTCACCAGCGCGATCACGCCAGCCATGACGGTGTACCAGTCGAGAATTCCGGGATGAGGACCCACACGGAAGTCGGTCCAGAGCGGTTCAAAGAAGTAGCCATCCTGGCTGAGCGGGACTCCGCGAATCACGTTGCCCAGGGCGGCACCGAAGAAAATGGCGAGGAGAGCGCTCGAGGCGGAGAAAATCAGGTCGAAGAAACCTTGCCACACGGGATTGTCCATGTGGGCCCTGAATTCTATGCCGATGCCGCGTAGCATGAGCAGCCAAAGCACCATCATCAAAGGAAGGTAAAACCCGCTGAAGCTGGAAGCATAGAGTTGCGGGAAGGCAAAGTAGAGGGTGCCGCCGGCGGCGAGCAGCCAGACTTCGTTTCCGTCCCACACGGGACCGATGGCACGCAGCACCATGCGACGTTCCGCAGTGCTCTTGGCCACGAACGGATAGATCACGCCGGCGCCGAGATCGAAGCCATCGAGCACCACGTAAGCGGCCACCATGACCGCGACCACCATAAACCAGAGCGTTTCCATAGATCCTCTAGTGGGCAGAAACCGGTTCCGCAGCCGGTCCGTGCTCAATCTCACGGCGGACCAGGAACAGGAAGAGAATTCCCAGCACCGTGTACATCCCCATGAAACCTAGCAGAGTGAACATGCCGTTCCCCGCGGAGACGGTTTTGGAGTACCCATCTGCCGTGAGCATCAAGCCATAGACCAACCAAGGCTGACGGCCCAATTCCGCGGTCATCCATCCGGCGGTGTTGGCGATATAGGGAAAGGGCAGGCTCAGCAGCAGAATCCAGAGCATCCAGCGCGCGTTGAACAGCTTCCCGCGCCATAGCAGAAAGACCGATACCAGCATGATGGCAATGAAGACCGTGCCCAGCCCCACCATGATGTGGTAGCTGTAATAGAGCAGGGGAATATTCTGCGGCCACAGCCGTTCGGGAAACGAATCGAGGCCCTGCACCTGCGCTTGCCAGCGCCGGTAGGTCAAGAAACTGAGCGCTTTGGGAACCAGCAGCGGGTTGTCAATCTTTCGGCCCTCGACATCAGGCTGGCCGATAATGACCAATGGCGCCCCAGGTTGGCTGGTAAACAACGCTTCCATCGCGGCCAGAGTGACGGGCTGTTGTTGCGCCACTAAGCGGCCCTGGCCATCTCCTGTTGGGAAAAGCTGCACGAGGCTGAAGGCGCAACCGGCCACTACGCCGGTACGTATGAAAATCCTCCCATGCGCTGCATGTTTTCCTGAGAGAAGGTAGAAAGCTCCCACTGAAGCCATCACGAAAGCGCCGGTAACCGCAGCTCCGCTCATGTTGTGCGCGTACTGCCACCCGGCCCACGGGTTCAGCACCAGCGCCCAGAAACTGCTGAGTTGGAGGGAGCCATCGGCAGCGCGTTCGTAGCCGACTGGATTCTGCATCCAGGCATCGGTGGCGATGATGAAGTATCCGGAAAGCCACGAGCCGAGAAACACCGCAACCGCCGACCACCAGTGCGCACGCGGGCTGAGTCTCTTCTCTCCATAAAGGAAAAGCCCGAGGAAAGCCGATTCCAGGAAGAATGCGAACATGCCTTCCATGGCGAGCGTTTGACCAATCACGCCGCCGGCGAAGCGCGAGAAATGTGACCAGTTGGTGCCGAACTGGAATTCCATCGGAATGCCCGTGACCACGCCGAGCACAAAGTTGATGCCGAAGATGCGCGCCCAAAACCTGGCTGCCTGGTTGTAGATTTCGCCATCGCGGCGCAGCCCTAGCGTCTTCAGCACCACAATCAGGGGCGCAAGCCCCATGGTGAGTTGGGGAAACAAGTAATGAAAAGTGACGGTGAAGGCAAAGTGCAGGCGGTGAACCAGCAGAGCGCTATCCATGGAGAAATCTCAATTGAGTGAGTAAAGAAATATCTCAAATCGACTAAGTAGCCGTCTGTGACGTTCGTCACAGGGTGCGCCGCTAGCGCGAAGCGCGGCGGCGACGTTCCAGGTGTTCACGGCGAATCTCGCGGCGCTTGCCGGCCTCATCATAGCGGCGGCGCTGCTCATCGGTTTCGGGAATGATGGCCGGAACCGATACATGGCGCCCGCCTGCATCGACCGCGACAAAAGTGAGATAGGCAGAGCTAACGTGCTCACATTGATCCTGGAGAAAGTTTTCCACCCACACCTTCACCCCAATCTCCATCGAGGTGTTAAACACGCGGTTGACGGAGGAGCGGAGAATCACCAAATCACCCACGTGTACCGGAACCAGAAAGTCGAGATGATCGATGGACGCGGTCAGAGCGTAGTTTCGCGAGTGGCGATGCGCGGCCATGGCGCCGGCCAAGTCGATCCAGTGCATGAGGCGTCCGCCGAGGAGGGCGCCGAGCGGGTTGGTGTCGTTGGGCAGAACAATTTCCGCCATCTCGGACTGGGAATCGCGAACCGAACGGGGCAGCAGGTGCAGAGCATCCGTCTGAATCATGAATGGGCCCTCGAAGTGGGATCCGTTGGAGCGGACCGGATTCTACGCAATAAATAAGATTCCAGATAACACTCCGCCATTCTCTGGACCCGGGCATCAACATGCGGAGTAATCCATCGCTCAAGCGGAATGTCGAACTCCAGCATGCCGTGCCCTGCCGGACGATGGCCGGACTCACAGACGAACCACAGCAGCAGGCGGGTACCGCGATCGTACGCCACGGAAAAGCGGACGGCATCGCACGAACGTTCCAGCGGCAGCCACGAACAGCCCACCGCGTAACCAAGATTGCAAAATTGGCGCAGTTGGTGTTCCGGCGGTTCGGAACCTTCGTGGCCCGGAGCGGAACAGTGTCCCTGCCAGCCTGCCCCCAAGGGTAGGCGTGTCGGATGCAGCCAGCCTGCATCATCCAGCTTACGGGTCGGCACAAAAAATGGGCAGGCCACGAAGTATTTTCCTTAGGATGGGGCAATTGTATCAGGGAAGAAACACAAGAGAGGGTAGCGAGTAAAGTTCGGACAGGTAGGTTCTCGATTTGGGAGCGAGTGGGCCTTCGACGCCACTACTTCCGAAAATGCGGCAGCACTGCCTCGCCGAACAACTTTGCTTGTCCGGTACGGTCGTCGCCCCAGATTTCCAGCATGATGTGAGTGCAGCCAGCCGCCTGGTACTGCTCAATGCGCTCGATGCACTCTTCAGGGGTTCCGGCGATTGCGCAAACTTTTTTTAGGATGTCGTCGGTGACGGCTTTGACAGCGGCTTTGCGCCCACCTTTTTCCATGGCATCGGCGACGGGGCGCAGTTCCTCAAAGGTTAGGTTCGCACAACGCAGCAACTCGTCGGCAGAACCTTTGATGTTCTGCACCTTGTTGGCCAGATACATGGCTGCCTGCTCGCGCGCGCCTTCTTTGCCCTTGGCGGAATCGCGGCCGATGCTGCCGACGATCACCGATCCCAGCGCCAGATGCGATGCATCTTTGCCAACCTTGCGCGCGCCCTCTTCCATATTCTTGCGCGAGTAGCGGACGAATTCGGGAGTGGTGATGCTGGCAGTCAAGAGTCCGTCGCCGATGGAGCCGGCCATTTTCTGCATCACCGGGCCGGTGCCAGCGACATAGATAGGTGGAGTGTCGCGCGGGGTGTGAGCGTCAGGTTTCAGTGGGGGAACGCTGGCGGCAAAAACCTTGCCCTGGTATTGGAAGGCATTGCCCGAAAGCACGCCGCGGATGACTTCGATGCTTTCGCGCATCACCGTAGCCGGCCCGACCTTTTCGCCTTCACCTTCGCCGATCTCCTTCATGAATATTTTGGACGCGCCGAGACCGAGCAGGAAGCGTTCACCGGCGAGGTCTTGCATGACACGGGCTTCCATGGCGATCTGCACGGGATGGCGAGTGTAGGGCGAAATGATTCCCCAGCCGAGCTGAATACGGCGGGTTTGGGCCGCAATTACGGCCAAAATCGCAGTCGAGGAACGCGCTTCGAACCCATGCTTGCGCCACCAGGGATAGGCTTCGGCGATCCAGAAGGCGTCGAAACCGGCGTCTTCGCAGGCTTTGGCCATGGCGACGGTCTCGCGCACCGGCTCCATGCTGAGTTGCAGAACTCCGATGTGGAATGGGATGGGCATTGGTTCGCTTCTAGCTTCTAGCTCCTAATTAGTCGGGATCTTTCCACGAGTGCTCCAGACCCTTGATGAGCGCCCACATGACGCGGTTAAGGGGCGTAGGCACACCAATTTTCTCACCCCATTGAACGATGGCGCCGTTCATGAAATCGATTTCAGTCTGACGCTTGGCAAGGACATCTTGCAACATACTCGCACGGTGCTTTCCGGGGGCGTTCGCACCCTTCTGAACCAGAGCTCGCGGATCGCCGTGCAGCGCAATCCCCAGCTTCTTCGCGACTGCCTCACCTTCCGCGATTAGATCGTCAAACAACTGCCCTGTAGGGGTGAATCTGGTGGCGGCGCCGTGGTGAAGTAGCGCCAGCGCGCCCACGGGATTGGTGGAAGCGTTGAAAATGAGTTTGGTCCATTGCGCTCCGCGTGCGTCTTGCAGAGCGATGGTGTTCATCCCGGCGCGAGTGATGAGGCCAGCGAGCTCTTCGACTTTGGCCATTGGGGTATTCGTAGGCTCAAAGGGGCCGATCCAAGTGTCTCCCTTGATGTCGTACCCAATGTGTCCGGGGGCAATCGGGTGCCCAGCTGGGAAAGTGGTGCCGCGGATCACCAGTTTCACGTGCTCGGCAATGATTTCCTCGTTGCCAACTCCGTTCTGCACCGAGCCGACTGCGCTGTTCTCATCGAAAATGTGAGCGACTTGCGCGATTGCGGCTCGGGTGTGGATCGCCTTGGTGGCCACGATGCCGTAATCGCAGCGCGGCAGGCTTTTGGGATCACTGGTGGCGTTTAGCCGGGCGGTGAAATCGGCTGCGCCGGAGAGACGCAGTCCGTTGGCACGAATGGCGTCGGTGTGTTCTTTCCACACGTCGTACGCCCAGACTTCGGCTTCGCCGGCTTTGGCCAGATGGGCCGCGAACAGGCTGCCGACTGCTCCACAACCAATGACACAGATTTTCATGCTCGATTACCGGGTCTCCGTTCCTTGCCGGTGTAGAACTTCCAGGGCACATCCGCCAGGCACTCGCCTTCGGTCTTGCCGATGCGATAAGTGTCCTGCGTATAAAGACAGACCTTGCCGTCTTGATCTACGACTTGGGGATGCAGCGAAAAAATCATGTTCTCCTGAAGCGGCACGTCGCTCTTGGCCCCAATGGCGGGATACTCGAGCATGGTTGCGCCGATGCTGTGACCGGAGAGATGGCCGAGCGCGAATCCGTGTTTGGCGAAAGTGTCGGCCACGGCGCGATGCACCGTGCTGGCCAGTTCGCCTGAACGCATGAGTTTGCGGGCTGATTCCAGGGCCTGGGGGTAAGCTTCGGCCATGGCTTGGGTTCGCGCACTCGACTTGCCGCGGATGAGCGGACGCGAGAACTCGACCCAATAGCCGCCGGCTCCGGTGATTTCGAGGGAATACAGCAGCAGATCGTCGATGGCGACAACGCGATGCCCCGGCACTTTGAAGGACGCTTCCGCCTCGCCGTGGGAACCGGAAAGCAGAATATTCATCATGCGAGGGCCAGCGCCGCGGGCGAAAAATCTTTCCACTGCGGGCGCCATGATTTCTGCTTCGGTCTTGCCCGGTTCGTAAGCCGCGACCAGCGCCCAGAAGCCGTCGACGATGATGTCCATGGCATCGCGAATTTCGGCCAATTCTTCTTCGCTTTTGACGGCGCGGGCCATGTCAAACTGATAGTCGAACGGCACCAACTCGAACGGACCATTCGCCAGTTCGCGGTAGTCGCGCACGGCCATCACGAAATTCATGCCGTACACGCCGATCCGCTTCCAGTTGCGTTCCTGGGCGCGATCACGAATCCACTGACCGGGGACATCCGGCCAGACGTGATCCTTTACCCAGGGCTTTTTCTTGTCGCCGATCCAGCGGGCCTCGCGAGGAAACACCAGCGTGGGTTCGCCCGAGAGCGGCAGCACTACGTATACATAGCGATGGACGATTTCGAATCCCGAAACATAGAGGACGGCACCCTCGAAGCCAGCATATTGATTACCGCACACAATGAGAGCATCGACATTTTCATACTCCATGGCGGCACGAAGACTCTTATCGCGGCGTTCGATTTCTTGCTGGCTTGGCAATGAGTCCTCGGACTAGCTGCTTAGGATTGCACGCCGCAGAGTTCGGCGGCAACCAATGCGTAAATCTTGGTGATGTCCACCAGCGTCTTGATTTCCACTTTCTCGCCCTCTTTGTCGCGGGGGCCGCTGGAGGGGCCGTAGTTCACGGTTTCAATGCCGTAGCGGCTGAGCACGCTGGCATCGGAACACCAGGTGACCACTTCGCGGTCTGGCCGCTTGCCCATAATTTGCTCGTGGTTGGCGTCGATGGCTCTGATCATCTCGTGCTCTTCGCTGATGCGCGCGCCGGGAACGGAAACGTAGGTTTCGAACTCCAAACCCCAGTCGGGATGCTTCTTCTCCAACTCGAAAAACATCTGCTGGATATTTCTCCGGGCTTCATTCATCGGAATGGTGGGCGGCACGCGAACGTCGAGAAACAAGTCAGTCTTCTCTGGAGTGCGGCTGGCGCGCCAGGCGTGGCCGCCGCGGATTCCACCCAGATTCACTAGCGCTTTCTTGCCGCCGTGCGCGGCATTTTCCTCCCAGTTCGAGATCCATTTCAGAATTGTCTCCATCAACTCGTGCATGCGGCGGATGGAATTCATCTCTTCGCGGCCTTCACAAAAGGCAGTGTGAACGTAAATTCCGGTGCAGGAGATTCGCACCCACATGGATCCGAAATGTTCGAGCACGACGCGCATGTCGGTGGGCTCGCCGAGGATGCACATATCCGGCAAAACGCCGTGATTCACCAGATAGTGCGTGCCGAATCCGTAGCCACGATACTCTTTGCCTTTGAAATCGCCCCACTGGGTCTTCTCGATTTCGCCGGCGACGGCGGCGATGATGACATCGCCTTTCATCCGGACTCCGGCGCGTTGCAGCGCTTTCACCGCATGGGTGTAGCAGACCAGGGCGCCTTTCATGTTGTAGATGCCGAGGCCGTAAATGAAGCCATTCTTGACCACGGCGCTGGGTTTGTAGCCGACGCCTGTCAGAAAATCTTCGCGGCCGGTGTTGGAGGTGTCCATGTGGCCGTTGAACATCAGGTTCTTGCCGCCGCCAGATCCGGCCCATCGGCCAACTACGTTAGCGCGCCCTTCTTCGACTTCTTGCCAGGTAACATCCAAGCCCAACCGCCGGAGGGCGGATTGCATGTATTCCGCCATGTGCAACTCTTCTCCGGTTGGACTGGAGAGGTTGATCACGTCGCTGGCCATGGCGACGATCTCGTCCGCCCGTACTTCGGCGATGATCCGGGAGATCAGGTCGGGATCGAGTTTTGAGCTTGATTTGGACACAGCGTTCAGCGTGCCAGCCGGAAATCATCCGGATAGCTGCACAGCTTTTCACTCCCCTGATCGTTGATTAGGAAATTGTCTTCCAGGCGGAGGCCGCCGCCGCCCTCCCAATAAATCCCGGGCTCGATGGCCAGCACCATGTTCTTTTTTATGGTACCGCCTCCGGCCTGATGCGCATATGGTGGCTCGTGAGCACGCGCGCCCACCCCATGACAAATGGGATGAGACGGCTGGCCGGCGTATCCGCCCTCGGCAATGCGGGCGCGCACCAGACGGTCAAGTTCGGGGAAGCTGGCGCCGTCGCGTGCATAACTCACAGCCTGATTGAACACCTTCAGTAATAGATCCAGCAACTTGTGATAAGGAGCCGTAAGCTCGCCGGGGCAGGCGTTCTTGGTCAGATCGGTCCAGTAGCCGTCAACGCAGACCCATATCTCGAACAGGGTGGGTTCATTTTTTTGGATTGGCCGGTCACCGGTCGCAGTAAACGTCGCAATTCCCTTCCCCGACCAGACCAGCGTGAAAGCGCGAGCCATTTCGACTTTGCCTTTATAGCCGACGCCAAGCCCATGCACGAAGCTTTCGTACATGCCTCCGACTTCGCTTTCTTTCATGCCGGGACGCATGTGTTCGCGTGTATATTCCATGGCCAGCGCGGCCAGCTCGTTAGCCAGCCGCATGCGCTCGATCTCCTGCGTGGTCTTGATGGCACGGGCTTCGTTGAACAGCGGGGTAGCGTCAACTACCTGGCCGGCGACTTCGCCGAAGGCATCGAAGAACATTTGCGTCGGTGTCGTGGGCTCACCGACCATGCGATCGGCGGATTGGGTTCCCATGTTGAGTTCGATTGCGACTTTGTCGGTCAGGCCACGTTGCTTGAGCACATCCAGTGCAATGTCCAGTGCCCGATACTGTGGTGGGCGGGGATCGCTGGGGTGGTAGCCCTTGAACAGGCGGATGTCTTTCGTCCAAGAGTTGCGCTGGGCGTCGACGAGTTGCGGTTCGAGAGCGATCAGCGTGGGATCACCTTCGCGTGGGAAGACGGCGATGTCGTAGCCCTTCATGCACCAGTAATTCGTGAGATAGAGGACATTGTCGGGCGCACGCACGACCAGCGCGGAGAGGGCCTGGTCCTTCATCAGGGAGCGAACTCGAGTCAACTTCGATTGATCAATCGGCCAGGACATGGTCAGTGTGAAGTGCCTTTGCCGTGTGTGGCGACGGCGTGATTCTCATCTTTGAAATTCCACGAAGCCTCTTTCCCTTTAATCAGGCGGAACACAGCGGTGTGCAGCGGTGCCGGGACTCCATAGCGTTGTGCCTCACGCGCGATGGCGCCGCTGAGGAAATCAACTTCCGTCGGCAACTGGTGACGTACATCGTAAAGCATGGACGGAGGATGATTGGTCATGGCGCCGATTTTGTTCATCTCCCATGGGTCCTCGTGCAGTTTTACACCAGCGGCTGCGGCTACGCGCCTGCCTTCGTCGATCAATTCATGCAACAGATGGCCGAGACTCGAAAGCTGAGACTGGTTTGCGAAGTGCGGTGAGTGCGGCAACCCCGTCAACGCCGCCGCTCCATTCACCGAGGCATTGAAGATCAGCTTTGACCACTGCGCCGGCCGCGCGTCCGACAGCGCCTCGGCTTTCAGGCCGCCCGCCTTGATCAGGTCAGCAGTTTCCTGCACCACATTGAAAGGGGTGTTGCACGGTTCAAATGGGCCGATCCAGGTTGCGGTATCGAGTTCTAACTGCACGTGGGTGTCGCTGTGTTTGGTCCCGCTCATGAAAGTGGTGCCGCGAATCACCTGACCGCGAGTGTGATCGGCGACGATCTCCTCACTGCCCAAACCGTTCTGCGCGGACAGCACTGCGCCGCGATCGAAACGAGAGCCCACCAAGGCCATCGAATCCACCACCTGCGTTGCCTTGGTGGCGACGATTGCGAGATCACACTCGGGAAGCTCATCGCGCTTCGTCGTGGCCTTGAGCGAGGCATGGAATTCATGCTTGCCCGAGACCCGTAGCCCTTCGCGACTCAACGCCTGGGCGTGATCCTCACGCCGGACGAAGGCCCAAACCTCTGCCACGCGCGCCAGATGCGCGGCGTACAGACTGCCGATCGCCCCGCAGCCGACAATGCAAACTCGCTTCATGCGCCTTAGAACTCACCCGCACAGACTGCGGGCGAGGGCGCCCGCACCACACATGCCTAGCGCTTCTCGACTTTCACCAGCTTCTCCATCTGGCTGACTTCTTTCCCCACCAGCGCCCGGAACAGGCTGTCCGCGTTGTTGAAGGAATCGTCAATGAAGATGCCTTCCGCAAACAGCGCATCCTGCAAGGCGGCTGAAATGGTATGCACTGGCGCGGCACCGCCCTCGCCCATGCCTTTCGCACCACTGTAGCTGTGCGGCGAAGGCGTGGAAATGTGGTCGTACTTGATCTTGGGCATATTCATGGCAGTGATGGGCGTGTAGTCGCTGAAGGTGCTGGTAAGCATGTTGCCGACGGCGTCGTAAACGCAATTCTCCATCAATGCCGCACCAATTCCGTGGGCGGTCGCGCCGTAGACCTGACCTTCCACAATGGGGGGATTGATGACGGTGCCGCAGTCGTCTACAGCAACGTAGTCAAGAATTCGGGGAATAAAGGTGTCGCGCTCGACCTCCACCACTGCGATATGCAGCTGCGAGGCGTAGGTCATGGTGAGATTGCCGTACTTCTTCTGCTTGTCAGGAACTTTGAACGGCGCTCGCCAGATGTAGCGGCAGTTCAGCGTGACTTCGTAGAGTTCTTCCGGCAGCGCCGCGCTGTTAGCGTTGACCAGGTTGGCCAGCCCCCAGTAGTTGATCGACTTGCCTGTGCTCTTGGCACTCAGTTCGGGCCCTTGCGCTCCGGTGCCGAACTCGACGTCGTCTTCTTTGGCTTGCAGCACAAATGCGCCGAGGCGCTTCATCTCGGTTTTCAATTTCTGGGCTGCACCGTGAACCGCAGAAAGCCCGGACACCGCAAACTGGCTGGCATAGGTGCCGGAAAATCCGGTGTGTACGTTGCGCTCGGTGTCGAAGCCGGTGCGCACCGTGACCATGTCAGGATGGATGCTCAACACATCGGCGACCACCTGGGCGGCAGTGGTTTCGTGTCCCTGGCCTTGCGGGCAGGAGCCGACCGAGACTACAACTTCGCCATAGATATCGAGTTTACAGTTCGCGCCCTGGGAGTTGCCGGAGTAGGGCAGGCCGGGATTGACGATCTGCGACTGTCCGAAATTGTTGGTGCCGGAATCGAGCGTGGTGCCGATGCCGATACCGATCAGGCGTCCCTCTTTGCGCGCCGTCGCCTGTTTTTTTTTCCATTCGTCCCAGCCGATTTTCTGTTTGGCGAGATCGAGCATCTTGGGATAGTTTCCCGAGTCGTAGATGCATCCGTTGGGCGTGGTATAGGGAAACTCTTCGGTGCGAATGTAATTGCGGAGACGCATTTCGTCGGGAGCAATTCCCAACTTATGGGCGCAGATATCGACCACGCGCTCCAGAAACCACAAATGCTGCATGCGAGAATATCCGCGGTTGGGGCCGACGGGACATTTGTTGGTAACGGCTTGGGAGAAATCGATGCGCGCATTCTTGAAGCGATAGACACCGGGAAACACCTGCGACCAGATGACGCAGCCGAGTGGTTCGTAGCGAGGATAAGCGCCGCAATCGTCGATGTGGCGGGAAGTGATGGCAGTAATTACACCGTTCTTGTCGAGGGCAATACGGGTGTCACGAAAAGTCCGCTCGTTGCCGTGGGCGCTTGAAGTAATGTGTTCGGAACGCGTCTCCACCCACTTGACGGGACGCCCGCCGGCTTTTCTTGAGGCCAGGGCGCAGACGGCCATCTGCGGGTAACTGGTGATCTTGATGCCGAAGCTGCCGCCGATGTCGGAAGTCTCGACGCGGATGCGGTCGATGTGCACTTGCAAATGCGCGGCCAGAAACTGGATGGCAAACGAAGGAAAAGAATTGTTGCACTGGTAATAGATGCGCTCGTCTTTCGCATTCCACGTGGCGATGACCACATTATTTTCCAGCGGTGTGCTGGAGAAGCGATGGAAGTGCATGCGGTCGATGGTCACGACATGGGCTGCGTCCTGGAAAGCCTTGGCGACATCACCGTATTCGAAAACGCCGTTCCAGACCCGGTTGGTTCCGGCTTCGTCGTGGAGCAGGCTTTTGTTTTCCAAAGCTTGCTCGGCGTCAATCACGGGATCGAGGGCCTCGTACTCGACTTGCACGAGTTCGGCAGCGTCGTCGGCGAGCGCAGGAGACTCAGCTGCGACGGCGGCCACCGGCTCACCTTGATAGCGGACTTTGGTTGCAGCCAGCGGGTAGTCTTTGATTCGAGCAAACGGATCAGGGCCGATTTCAATGAAGGGCTGGGTCTGCGAAACGATCTCGGTGCCGGTCAGGGCGCAGGCAACGCCGGGCAGTTTCTCGGCGGCTGAAGTGTCGACGCTGACGATTTTCGCGTGGGCGTAGGGCGAGCGAATGAAGCGCAGGTAGAGCATCTCCCGCAGCTTGATGTCGTCGGAGAAGCGGCCGCGGCCGCGCAGCAGACGGTTCTCTTCCTTGCGCGGGAGCGCCTGGCCGACCCAGTTTTTCTTTTCAGTTCCTGGCGTCACTTCAGGTCCTCGGCGCTTTCGCTGTTCGCTGCCGAGCTTGGCTCGGCCGGAGGGACGAGGGCGCCCGTGCCCACCTGGTTTGTGCTTTGGATCAACGCGGCCTGGAGAGCGTCAATCAGCTTCTGTACGTTTTTCTTGCCCAGCGGCTCCAGCAGGCCTCCGGCGACAGAAGCTAGACGCCCGAATATCTGGGCTTCACCCTGCCAAGCCACTTTGGTTGCAGCCTCGACCGCAGATAAATCAAAGCCCGCGGTGAATGAAACGTTGCCTCCGGCGACGCTGCCCTGGCCTTTGTACTGCGCCCGCCGGGGACGGTCCGCCTGCGCCAGTTCGAGTTTTACGTCGGCTATGCCTTTGATATAGGAAATGCCAACGTTCACTTTGACAGCAAAGTGGGTCACATCCTGCACCGCCATGCTCTGAAACTCAGGCAGCAGCGGCGCGAATTTATTCGGGTCAGTCAGAAAATCGTAGACGTCTTCCAGGCTGCGTTGGATTTCGAATTCGCCGTCCAGCTTGATCGCCATGCCTCAGGCTCCCTTCATGTTCTGCGCCGCGAATTGCATGGCCTTCAAAATATTCTGATATCCGGTGCAGCGGCAGGTGTTGCCGGCAATGGCTTTGCGCATGTCTTTTTCATTAGGCTGCCGGTTCTTCGAGAGCAACTGAAGCGTCGAGAGCATCAGGCCGGGCGTGCAATATCCGCACTGCAGGCCGTAGGCGTCGCCGAACGCCTTCTGGATGGGATGCAACTGGCCATCTTTTTCCAAACCTTCGACGGTAGTGATCTCGGCGCCGTCCGCCTGCACCGCAAACATGGTGCATGACTTCACCGCAGCGCCATTCATCAACACGGTGCAGGCGCCGCAATAAGTCGTGTCACAGCCCACGTGGGTCCCGGTGAGATCGAGCGGTTCGCGCAGCATTTCCACCAGCAGCATGCGCGGCTCAACATCGAGCGCATGGAGCTTGCCATTCACCGTAACCTTCACCGCGACTTTGGCAATCACGTCAGGCATAGATGTGGCTGACCTCAACTTGCTCTCCTCGCGCCCGGCGGACGGCTATGTCAATCGCCCGCCTGACCAGCGCGCCAACCAACGTACGTTTGTAGTCGGCAGAGCCACGCATGTCGGATTGTGGATCGGCGGCGGCGCGGGCGGCCTCCGTGGCTGCTGCAACTGTTTTCTCGGTGATGGGCTGGCCGCGCAGGGCGGCTTCGGCGTCTTTCGCCTTGATCGCAGTCAGGCCGACGCAACCCAATGCGATGGCTGCTTCCTTGCAAACATTTCCCTCCATGGTGAGCTGCACGGCCGCGCTGGCCGTGGGATAAACCGGAGCCGCACGCTTGAAGGCGAGATAGGCGCCGCCGCTTCCCTTCGCTGGAATCCTGACCACAACCTCGTTGACCAGTTCGTCGTGGGCCAGCGCGGTGGTGTAAGCATCTTGGATGAAGTCTTTGAGTTCGACCGTGCGTTCGCCATTCTTCCCCAGACATCGAACCTGCGTAAACAACGTGCTGAGAACCACCGCCCAATCGCCGCTAGGGTCAGCCTCGGCGAGCGAACCCCCGATGGTGCCGCGATTGCGTACTTGTACGTCGGCGATACCGGCGGCACAGTCGTGCACGATGGGAACCTTGGCAACGATGGCAGAATTCTCGATTTCTGCATGACGAGTTAGCGGCCCGAAGCGCAGGGCACCGTCGTTCTCCTTGACATAGGACATTCCCGCGATAAAGTTGAGGTCCACCAAATGCGTGGGATTGGCGAAGCGCAGCTTCATCAAGGGAATGAGGCTCTGTCCGCCCGCCAGCAGCTTGGCATCGTCGCCAAGCTGGGACAGCATGACCGCCGCCTCTTTCAATGATCCAGCACGGTGATAGTGAAACGCTCGCGGATACATAATCGAGTGACCGGAATCCACCTGAGCTTCGCGAAACGAAACCCACGTGGCCCACAAGCTTAGCAAAGGATTCGCCTTGCGACTACTCAATCAAGGCAGCCAGCGAGAAAGCTTGCTTTCTGGTCGAGGAAACCTCAAGATTCCGGATGTCGTCGGGGGACGAATTTGCACACATACAGCGACCGACTCACCGAGACTAAGGTGAGGAGCAGTTCAGGGATCGGCCACACGTTCTGGGTGCTCATCGCCCTCTATGCCGCGGCGAGGTTCTTGCAAGTCTTCCCCGGCAGAGTCCCCATGTCAGCAGTGGTCGCGCTGCATGTTTTTCCCCCGGCCATCTTCGCCTTACTCCATGGCGCCAAGTACTACGGCTGGCGCGGCGTGCTGACGTTTGTGGCACTCATGCTGGTGGTGGGGAATGTGTTTGAGAATGTGGGTGTCCGTACCGGCTTTCCCTTTGGGCACTATTACTTTACAGACCTGATGGGACCAAAGCTTTCGGTTGTCCCCATCATGCTCGGGCTCGCGGATGTGGGAATGGCCTACCTCTCATGGGCGCTTGCCGTGTTGATTCTCGGAGATATGCAAGAGCCACTGGCGGGCAGGCGCGTCTTCGTTCTGCCGGTGGTCGCGGCCTTCATCATGGTCTCCTGGGACTTCTCTATGGATCCGATCTGGGCGACCATCTTGCGTGCGTGGGTGTGGTTGCAAGGTGGAGCGTACTTTGGCGTTCCGGTCAGCAACTTCTTTGGCTGGTACTTGACGGTCTATGTGATCTTCCAATCGTTCGCACTCTATCTGCACCAGTGGCCGCCAGCATGCAGACGATTGCCCCTTGATTACTGGCGTGAGCCTCTGCTGTTCTACGTGGTTTCCATGGCCGGAAACCTGCTGCTGGCAATTCCGCGGCCCGGGCCCGCGATGGTTGCCGATCCTACCGGCGCACTGTGGAGGGTGAGCGACATCACGGGCAGCTGCGCCCTGGTGACGATCTTCACCATGGGTATTTTCGCCCTACTGGCATGGATAAGGCTGAATGATGAGAAAAATGAAGCCTTTCACTGATCGGTTGCAGCAGAACGAAGTTTAGCCCTGCCGAATCTTCCTGTAAGCTCCACGGAAATAGAGCAGCGGCTCGCCCTCCCGTACCACCACATCCTCAACCTCGGCAATAAAGATGGTATGGTCGCCGGCATCCTGCGCGGTGTGCAGACGGCATTCCAAGTAGGCCAGCGCATCCTGCAACACCGGTGTACCGTGGGCAGTGCGGTCAAAACGGGCCCCGACTTCCTGCTCAGCGTCATGATGGGTCTGTGTGGGGCGGGCGTAGTATTCGGATATCTCGCGCTGGCTCTCGGCGAGGACGTTTACCCCAAAACGCTTGCGGGTGTACAGGTGAGTGTGCGTCCGGGCTTTGTGATCGACGCACACCAGCACCAGCAAGGGATCGAGAGACACGGAGGCAAAGGCGTTCGCCGTCATGCCGTGCACCTGGCTTTCATAGTCCACGGTGATGACTGTGACTCCGGTGGCGAAGCTGCCCAGCGCTTTGCGAAAATCGGCCTGCGTGACGCTCATGCGAGTTCTGAAGTTTGAATGCCCAATTCTATCCGACGATCGCCCGACTCAGTTACTGCACCGCGCAGGATGGTAATCCATTAGAATCAACCGAGGTCTTGAACTTGGCGGTGGGAGTCACAACTCGGGTTGAGGTTCGAACGAAGGACCTTGAGGGGACTTTGTCCCTGTCGCGTGAGGCCGCGTGCCGACTGGTTCGCTGCCCGGAAGAGCAACTTCCCGAACTTCTGGCGGCGGCGGTCGCAGCCAAGGAACGATTCAAGCCGGGAGTGATCACGTACTCGCGGAAGGTTTTCCTTCCGCTGACCAACCTGTGCCGCGACTATTGTGGCTATTGCATTTTCCGGCGCGATCCGAGCCAACCCGGCGCCCACACCATGACGCCGGAAGAAGTGCTGGAAGTCGCCCGCGCCGGCGAAAAGCTAGGCTGCACAGAAGCCCTGTTCAGTCTGGGAGACAAGCCCGAACTCGCCTTTCCGGAAATGCGCGAGACCTTGGGGCGGCTGGGATACAACTCGACGTTGCACTATCTGGAGGCGATGTGCGAACTGGTGTTGCGAGAGACTAGCTTGCTGCCGCATCCCAACCCCGGGTTGCTGAGCGCGGAATGGATTGCGCGGCTCGCGGCGGTTTCCCCCAGCATGGGTTTGATGCTTGAGACCACAAATGCTTCGTTGCTGGCTCCAGGAGCGGCACACGATAACGCTCCGGACAAAGTACCTGCCAAGCGCCTGCGCACCATTGAGGAGGCCGGTAAACAAAAAGTTCCATTTACTACCGGTCTGTTGATCGGGATCGGGGAAACGTCCGAAGACCGGGTGGATTCGTTGTTGACGATTCGTGATCTGCATCAACGCTACGGTCACATTCAGGAAGTGATCATCCAGAATTTCCGTGTGAAGCCTGAAATTCCCATGCGCGATTGGCCGGAGCCGACGCCAGGGGAAATGCTGCGAACCATCGCAGTCGCCCGTTTGCTGATGCCGGAAGTGAACCTTCAGGCTCCGCCCAATCTTTCTGCTCCGAACTACGAAAACCTGCTAGACGCTGGCATCAATGATTGGGGCGGAGTTTCGCCGCTCACGCCGGATTTCATCAATCCGGAGCGACCCTGGCCCCATCTCGACGAACTGCAACGGCGCACGGAATCAAAGGGATTCATCTTGCGGCAGAGGCTCCCAGTTTATCCGGAATTTCTGCCAGCGGCGACGTCGCGCCCCGGCGTGGTTGCGGAAAGAGTTCTGGCTGCGGCTGGTCCCGACTGCTACGCGCGGAGGGCAGCATGATTGTTGTACTCACCGGCGGCACCGGAGGCGCAAAATTTGTGGATGGCCTGCGGCAGGTGGTCCCCGCGCAGGAACTCACGTTCGTGGTGAACACTGGCGACGACCTGCAATGGTGGGGCCTTTATGTTTCTCCGGACTTGGACTCGATTACCTATGCGCTTTCAGGTCTGCTCAGCCGGGAGCGCGGTTGGGGAGTGAAGGGCGACACTTTCTTCTGCCTGCAGGCGATGGGCGAGCTGACCGAGCCGACCTGGTTCCATGTGGGCGACCGCGACCTGGCGATTCATCTGCTGCGTTCCAAGACACTGGCGGAGGGGAAAACCCTGACTGAGGCCACCATGGAAATTTGCGCCAAGCTGGGCGTGCAGGCGCGCATCCTGCCCATGAGTAACTCACGGGTGGAGACCAGAGTTGACACGCCGGTCGGCGAACTCAGTTTTCAGGAATATTTCGTGCAGCGCTGGTATCAGGACCCGGTGAAAGCGGTACGCTTTGCCGGGGCGACGGAAGCCGAGCCTGCGCCCGGTGTAGTGGAAGCAATCATGTCCGCTAGCGCGGTCATCGTTGCGCCGAGTAATCCAGTTACCAGCATTGGCCCAATCCTTTCCGTGCCGGGCATTCGAGATGCACTGCGGAAGACGGAGGCAACGGTGGCTGCCGTGAGTCCGATTGTGGGAGACGCGGCAGTCTCAGGGCCGGCAGGAATTCTGATGACCGCACACGGGTTCCCGGTTTCGATCGCTGGAGTGGCGCGGGCTTACGAGGATTTTCTCGACATTCTGATTGCTGACCTGCGCGACGCGGAGGCTGCGCGGCAACTTACTCGTCCCGGCCTGCGGGTGCACTGCACCAACACCATCATGCGAAACGCTGACGATAAAGCAAAGCTGGCCAGGACCGTGCTCGCCTTGCTGACGGCGGAAAGCGCGGCCCGAGCGGGAGCCGACCCGTCATGATCCTGGTTCCGGTGAAGAATCTGTCCGGCGCCAAGCAGCGGCTGGCCTCGCTGCTGGATCAAACCACTCGCACGGAACTGGCGCAGACCATGCTGCTCGACGTGACAGAGACTTTGGCTTCGTGGGTAGGCCGGCCGCAAGTTGCGCTGGTCACCAGCGACCCGTTTGCCTGCGACTTGGCCCGGCGCTTTGATTTTGAAGTGATCCCAGATTCTGCGAACCGCAGTCAGACCGACGCCATTGAAATGGCGACGCAGGTTTGTCAAGCGCGCGAAGTCCGCTTTACGTTGGTGATCCCCGGCGACATTCCGTTGATGCGAGTCTCGGAGCTGGAGAAGATTGTGCAGGCAGCACCCGATCAAGGCTCGGTGCTGGTTCCCGCGGCCGATGGCCGCGGCACCAATGCAGCGTTTCGGCGTCCCGCTGGGCTCTTCCCTCTGCGATTTGGCAACGACAGCTTCAAGCCACACTTGGCCGCAGCGCGCGCGTCCGCAAAGCCAGTGACGGTCTTAGCGCTTTCTGGTATCGCGCTGGATATCGACAGTCCGGCTGACCTGTGCCGACTGGCAGAGTCGCCGGGTGAAACCCGCTCGCAGCAGATGGTGCGACGGTTCGACCTGGCGGATTTGCCCCTTGCGGCAAACGAATGATGACGCAGTCATCTCCGCTTCGAGGGTTGCAGATTGTGCCAGTCCCTTTCTCCGAGGAAATTCGTGCCGGCGACTCGCTGGTGGAGAAACTCCTGGGAGCTTTGAAAGGCAACCGGCTGTCGCTAAAGGCCGGGGACATCCTGATCGTAAAGCATAAGATCGTGTCGAAGGCGGAGGGTCAGTTTGTAGAGCTGGACAGGATAAGACCTTCTCCCAGTTCGCGGGCTTGGGCGCGGCGATACCAGGTTGATGCCAGAGTGGTCGAACTGGGGCTGGCCCAGAGTCGCCGCGTGGTGCGGCGCAAGCGCGGTGTGCTGATCACGGAAACGGGTCACGGGCTGATCTGTGCGAACAGCGGAGTCGACGTTTCGAACGTCGATGGGGGACGCCACGCCTTGTTGCTGCCCAAAGATCCCGACGCCTCAGCGGCACGGTTACATCGCGGACTGAAGAAACGGCTGCGGCTGTCGCTTCCCGTGATCATTACTGATTCTTTCGGACGGCCGTGGCGCGAAGGCCTCACCGAGGTCGCGATTGGGGTAGCCGGAATGCAGGCATTGCACGATTATCGCGGCGACCGCGATCCCTACGGCTATCCCTTACGGGTTAGTATTGAGGCCGTGGCTGACGAACTAGCTTGCGCCGCGGGGCTGGTCTGCGGCAAGCTGGCTCGCACGCCAGCATGCATCGTGCGGGGCTTCCAGTACCGGCCCGCGCGGGGATGCGCGCGCGACGTGATTCGTCCAGCGGCGACGGATTTGTTTCGTTAGGCTGGTGAAGGAGAATCTGTGGCTCGATTGTTGACGCAGTCTGAACTCGAGAGTGTCCCATCGCTGGAATGGCCGGATGTAGCTCAACGCTTGAGTTCGGGAGTGCAGGCTGCCATCGAACGAGTCATGGAAACGCTGGATGGCGGCGCCCTCACGCGGGAACAATGCTCACTACTGGCAAACGCGGATGGCGATGATCTGCTGGGTCTGGTGGTGGCAGCGAACCAACTGCGGCGCGAACTTTCCGGCAATCTCGTGACCTACGTCGTCAATCGCAATATCAACTTCACCAACGTGTGTTTCGTAGGTTGCAAGTTTTGCGCCTTCAGCCGGGGGCCGCGGGAGTCCGATACCTATTTCCTGACCCCGGAGCAGGTGGGACAAAAGGCGCTTCAAGCGTGGGAAATAGGCGCAACCGAAGTCTGCATTCAAGGTGGCCTGCCGCACGGTCTTCCTCCTTTCTATTATCGTGAGATTTTGCGCGCGGTGAAGAAGGTCACTCCGCGGATGCACATCCACGCTTTCTCGCCGATGGAAATTGTCTATGGCGTGGAGCTCACCGGCATGCCGCTAGATGATTATCTCCGCATGCTGAAGGACAACGGGCTCGACACGCTGCCCGGCACTGCGGCTGAGATTCTGGACGATGATGTCCGTTTCGTTCTTTCCCGGAATAAACTCTCCACTGAACAGTGGAAGCAGGTGATCCGCACAGCTCACGGTTGTGGCATTCGCAGTACGTCTACGCTGATGTACGGGCACGTGGAAACCGCCGAACACTGGGTCAATCAACTGCTATTGTTGCGGCACATCCAGCAGGAAACTGGCGGTTTCACAGAGTTTGTGCCGCTAGGCTTCGTGCATCAGAACACGCTGCTGTTCCATCAAGGCATTGCACGGCCTGGGCCGACTCTTGCCGAGCATCTGAAAATTCACGCGCTAGCGCGAGTGTTGCTGGCGGGCGCGATCAACAATGTTCAAGTGTCGTGGGTAAAGCTGAACCGCGGCTTGTCGCAACTCTGCCTGCACGCCGGCGCCAACGACTACGGTGGCACTCTGATGGAAGAAAATATTTCCCGCGAAGCCGGAGCCACCGCCGGCCAGTACACTAGCCCAGAAGATTTTCAGTCGTTGATCCTTGAGGCCGGGCGAATTCCCGCCGAACGCAACACCACTTACACCAAAATCAACATCAAGCTGCAGTTGGAGGAGTTGGTGGCCGAACAATCCCTGGAACCGGAGTTCGCATGAGCCGCACGATCGCGGTTCTTGGAGGAACTGGTCCCGAAGGCTTCGGTCTGGCTGTGCGCTGGGTGCTAGCAGGTGAGACGGTGATCATCGGCTCACGAGACACTAAGCGGGCACAGGAAGCCGCCGACAAAATCAGGCAACGCGCTGGCGCGAATGCGAATGTTTCAGGGAGGGAAAATCTTGCCGCCTGCGCCTTGGCAGATCTGCTGGTCCTGACGATTCCTTTTGAAGGCCACGCGACTCTTCTAAAGCAGTTAAAACCTGCTTTGCGTCCGGGAAGCATCGTGGTAGACGCCACCGTGCCATTGGCAGCGAGCGTTGGGGGCCGCGCCAGCCGCACTCTCGGCATCTGGCAAGGGTCGGCCGCGCAGCAAACCGCGGAACTGGTTCCGAGCGGCGTTTCTGTGGTGGCGGGGTTTCAAAACGTGGGTGCGGACATCCTGAACGCCGAAGGCCCAGTGGATTGCGACGTGATCGTGTGCAGCGACGACATCGAAGCCGGCAAAACCGTACGCGCGCTGGCCGCGAAGATTCCCGGAGTTCGCGCCATTGACGGCGGCAAACTGGAAAATGCGCGTATTCTTGAACACATTACAGCGCTGCTGATTGGATTGAACCTCCGCCACAAAGGCCATTCCGGGATTCGCATCACCGGCCTGCCGCCCGGAGCCTACGCCGGGCAATAGACAAAGTTCTTCTGTGCCCTCTGTCTCCTCTGTGGTTACAATCCTCGCAGGCTCAATCGGATTGCTGCTAAATGGATACTCCTGCCAAGCGCGCCGCCATCGAATTCTGCAACGTCTCCTACGGTCTAAACGGCGGTTCTGAGGTACTCCGCGGTCTGAATCTGGAAATTCGCCGTGGGGAGACCCTGGTATTGCTGGGCCGCAGTGGTTCGGGAAAGACCACCACGTTGAAGCTGATGAATCGTCTGCTCACTGCTACCGAAGGCGAAATTCGCGTGGATGGACGGCCGCTGCGCGAGTGGGACGTAATCCGGCTGCGCCGCATGATCGGGTACGTCATCCAGGAAGCCGGGTTGTTTCCTCATTACACCGTCGAGCGCAACATCGGTCTAGTTCCGAAGATTGAGGGCTGGCCCGCAGGCCGCATCCGCGAACGAGTGCAGGAATTGCTGCAAGTTGTCGGGTTGGAGCCGCAGATGGCGTTACGTTATCCACGCGAACTTTCCGGCGGACAGCGGCAAAGAGTCGGAGTGGCACGGGCGCTGGCGATTGATCCTCCTTTTCTTCTTATGGACGAGCCCTTCGGCGCCCTTGACCCCCTGACACGCGCAGAATTGCAACGGGAATTTCTAGCGCTGCAAGTGCGGCTGCAAAAGACTGTGGTGTTCGTAACTCACGACCTGCGTGAGGCGTTGCTACTGGGCTCACGCGTCGCGTTACTGGAGGCAGGGCGGCTAGTCGCCGTCTACACGAAACCGGAGTTTATGGCTTCGGAAGTTCCGTTGGTGGTTGCGTACAAGCACGCGTTCGCTGCTGACCTGGGAGAGCATTCATGAACCTCTGGCAATTCGTTGTGCAGAACCACGTGGAAGTCGTCGAACTCACACTTGAGCATTTGTGGCTTGTGGCCATCTCGACCGGGCTGGCAGTGCTGGTCGGAATCCCGCTGGGCATTCTGATCACTCGCCGGCCCTGGCTCAACAAGCCGATCCTGGGCGGCGCAAACATCCTTCAGACTATTCCCAGCCTGGCGTTGTTTGGCTTTCTTTTGCCGGCTCCCTGGATTGGGGCGCGGGCCGACCGCCTCGCCATCCTCGCGCTTATGCTGTATGCGTTGCTGCCCCTCATTCGCAATACCTACGCCGGCATCAAGGGCGTGGACCCGGCGGTGGTCGAAGCCGGGCGCGGCATGGGATTGACGGACCGGCAACTGCTTTTTCAAGTCGAACTGCCGTTGGCGCTGGGAGTGATCATCGCGGGCGTGCGGGTTGCGACCGTGATTTCAGTGGGTCTGGCCACGATTGCTGCCGCCATTGGCGCTGGGGGATTGGGCGAGTACATCTTTCGTGGGCTGGCCATGGTGAACAACACGGTGATTCTGGCGGGCGCGATTCCCGCTGCGCTGATGGCATTGGCGGCTGATGTTGGGCTGGGCTGGCTGGAACGAAAACTCAGCCCACGTTGAGAACTGAGACCATCCACTGCGAATTGGTATTTCAATTTTTCGTCACGCGAATAGGAACAGTGCTGCGGAACCTTTCAATTTTGCTTTGCACCGTGCTGCTTGTCTCCTGCGGCCCTCCCCGCGAGAGCCGCATCGTCGTCGGCTCCAAGAATTTTACCGAGCAGTTGATCCTGGGCGAACTCATTGCGCAGCAAATCGAGAGCATGACGCAGCTGCCGGTCGAGCGGCGTTTCTATCTCGCCGGAACTTACATTTGCCAGCAGGCGATTCTGGCGGGACGAATCGACGTCTATCCCGAGTACACGGGCACAGCGCTGACTGCGGTCCTGAAGCAGAAGGCGGAGGGCGGCGCTGAAAACGTATATCGGCAGGTAAAGAACGAATATGCCAAACGGTTTGGTCTTAGCGTGGGTTCGACTTTTGGGTTTGATGATACTTTCGCGATCGAAATTCGTGGCGAGGATGCGCGGCGGCTCGGGCTAAAGACCATCTCTCAAGCTGCTGCCTACACACCGCAATGGCACGCTGGGTTTGGCTACGAATTCATGGAGCGCCCGGACGGCTACAAAGGCCTGGCGGCAACTTACGGCCTGCGCTTTGCCGACTCACCGCGAATCATGGACCTCGGGTTGCTGAGTCGTGCTTTGAAAAACAAGCAGGTGGATTTAATTGCCGGTAACATCACCGATGGTCTGATCCCGGCGCTCGATTTGTTTGTTCTGGCAGACGACCGCCATTACTTCCCTCCGTATGAAGCCGTGCCCATCGTTCGCCAGGATGTGCTCGTCCGGCATCCCGAAGTGGGGCAGGCATTAGATGCACTGGCGGGGAAAATCTCCGACGAAGACATGCGACGGCTGAACTACGCGGTGGATGGTGAGCACCGGGATGTGAAGGAAGTGGTGCGGGAATTTCTGCGAGGTAAAAGGCTCTGAATTGTCGAGTTGAGCCGCGGCTATCCTAACTCATTGTAAATACAAGAGATAATTCGCTAATAGACAGCATTACGACTTGACTCATCATGATGAGTCAGATAGACTCATAGCATGGCTAAGAGACTGCAAGTGATTCTGCAGGATCCCGAATATCGCGAGATTCAGCACATGGCGCGCGCGCGGAGTATGTCGCTGGCGGAGTGGGTCCGCCAAGCGCTGGATCTGGCGCGACGCCGTCAACCCCTCGGGGCTGTAGAGAAAAAGCTTGAAGCCATTCGCGCCGCCGCACGGCACGAATCGCCGACCTCCGACATCGATACCATGCTCGCGGAAATCGAGCGGGGATACGCCGCCGGTCCGAAGCCGTGATTCTGATTGACTCCAATATCCCGATGTATCTGGTGGGTACACCCAGCCCCCTCAAGACCGATGCCCAGCGCCTGCTGGAAAGACTGGTCAGTGAGCGCGAGCGCCTGGTGACCGATGCCGAGGTGTTGCAGGAAATCCTGCATCGCTACGTCGCGATCAATCGCCGTCACGACATCCAGCCTGCCTTCGACTCGCTTCTGAGCGTGGTGGACGAAGTCCTGCCGGTCGACCGGACCGTTGCCGAACGGGCCAAACAGATTGTCCTTGGCTACCACCGCCTCTCAGCGCGTGATGCAGTTCATCTGGCGGTGATGGAAAAACACGGCATCGAGCGAATCTTGACATTTGATTCTGGGTTCGACGGGTTTCCGGGAGTGACGCGGATGTCGTAGGGAATAGCTGTGCTCGAGGCTGGATCCTGCAACCTGTCGGCGGAGTGAGTGGAGCCTCTTGCATTACTTTTCTTCAATGCCTTTTTGGTCTACGTTCTTCCTAAAGAGGCAACGATGACGGTCGGTAATGATGATCAGATCGGAGTGGACTTCATCGATCCGCTCTTTGCTGTCGCACTGAGCCTCAACTT
This sequence comes from Terriglobales bacterium, assembly GCA_052147055.1. Taxonomy (GTDB): domain Bacteria; phylum Acidobacteriota; class Terriglobia; order Terriglobales; family Acidobacteriaceae; genus JABCZH01. Next base: position 50,314 of record JBKQLO010000005.1, read on the forward strand.
CGAAGAACTGAAGAATGAGACTTGGTTCACTGACTGGTCATTGATTGTTCACAGCCCAGAGAGCTTTTTTGTCTTCCTAACTTTGGCGCTGGCCTGGGCCACGGTGATTCTAAGCTGGGTTGGGTACCACCGCTCCATCAAAACGAACCCGATCAGAGTGCGGACTCTCGCGGGACGGTGGAGATTTATTCTCGACGTTCTGTTACTGATCTTCTATTCCGTTCTGCTGATTAAGTACGCGGATTTCAAACGCGAGCTTCGAGTGCTTGCCGTAGTTTTCTTCTTGTTCTTTCTGTGGGACATATTTAAGAAAAAGGAGCATCCGAAAAAAGACTATGGCACCGATGAGGCAGCGTGGAATAGAGCTGGCCAGCAACGAGGCGTGACAGTAGTGTGGTTCGTTTTCTTTCTTTTCTTGACGATATTCTACGGCCTGCATCCGCCGCAATCACGCTATGAGTGTGAAGACTGGCTGCTTCTAGTGTCGGCCATGACGGGGACAATCTTGTATCGAGCACACAAGGTACAATTGTGGTGTCCACGGCTGTTGAAGTTCTTGGGGTACTAGAGCGTGTCGAAATTGAGGATTTATGTTGCGGGGCCATACAGCGCGTCGACCGCGCACGAACGCGAGTTGAACACCCGAAAAGCGATTGAGGCTGGGCTCGCGCTGTTCAAGCTGGGACACTCGCCATTCATCCCCCACCTGACCCACTACGTCGACCTGCACGCGCACCGTTCGGGGATTGTTATGACTTGGGAGGATTACATTCGGCTAGATCTCGCATGGTTGGATGTTTGTGATGCTTTACTCTATCTTGGGTCATCCAGAGGCGCAGATTTGGAGTTGGATTACGCGCTAAAGGCGGGCAAGCGAGTCTTCCGTTCACTGTCGGAAGTCGAACCAGTCAACGTTGGTGCGACCGTAGCACAGACGCAAACACAACCCGCTTGAAGCTGGCCCCATGGACCATATCCTCGAATTCGAACCTCGCGAAGTATTCGATTTGAAATAGGTGAGAGAAAAACTCCTTTATTTCACTCTCTTGGTAGAGCCGCTTTGAGATGCGGTTTGAAGGGTCGAAGACGATCCTGCCCGCATCGCTTGATCGAAACTGCGCGTAGTAAGAATCGTCAGTCGAGAACGCAACGCTAAGCAGGCAGCCACCGGGACGGACCACCCGTCTCATTTCTGTCCAAAACGCGGTCGCAAGGACGTCATCGAGGAAATGACAAAATGTGTAGGCATCTAAGACAAAGTCGAATGAACCAGTGTCGTAAGGTACGGCCGCAGAGAGGTCAACCCTTTCTACCGAAACCAGGTCCTTGATGCCAGCGTCGTTTGCTCGCCTCCGCGTTTCCGCGAGGGCTGCCTCAGCGAAGTCAACAGCGGTGACGTCACAATCTCTTTTCGCCAGATAGACCGTGTTACGACCGTTCCCGCAGCCAGCATCTAAAACGCGCTTTCCCTTGAGGTTTAGGAGATCCGCAAACAAAACGAGCGCCTTTGCCGGTTGCTCCCGGAGAGAGCTGGGGATCGCACGAAAGACGTTATACTCTTGCTCCCATGCAGCCTTGGGAATCATAGGAATGTGTTCAGTTCCCAAGCTAGGCCCGTCGTCCAAGCAACCCCCTCTCCCCTCACTGGGAAACTCTACAATAGCATCCCCCATTTGACTGGAGCTTCATGCTCATTCGAACGTACTTGGATGCCTTACATCAGCCAGAGCGCGTCCACATCCACGATCACCTGCGTGCGCGGAATCTTCTGCTGGGCGGCGTAGGCCAGCATTGTCCGCAGCAGTGCGTTAAGCTTCTCGCGGCTGGCGGATTTCAGCACGAAGTGGTAACGGT
>JBKQLO010000006.1:0-7655 GCA_052147055.1 Terriglobales bacterium
GGTGCGGCTCGTTATCTTGGACCTGGATGCCTTTCTCTACCCTTACGATAAGGCATACCGCAAGGCCGTTCTGCGAGCTTGGCGGTCGGTAGAAAAGGAATACGGCCTTCCCATATTCCGGAAGAAAGTAGCGCAAAAATTGATTGAAGAGGCAAAGGAGGAAGCGAAGAAGAATCCAAATGACGCGTTATGCCGGTACATCAGCTCGATGGCGGAACGCCTGGAAAGCACGGGCCACCCCGGCGCCTCCGTAATCGGGATGCTGGAAGCCTATCGTCGCAGCCGGCGGCTAGCGCGCTCGGGTCGTGCGGAAGAAGGTATGCAGCATGATCACCGCCTTGACCCACCTTACCTTGATCCGCCATACAAGGACATGATCGCCATGGCCTTTAACCTGAGGCTACTTCAGGACCACAGGAACGAAAAGAAAGCAGGACTCACGCGCGACGAACTGCGAGGAAAAATCCTGGAGGGAGAAAAAGGGGTTACGCGGCTGTGGAACAGGCACATGGGCAGCGGGTTCATCCGTCCGGATGCCGGACTGGTAAGCAGGATACAGCGGCTAACTGACACTGGGGTCGAGGTTGCTGTCCTCTCGCATTCGTTCAAGCAGGGCGAAGGACAAGCAATGGAAAAGTTGGAAAAGCTTGGCCTCAAAGGGGTGATTCCCGAGCGCAAAATATTTGGGCTAGAAGAGATTTCTCCCTATAAAAAAGGCAAGCACCCGGAGGTTTTTGAGAAAGCGCTTGCGGCCATTAACAACATGCGCGACCCGGCAGACCCGATCAAGCCGATCGAGACGATCATGGCAGAAGATACGATCGGCAACCTGCAGGGCGCTAAGAAAGCAGGCATGCAAACCGTGTGGGTGCCGCGCAGCCACAAAGACATGCCAGATCATCCCTCACAGAAGCTACAGAAAAAGCTCGCGTCGGTCGATCATGTCGTCGATCACATCTATGCTACGCCGCATCAGTTTTTGGACGCGCTGGATGCTGCGATCCGTGCTTCCAGAGAAGAGCTGTAGGGGCGGAGTTACTCCCGAGGCGGGAGTAACGCTTTCGGGATGTTCTCAATCCAGATCTCATTCCCCAAAAAACGGGCTGACGTATTCCGCGGCTCGCCATCAAGCGCGCCTTGCTCGCTTTGGCAAGCCCCCAGGCCACCAGTTCCAATCACCTGCAATACGAAGGAGCGCGGGACCGATCACAATACGAACCAGCGTGGCGTCAATCAACACGGCGACCGCCAACGTAAATCCGATCATCTTGACCACCAGGAAACTTCCGAAAGTGAATGCCGCAAATACCACGATCAAGATCTCGGCAGCGCTCGTAATCAGGACTGCGGTTCTAGCCAGTCCCTCCGGGATCGCATCCATTTCACTGAGCCCGCTCCTTCTGGCTTCGAGAACGCGTGCAACCAGAAATACCTCGTAATCCATGCTTAATCCGAACACGATTGCAAAGGCGACGATCGGAACCAGAGGAAACACGCTACTGGTTCCCTCAGGAACTCCCAGGAAGCTGCTTCCGTGCCCGCTTTGGAAAACCAAAACCAATGCTCCGAAGGACGCGGCAACCGAGAGCAGGTTGAGTACGATGGCCTTCAGGGGGGCGAAGATAGATCGGAACCCGCAGAGTAGCGCAAGTAGCGTCCCCCCGACTACCAGCGCCGTTACCGACGGAAAGCGGTCTCTAATAATCGTTTCATAATCGGCGTTGAGTGCCGGGATGCCCCCGACGAGAAGGGTTGCTCCAGGCACACCGGTGAGAGCTAGCGCGCCGGTTTTCCGAAGCTCCCGCACCCAGTTCACCTGGTCGCGCAGGGAGACCGAACTCGCGGGTAACACCTCAAGCAGCGCCGCTTGTCCGTCACTACTCAGAAACGTTCGGCGCGTCTCCCGCGAGAGGTCACGGAGGGAAGACCGGTTGCCCTCCGCAATCGTAGTGATAGAAATCACGCGGCCAGAACGAGGGTCGCTCGCGAGGCGCTCGGTGAGACGATCCAGCACACTCCACCCAGCATCGGTTTGCGCGATGGAGTCCGTTGGAAGCTCGACAATGATGCGCAACGATTCAACAACGCCTTCCCGATCCATCTGTCTCAGGGTGTGGAGGGCATGGACTGATTCCGCCGCCTCCGGAAGCCAATCTCCGCGGGGGACACTGGTATCCAGTCGTCTGACCTGCCAGGCGAGCAGAAGCAACGGAGTGCCTGCCACCAAGAGCGCAAGCCAGGGATGCGCGACAATCACCTTTCCCCATTGCCGCCAGCGCTTTCCCGTGTTCGCAGCCCGATGCGCATCCAACTTTGCAGTAAAGGGCAATCGGCCAAGATTAATCCGCGGACCGAGCAACGCCAGCACCGTCGGAACGAGGGTATTTGTAAGCAACACACTTATTCCCGCCACCAAGAATCCCGCGATGCCGATGGAACGGATTTCGCTGATCGGAACCGTCAAGAGGGCGAGAAATCCGATGGCTACCGTTGAGGCTGAAATCAAGAGCGTGCGACCTGCCTGACGTGCCGCGATGACCGAGGCCGCAGGTCCGTCGTACCCAGCGGAAATCGCTTCCCGGAAGCGGCTGACCATGAGGAGCGCGTAGTCGATGCCCAAGCCCAGGCCAAGCATGGTGGCCAAATTCTGAACCAGAATGGACAAGTGCCAGCGCTGGGCCAGGAATCCCGTAATCGCCAGAGTGGTCGCGATGGCAAGCTGGCCAACCGCCAATGGAATCAGGGCGGCGATCAGGCTTCCAAAAGCCACTAGCAGAAGTGCGAGGGTCGCGGGGATCACCAGACTTTCGCCGCGTTGCACGTCGTCGGCGCTCGCTTTCCGAATGTCGAAATTCAGTGGAATCTCGCCTGTGAGTTCGAGCTTCACCGCCGGATAACGGCCCCGCAGTTGATTTTCAAGCGAGCTTGCCAACTGGTGAAGCTTCGGTACAAGCGACTCCACGGGACCGTCGGTCGACATGAGTCCCACGAGAACAAACGTTCCCCCTCCCCTCCCCAGAAAGATCGGATCGCGCGAGTCGAGATAGGACACCACTCCCGAAACGCCGGATTGGTCTCTCAGCCCCGCCACGATGGTTTCTAACGCTTGCCCGCCTTCCTCCGAACCCGCAGGCGGGAGTCCCTGGACCACCAGGACCACGCGGTCCACGAACGGCGACCGAAAACGATTGGCCAGCTCCTGGCGGACAGTTTCCGCTTGGCTGCCTTCGACGCGGGTTGCGGTCTCCAGGTGGCGCTCGGCGTGAAAAGAGAATGGAAGAAGCGCAATGGCTGCTGCGAGGACGATCCCTGACACCCATAAACGGCGCACATCCATGGCACTCATCATGTCATACAAGATCGCCGTCACCCAATAACAAGCTATGTGAATCTGCTAAACTTTCGACATCGACGTGGGAGGATCAATTCGCACCTTACTGCTGTTTGTACTACTTGCCACCCTCCAGCCTGGAGCGGCTGACCCTCGCATTGGCGTCTGGACGCTTGTCTCTGCGCAGTCTAGCCTGGATCCTCCGAATCGGCTCTCCATTACACATCTGCATGACGGAGTGCATGTAGTCATGTCAGGCGAAACCCATTTCGATTTCACCGCGAATCGCAACGGACACGATTCTCCCGCACCCGGCAATCTCGGCTTCAATCAAATTGATCTGCACCGGATCGATAAGAGGCAAAATGAGGTCATCGAGAAAAAAGACGGAACTGTTGTGGCCACGGTTCGCGATCAAATTTCGAAGGATGGGAAGGAACTGACCGCCACCACTACGACCGCGGGCCATCCCGATAAGATCACCGTGTGGACGCGAACCGGAGGTGCGAAACTCGCCAATGACCCGTTTGTGGGCGAGTGGACGCAGGATCTCGGCAAGACCCATTTGCGGCAAGGTTTGGTGCTCAAGATCGAGGCGGACGGAAGCGGCGGGATCCGTTTTCTGGGCAACTTCAGCTATACCGCCCGCTTTGACGGAAAGCAATACGATCTAAAGAACTCGCGCAACGATACCGTGACCCTTGAACTTGTCGACCCTCACACGGTGGATGCGATTTACCGGCGGGACGAGCAAGTCGCTCAAAAGGATAGGTGGCTGGTTTCCGCGGATGGGCAGCAGATGACGCTATCCACCACAGGCACGTTGGAATCGGGCCAGCGGGTAACGGAGAAGCTCTTGTTTAAGAAACAGTAGCGCATAATGCGTCTGCGCAGTGCAGAAGCGGATCGCTCTGGGGTCGATGCGTGTAATTGATTCCATAACAATGTCGGCTCCCAAGCCCGAGTAAACTAGGAACGACAAATTAGCGTCTAAAGGAGCGAACCCATGGGGCGTACTCGTTTGACGAAACCCACATCAATGATCGCGGGGCTGCTGGCCAGTCTGACGTTCGCGATCCTGGCTGTTCCAATCGGCGCCCAACCCGCGCCCGAATCCCGCATTCGACAGAACTTTGGTCCTGTCTATGACGCGGCGCACGAAATCACTCTCAATGGAGACATCCAGCAAGTCGTCACCAAGCACGTTGTGGGCAGTCCAGCCGGCATGCATTTATTAGTGGCCGGCCCGAACGGCCTAGTCGATGCTCACCTCGGACCTTTCTTGAGCAAGGAAGTAAAAGAAGCCCTGCACACCGGAACCCCGGTTCAGATCGTCGGGGCCATGACGTCCATGCACGGGAAGAGTTATTTGCTCGCCCGCGAACTGAACATCGGCGGCAGCATCATCACGGTGCGCAGCAAGCACGGAGCGCTTGCGCATGAGCACTCCAATCGCGAGCACGTTGCCAGTTCCAAAACGAAGTCCCAGATTGAAGCAAATGGAGGTGCCCGATGACATTCCGCAAATCCATTCTCCTTCTGATCAGCCTGAGCATGCTTGCTGCGCTGGTCGCATGCAGCAGCAGTTCCACCCCGCCGCCTGTTAGGATCACCGTCACATTGAGCAGTGTTGCTACTTCCCTGACCGTCAACAGCCAAACCCCCATCACTGCAACTACTAATGACACGGCGGGTGTGACCTGGACCGTAACCTGCACCACCAGCCCCTGCGGTACGTTAAACCCAACCAGCACACTGACCGGCGCCGCCACAACTTACACGGCACCCGCCTCCCCCACGACTGGCGTCGTTATCACCGCAACCTCGGTGACCAACCACGCGATAAGTGCCAGTACACCTACCATCACCATTGTTGCCATCACGGTCACGCTGAGCAATGTTTCGACGCCCCTGAATGTCAACAGCCAAACCCCCATCACTGCAACTACCAATGACACGGCGGGTGTGACCTGGACCGTAACCTGCACCACCAGCCCCTGCGGTACGTTAAACCCAACCAGCACACTGACCGGCGCCGCCACAACTTACACGGCACCCGCCTTCCCCACGACTGGTGTCGTTATCACCGCAACCTCGGTGACCAACCACGCGATAAGCGCCGGTACACCTACCATCACGATCGCTGCGGCCACCCTGGCCGATGGCACCTACGTATTCTCCGTGACCGGCTGGGACTATTCCGATGAAAGCCCTTACCACGTCGGCGGAGCCTTCACCATTTCTGGCGGGTTGATTACCCAGGGCGAGCAGGACTTCGTCGACTTTAACGAGCAGCTCGGCGACGAGATCAACGGCACCGTCAACGGCACCGGCCTTAGCACCGTAACCACAACCGCCGATGGCAACCTGCAGATCACTCTGGTAACGTGCCTCGTAGCGGACTGCACCACAACAGACACCCTCGTAGGTGTAAGCGGCACCGAGACTTTTAATGGCTCGGTATATCCCCTCAACTCTGCCAAGGCTGCGATCACGGAGTACGACGCCTCGGCTACGGGCAGCGGAGAGCTAGACACTCAGGACTCCACCGCATTCGTTGTTGGCACTGCTCCGGGGCCAGCTTCCTACGCCTTCGTCATCGGCGGCTTAGACGGTTATGATGCGGGAAACGGTGGCTTCGCCTTCAATATGGGCGGCGTCATCAACGTCGACGGCGCGGCGGGTACGGGAACCATCTCGGGAACGGGCAGCGTTTTCGACGCAAACGATGGCTTCTCTGGCCTAACGTACCAAGATGAGGATTTTGCCAGTACAAGCATCGTTTCTGCACCTGACGCGTTCGGCCGGGTCACGTTCACGCTCGATACCTCGGTCTTCCCCGAGATGATTCTGGCTGGCTACATTGTGAATAGCAAGAAGATCCAGCTCGTGGAAACCGTCGACACGTATGAGGCCAGCCTAGGGGGCATCGCCTATACCCAGACGGCACCTGCCGGGGGGTTCACTTCCACTACCGCCTCTGGGAACAGCTACGTGGTGGGCTTGAACGGCTACGACACCATTTTCGTGCTGCAGGTTGCAGGCTTGCTCACTCTCAACGCCGACACTACCATAAGCGGTTTCATCAACTACAACGACTTCAACCTGCCGCCGCAGGCAGCTCCGTCTGCCATCACGGGAGGAAACTGGGCAGAAGATGTCGGCACCGGACGACTAACGCTGTCTAACGTGACTGACGGCCACGCGGGCCCCTTTACTCTCCAGCTCTACTTGGACGGGAATAACCATGCGCCGACGATTATGTTGGTCGATAGTGCTGCCGTCGGCGGTCCTGGATTCCAACAATCCGGAGGCGGATCGTTCGCCGCTACCTCGTTCACCGGCCCCTACGCCATGGGCGCCACCGGCTGGGATTTTAATGAGGATGGCGAGTTCGACGCTGTCGGTCCGGTCGTGGCTACTGGAAGCGCCGGAACCTTCGCTGGATTCTCCGACGTCAACTGGCTGAGCATCTTTTCTACACCACCTGCAACAATCACGGTTCCGGATGAGAACGTATCTGGCACCTTCACCGCTGCTGCCAATGGCGCCTTTACCGGCACCATTACAGGCCTGGATGTCACAAACTGCCCGGCGTTCATCGGAGGCGTCGGCTGCACGGCCGACACATTCATCTACTACCTGGTCGACCCGACAGGGGACAACATAGCGATCGAAACCGATAGCAACCAGATAACCCTCGGATACTTCGTCCAACAGTAGCCGGGGAGCTGGCCTTAACAATTCATGTTCAACTCAGTGGCGCACCGGAGTGCGCCACTTTTTCTTGGCGGCGAGACAATTCAGAATCAGCCCTCGCGCCGGAAGCCGCGCTCGCGAATTCCTCCACCGCGAACACCCACAACATGAAAAGATTGCAATCTCTCTGTTTCGAGGGCACTCGGGTATTCGAGGGGATGCAAAGCACCCAAGTGCGCTGCCGTTAGCTTGGCGATTCGTGACTGGACCACGGGCAAATCAGCAGTCATCCACCCTGGAGGGAAACTGGTTTCGTGAGCAACGAATGGGATAGTTGATGTTATCTAAAGTAATTCCGTCACCTGCGCCACTGACGGTTGGCGTCTAGGCATAAGAGTGCAGTCCGGGCAACAAGTACGTCACGCCGAAGAACGTGAACATCACCACGGCGAACCCGGCGATGGCGAAGTAAGCAGCGCGCCGACCGCGCCAGCCCCGAGTGATGCGCATGTGTAATTAGAGGGCGTACACCATCCAGGTAATCGCCGCCCAGGTCTCTTTTGGATCCCAACTCCAATACGAACCCCATGTTTGGTTTGCCCAGTACGCTCCCGAGGCGATCATC
>JBKQLO010000007.1:0-17717 GCA_052147055.1 Terriglobales bacterium
TCGATCCCTATCTGAACGTCGACCCCGGGACCATGTCGCCGTTCCAGCACGGCGAGGTTTTCGTAACCGACGATGGCGCTGAAACCGACCTTGACCTCGGCCACTACGAGCGCTTCACCCACGCCAAACTGTCCCGCGACAACAACTGGACCACCGGCCGCATTTACGAACAAATTATCACCAAAGAACGGCGCGGCGATTATCTCGGCAAGACGGTGCAGGTCATTCCCCACGTCACCAACGAAATCAAAGCGGCGATGAAGAAAGTCGCGCAGGACGTGGACGTCGCCATTGTGGAAGTCGGCGGCACCGTCGGCGACATCGAGTCACTGCCGTTCATGGAAGCCATCCGCCAGATGCGCCAGGAACTCGGCCGCGAGCATACTCTATTTGTGCATGTGACGCTGGTGCCGTTCATTGCGGCGGCGCAGGAGCTCAAAACCAAGCCTACGCAACACTCGGTGAAAGAACTGCTGAGCATCGGAATTCAGCCCGACATCCTGCTTTGCCGCACTGATCGTTTTTTGTCGAAGGATATCAAGGGGAAGATCGCACTCTTCTGCAACGTAGAAGAAGAGGCGGTAATCACTGCAAAGGATGTGGCGTCGATCTACGAAGTGCCGGTGGTGTTCTCGCATGAAGGCGTGGACACGCTCGTGCTCCGCTACCTGCGCCTTGAGGCCAAGGAACGAGACCTCAGCAAATGGGAAGATATTGTTCACCGGGTTTATAACCCGAAGGCTGAAGTCACGATCGGCATCGTCGGCAAGTATGTTGAGTACGAAGACTCTTACAAGTCGTTGAAAGAGGCGCTGGTCCACGGCGCGCTGGCCCACAACCTGAAGCTGCAAGTGAACTGGATTGAGGCCGAGGGGCTGGAGACTGGCGAGGCCACATACGAAGAGCAACTCGCGGACTACGACGGCATCCTCGTGCCCGGAGGCTTCGGGAAGCGCGGTATCGAGGGCATGCTGATCGCGATCCGTTATGCTCGCGAGAAGAAGGTGCCGTATTTTGGCATTTGCCTGGGAATGCAGACCGCGTGTATTGAGTTTGCGCGCAACGTATGCGGGCTGGCAGAGGCAAATTCCAGCGAATTTGATCCGGCGACGCCGCACCGGGTGATTTACAAGCTGCGTGAACTGCGCGGCGTGGAAGAACTGGGAGGCACGATGAGGCTGGGGGCTTGGCCGTGCAAAATTGAGCCGGGGACGTTGGCCCACAGGATCTACGGCCAGCTCGAGATCAGCGAGCGCCACCGGCACCGCTACGAATTCAATCGCGAGTATGAAGGCACCCTGACTGCCGGAGGCCTGCGCATTTCCGGTTCTACACCCGATGGAACCTATGTGGAAATGATTGAACTTCCGGACCATCCGCACTTTATCGGCTGCCAGTTCCATCCCGAATTCAAGTCCAAGCCGCTGGAGCCGCATCCGATGTTCAAGACGTTCGTTGGGGCGGCCTACGAGCATGGACTGAAGCGGCGGGCGGAAAAAGCTGCGGCGGAAGTGGAAATGTTCCACCGGCCGGACAAAGTGGGAAAACGCTAGAATCAAGCACGAAGGTACACAAAGGAATTCCTTCGTGATCCTTCGTATCCTTTGTGGTTTATGAGTGTTTCTTTCCAAGTCGAGGGCATTAACATTGGCTCCGGCGGCCTGTTCCTTATCGCCGGGCCGTGCGTGATCGAGAGCGAGAAACACGCTCTTTTCATAGCGGAAGTGATCAAGGGCGTCACCCGCTCGCTGAACATCCCCTTTATCTTCAAGGCTTCCTATGACAAGGCCAATCGCACTTCGATCCGCAGCTTTCGTGGGCCGGGCGTGGCCGAAGGTTTGCGCATCCTGAAAAAAGTGAAAGACGAAGTACATGTGCCCGTGCTCACCGATGTACACGAGACTATAGACGTGGCCAAAGTGGCCGAAGTCGCGGATGTCCTGCAGATTCCGGCGATGCTCTGCCGCCAGACGGACCTGGTGGTGGCCGCCGCCATGAGCGAGCGCGTGGTCAATATCAAGAAGGGCCAGTTTGTTTCGCCGTGGGACATGAAGCACGCGGTCGACAAATGCCGCCAGGCAGGGAACGACCGGGTATTCGTTACCGAGCGCGGATCCAGCTTCGGTTACAACAATCTGGTCGTGGATATGCGCTCGCTAGCCATCATGCGCAAGTTTGCGCCGGTGGTTTTTGACGCGACCCACTCCGTGCAATTGCCTTCGGCGACCCACGGAGATGAAGATCAGCCGGCCGCCAGCGGCGGGCAGCCCGAGTTTATTCCGGTGTTGGCTCGTGCCGCCGTCGCGGCCGGAGTGGACGGCATATTTATGGAAGTCCACGACAACCCCAGAGACGCCAAATCCGACGGCGCCAACGCGCTGGACTCGACCAAGCTGCGGGGCGTGTTGAAAGAGTTGTTGGCGGTGCACCAAGCTGTGGCCGTGGCGCATGTGAAGCCCTAGGCGGTATGCCCGCCGAATCTGCTACCATCCCACTTCATCGAGACAATTGCTCCGGACATGCACATTGTCATCACCATCATCGGCCTTCTCGTAGTCTTCGCGGTCCTGCTCGACGCCTTTGAAACCGTGGTCCTTCCCCGGCGCGTGCGCCGGCAATATCGCATCACTTCCTGGTTCTACCGGCGAACCTGGGTTCCCTGGCGAAAGATCACTACCCACATAAAGTCTCCCAGCCGGCGGGAGAACTTTCTTGGCTACTTTGGACCGCTTTCGCTGCTTTTGTTGCTCGGGCTGTGGGCAGTGACCCTCATCTTTGGATTTGCCCTGTTGCAATATGGCGCGGGTGAGCATGTTCAGTTGAGCGGGGAACCCATTACTTTTGGGCGGTTGATTTATCACAGTGGAGAGACTTTCTTCACCCTCGGCTATGGCGACATTGTTCCGACCTCGCCCATTGCCCGCGCCCTGGCGGTGATCGAAGCCGGAATGGGCTTTGGTTTTCTGGGGACGGTGATCGGCTACCTGCCAACCATCTACACCGCGTTCTCACGTCGCGAAGTGCAGATTTCTCTTTTGGATGCGCGCGCCGGATCTCCGCCCACGGCAGCCGAGCTTCTGGGCCGGTTTGGCAACCGTCCGCAACAACTTGAGTTCGACCAGATCCTACGCGAGTGGGAGAGATGGTCAGGCGAGGTTTTGGAAAGTCACATTTCTTATCCGCCACTCGGTTTCTTTCGTTCGCAACACAGCAACCAGTCGTGGCTGGGGGCCTTGACTACGATCCTCGACACCAGCGCCCTGATCATTGCCGGGGTGGACAATTTGCGCAGCGACCAGGCCAAAGTCACCTTCGCGATGGCCCGCCACGCCGTGGTGGATCTGGCACAAGTGAGTAAGTCCACTTACGATCCGATGCACCCTGACCGGCTGCCTGCCGAAGAACTGGCTCGACTGCGCCAGGCCCTCGCAGGGCGCAACGTGAAGCTGAAAGAAGGCTCTGAGTTCGAAGAGAAGCTCAAGCACCTGCGCTCGCTCTATGAACCTTACTCCCAGTCCATCGCCCGAACCCTGTTGATCACGCTGCCTCCATGGATTCATTCCGAAAAGAAGAAAGACAACTGGGAGGCAGGTCCGTGGGACCGCGCCATCCAGGCGAAGAGCCTAGTCGTCCTGGGACAGCCAAGCGTTCGGCAGCCGAAGGCGGACGAACACTTCTGATGCTCCCCGCGAACATCGTAGCAGCGCGTGCTAACATCTTTTCTTCCTGATGAAAGCAATTGGTGAAAACGTGGTACGGATTGAGGCCGAGGCGCTGCGTGCGCTCGCGGACCGCATTGCCGGCCCCATGGCAAAGGCCTTCACGCGTGCCACAGAATTGCTCCACGGATGCAAAGGCCGCGTGGTGGTCACGGGCATGGGCAAGAGCGGCATTATTGCCCGCAAGATCGCGGCAACTCTCAATTCCACGGGCACGCCGGCGCTATTTATGCATCCGGTGGAAGCGGTGCATGGCGATTTGGGAATGGTTGTAAGCGGAGACGTTGTGCTTGCACTCTCCGCCAGCGGTGAGACCGAGGAAATTCTGCGTTTGCTGGCAACTCTGAAGCGATTGCGGGTTACGCTGATTGCGATGACGTGTGATGAAACGGCCGCGGGCGGGGGCGCCCGCGCCACACGGTCGTCGACTCTGGCTGGCGCCGCCGACGTTGCCCTCGATTGTTCGGTGGCCAAAGAAGCCTGCACGCTGGGATTGGCGCCAACTGCTTCCACCACCACCATGCTCGCCCTTGGTGATGCCCTGGCTATGACCCTGGCCGAGAAACGTGGATTCAAGGAAGAAGACTTCGCAAATTTGCATCCTGGCGGCAAGCTGGGCAAGCGTCTGGCGCGAGTCGAGTCGCTGATGCACTCAGGAGACGCAGTTCCTCGCGTAACGCTTAAGACGAAGATGCCGGATGTGATCTATGAAATGTCGCGCAAGAAGCTGGGCATGACGGCCGTCGTTGAAGGCAAGAAGTTGATCGGTGTGATCAGTGATGGCGACCTGCGGCGGCTGCTCGAAAAACGCGGCAAAGATGCGCTTGATCTCACGGCGGGTCAGTGCATGACCAAGAATCCGAAGACGATTGCGAGTAATGAGTTCGCGGCTACGGCCTTGGCGCTAATGGAAGAAAAGAAGATCACGTCGCTGGCCGTCGTTAATAGCAAAGGCAGGCTGGAAGGAATCGTGCATCTGCACGATTTGTGGGGTACGGAAATGATGTAGCGCTGGGGGCGCGGGCTACAATAAGTCATGTATCACTACGACCCCACAACCGCCCTCGAAGAACTGACCGAAGAAGCAACCCTCCCCAACCCGGTCCACGTGCGTGACATGATTCTACGCAAGCGGCTTTCGGCGGACAAGTCGCTGGAGATGAACCGGTTGTTCGTTGAGTATCAGAAGTTTTTCGGCGAGACGCAGAAGCTGGGGAAAGAGATTCTGAAGCAATTGGCAGGGTGAGGTATTCACCGCAGGCGTGGGCACAGCCGCCCTCGGCTGTCCGGGCGGTGTTAAGCAGGCTATGCGCCTTCTAGAAAGGCAATCATGTCGTCTCGTGTAAAACCTGCCTCCCGCAGTAACGAGAGCAGCGTTCCCTTGGGCATGTCGCGATTGTGGCGAGGGACTACTGCGCGGCTTCGCGAGGTCGGGTGGTAGAAAACGAAATGGCTTCCCGAAGCATGGTCGAGGATGAATCCCTTCCGCTCCAGAAATCTGACGACTTCGCGAGGTCTCACAGCAGGTAGTTTCGTCATACAGCACCCTTTGAGAGCACGAGTCGCGAAGGCATTATTTCCCTAGTGCGAGTACTCCAAGTCCAGGGAGGCGACCAGGGTTTCGTCGTCGGTGGGCACTGGCTCCTTGTGCTTCCTGAGACTTGCGATATAGCCGGAAATGGCATCCTTCGCCATCTTCCTCGCCTCCGCTAACGTGCGCCCGTAGGTGACGCAACCCGGCAGGGCCGGCACGATGGCGGTAAATCCGCCTTCCGGTTCAGGCCGGAGCATGATGTTGTAGTGATAGCGCGCTTTAGGCATTGGACTGAGGCCGATTCTATCTTGGCGGCCAGGGCGAGTCAAAGACAGCTCGGCTCGCAGCGTCCGCCCCCGCCCGAGTACGCGACTGCCTAATCATTTACAATAGCCAATTCCCTGCTACACAGGACTCATACCCATGCATCGCTGGTCAGAATCGTTTATTCCTACGCTGCGCGAAGCTCCGGCGGACGCCGAGGTCGCGAGCCACAAATTTCTCGTCCGAGCCGGCTACATTCGCCAACTGGCCGCGGGAATCTATTCGTTTCTCTTTCTCGGCAACCGGTCGTTTAACAAGATCATGGCCATCGTCCGTGAAGAAATGGACAAGATCGGCCAGGAATTTTATCTCCCTGCGTTGCATCCTCGAGAGTTATGGGAAGCCAGCGGCCGCTGGTCGGTGATGGGCGAGAACATGTTTCGTCTGAAGGACCGCAAAGGTGCTGACTTCTGCCTGGGTTTTACCGCAGAGGAAGCCATGACCGAGATTGCGCGCAAAGAACTGCGCAGCTACAAACAACTGCCGCAGATCTGGTACCAGATTCAGTCGAAGTTTCGCGATGAGCCCCGGCCGAGGTCCGGGCTGCTGCGCGTGCGCCAGTTCATGATGAAGGACGCCTACTCGTTCGACCTCGACGCCGCCGGACTGGATGTGTCCTACAAGAAGCACCACGCCGCGTATTGCCGAATCTTTGATCGTTGCGGATTAAAGTACGTGGTGGTTGAAGCAGACTCGGGCGCCATGGGCGGTTCGCAGTCGCACGAATTCATGGTGCGG
The DNA here is from genome assembly GCA_052147055.1 of Terriglobales bacterium. Taxonomy (GTDB): domain Bacteria; phylum Acidobacteriota; class Terriglobia; order Terriglobales; family Acidobacteriaceae; genus JABCZH01. The sequence continues at coordinate 6,316 of JBKQLO010000007.1, forward strand.
ACGCCGGCAGGTGAAGACCAGGTGGTGAGTTGCGACGGCTGTGTCTACGCGGCAAATCTGGAAAAAGCAACGTCGAAACTCGAGGCGGTGCCAGACCTCGCGCCTGAAGGTGACGGCAAGCCCCTCGAAGTCCACACGCCCGGCCAGAAGACCATCGAGGATGTGGCGCGTTTTCTCGGCGTTTCTCCGAAGAATAAGATCAAAACCTTGGCCTACATGGCGGAAGAGAAAGACGCGAAAACGGGAAAAACACTTACGCGGGCGATTGTGGTCCTCATGCGCGGCGACCATCAACTCAACGACGCAAAGTTCGCAGCGGCCAATGGTGGCAGAGCGACCCGCCCGATGCAGGAGGAGGAGATCAAGCAGCTCTTCCATTCGCCGGCTGGATTTCTGGGGCCGATCGGCATTGAATGGGCAAAGGACGTTAAAGATGCAGCGAAACCGCTGCTGTTGGTGGATAAGGCTCTCGAAGGCCGCCACAACCTGATCGCCGGCGCGAACAAAGAGGACTATCACTTGAAGAACCTGACGCCGGGCAAAGATTTTCAGCCGACCGTACACGCCGACCTGCGCAGCGTCACCGCCGCTGAAGCTTGTCCGAATTGTGGCAAACCACTTCGCATTGACACCGCTGTGGAAGTCGGGCACATCTTCAAACTCGGCTACAAATATTCCGAGTCCATGGGCGCCCGGGTGCTCGACAAGAACGGGAAGGAAGTCACGGTGATCATGGGATGTTACGGCATCGGAATCGAGCGCATTCTTACCGCCGCCATCGAACAGAGTAACGACGAAAACGGCTTCTGGCTGCCGCCGCAGATCGCCCCGTTTGAGATTGTCGTCTGTCCGACCAACGTAAAAGACGACACCCTGCTGAAAACCGCTATCGACATCGCAACCCGCCTCGAGGCCGCTGGTTTCGACGTGTTACTAGACGACAGGGACGAGCGGCCAGGTGTGAAGTTCAAAGATGCTGACCTAGTGGGCATACCCTTTCGTGTCACCGTGGGCAAGAAGGTTACCGAAGGTACGGTAGAGGTGGTTCAGCGCTCGACTCGTCAGGTGCAGGATGCTAGCATCGGCGCAATAGCAGAGCATTTCAAGGCTTTGCGGCCGGCGCACTAATTGGCATTTTGGCGCGCTGGAACGGGAGCGCGCAATGGGTACGATCAAACTTATTTTTGGCATATTGGTCATTGTTGGCTCAGTGGTTCTGGGGGCGGAACTGATCCCTGTTTACTACGCGAATTACCAGTTCGAAGACATCGTTAAGACCGAAGCCACTCTACAGACCTACACCACCAAGCCTGAGGCCGAGATTCAGGACAACCTCTTCAAGAAGGCGCAAGAGCTCCAAATCCCGCTCAGCAAAGACCAAATCAAGGTTTCGCGCCACGGCACCACCGGCACCGGCTCGCTGAGTATCCGGGCACCCTACGTGGTTCACGTGGATCTGCCGGGTTACCCGCTGGATCTGCATTTTGACCCCTCAACCGAGAACCACAGTCCTTTCTAGACCGCGACCTTGACGGCCGTGATTTAGAATGTCGCTGGACTCCAAATCCTACAGATCGACTGGACTGTTTCGCTCCACTCAATTTGCGTGGAGTGACGATTCCCGCATCTAAGGAAATGGATCCACACGTAGCTTGACGAAGCGCGTGGTTCTGGCTGAGCGTGTGAGACTCGGCTAATCCAAGTGGCCATCAAAGTAAAGATTCCAAGGCGAAGCAAGAAAGCCCAAAGCGGCAAGAAGCCGGCTTCCCGCGACCCGGTCATCCGGATCGCGCTGGCTACTTTCGTCGTGCTTGGGGTAATCATCAGCGCCTGGTTTTCTTACTACTACATCAAGTACGACCGCATTATCGAGCAACGCTTCAAAGGGCCGGTGTTCAGCAGTTCCGCCAAGATTTATGCCATACCGCACCTGGTCAAGCTAGATGAGAAAATCGAGCCGCGCGAGATTGCGGCCCAACTTCAGCGCGCAGGATATTCGGAAAACGGGAACTCGCCCATCGGGAGCTACCGCTTGCTGAACGACGGCATTGAGGTGCGGCCTGGCCCACAGTCCTACCACAGCCCCGAGCCGGCCACGATTCGCATCCAGGACGGCAGCGTGCTCAGCATCACCGGCAAGTCGGGGGAGTTGTCCGCCTACGAACTCGAACCACAAATGATCACGGCGCTGTTTGACGTGGAGCAGCGTTCCAAGCGCGAGGTGGTGAAATACGATCAGATTCCGAAGATCATGGTGGACGCGGTGCTGGCCATTGAAGATCGGCGGTTCTTCCAGCACAGCGGCGTGAATTTCCTCCGCATGGCCGAGGCCGCCTGGATTGACTTCATGCACGAGCGGCATGAACAGGGCGGGTCCACTCTGACCATGCAACTGTCGCGCGGCTTCTTTCTGACTCCACAGAAAACCATCAAGCGTAAGCTGACTGAGATGCTGATTGCCGAGGAGCTCGAGCAGAAATTCAGCAAGCAGGAAATTTTCGAGTTCTATGCCAACTGGGTGGACTTGGGCCAGCGCGGTTCGTTCACCATCAGCGGACTGGCGGAAGCATCCCACGCCTACTTCAACAGGGACTTGAAAGACATTACCTTGCCGGAGGCGGCACTGCTGGCGGGCATTATCCAGCGGCCCAGTTATCTTTCTCCCTACCGTCACCCGGAGCGCGCTTCGGAACGCCGGAACCTGGTGCTGGAGAGTATGGTGGAAACCCACGCCATCACCCGGGCCGAGGCCGACAAAGCCAAAGCCACACCATTGAAGCTGGCGCCTCCCAATGTGGAGGCCAGTGACGCCCCCTATTTTGTCGATCTGGTCCGCGATACCTTGACCAGCAAGTTCAACGAGCGCGAGTTGAACGAACAGTCCTACCGCATCTATACGACACTGGATCCTGACCTCCAGCGAGCTGCTGCCCAGGCGGTGGAGTCTGGAATCAAGCTGGTGGATGATCAGATCACCAAGCGCCGCACCAAGCGCATCAAGGTGGGCAAAAATAAGTTCGAGACCCAGGTAGAACCCGGCCCGCAGGCGCAGGTGGCGCTGGTTGCCATGGATCCGCACACCGGTGAAGTGTTGGCGCTGGTGGGAGGCAGGAACTACGCCTTCAGCCAACTGAATCACGCGGTCGCGAAACGGCCCACCGGGTCGATCTTCAAACCCTTCGTATACGCAGCCGCCATCAACACCGCCGTGAGCGGCGGGACGCCGGTATTCACCCCAGCTTCCATGGTCACCGACCAGCCCACCACCTTCGCCTACGGCGATCAGATCTACGAGCCGAGAAATTACAAAGAGGAGTATCACGGTGACGTCACCGCCCGCTATGCCCTGGCGATGTCGCTCAACAATGCCACGGTGAAGCTGGCGGAAGAGGTGGGGTACGACAAAGTCGCCGATTTGGCCAAAACTGCCGGCATTGTCTCGGTGAAACCCACTCCAGCCATGGCGCTGGGAGCCTATGATGCAACTCCCCTCGATATGGCGGGAGCATACACCGTCTTCGCAAATTCGGGAGTGCGAATTTCCCCATTGCTGGTGAATTCCGTGCGCAACGCAGCTGGCGACGTAGTGATGGATTGGAAGCAGGACAAACGCGAGGTACTGGATCCTCGCGTGGCCTACGTCATGACCAACATGATGGAGGGAGTCTTTAATTTCGGAACTGCGTACACCGTACGCACCCTCGGATTCACTGCCCCGGCGGCGGGAAAGACCGGAACTTCCCATGACGGCTGGTTCGCCGGCTATACCAGTAATCTGTTGTGCATCGTCTGGGTCGGTTTCGACGATTACAGCGACATTCGCCTGAGCGGCGCCCAAACCGCTGCGCCGATTTGGGCGGAGTTCATGAAGAAGGCCGTCACCTTGTGGCCCTACTCGGACGCGCACTCGTTCACCCAGCCGACGGGCGTGGTCGACGTGCAGTTGGACAAGGCCACCAATCTGCTGGCCACACCGTCCTGCCCGGACACCTATACCTCGGCATTCATCGTAGGAACCGAGCCGACCAACACCTGCGAGCAGGGCACAGGAGTCAGGGGATTCTTTTCGCGCATGTTTGGGTTGGGAGGCGACAAGATCGCCCCTCCATCGGCCCCGGACGCAAAACAGCCCGGTGGTGTGGCAGCGACGGGTGACGCCCCGGCCGAGGAAGCAAAGAAGAAAAAGGGATTTTTTGGCAGAGTGGCAGGTATCTTTAAGGACGACAAATCGTCCAATACCGCGTCGCCGCCGCCCGCTGACAACGGAAATAGTCCGCGTTAGCGAGCGGTGGAGACAGGAACTTTTCGTGACGAGGTGAGCCTATGCATCGCTGCTTTGTGTTCAGCCTGGCCGTCGCAGTCTTGCTTGCCCTACCCAACCTGTACGCCCAAACCGAGTTGGTGCAAATCACGCCGCCGCCGCTACGCCGCGCCGCGCCACCCGCTCCCAATGCTTCGGTGGACCAACTGGACGCCCGCGGCGATGAACTCCGCGGCCAGAAAGCCTATCTCGATGCCCTGGACTACTACCGGGCGGCCTTGGCCAAGAAACCGTCCCCCTCGCTCTACAACAAGGCCGGCATCACGGAACTGGAACTTCGGCGGGACAGTGAGAGCGCAAAGGATTTCGGACGCGCCGTGAAGATGGATCGCCAGTTTGCCGACGCCTGGAACAACTGGGGCGTGGCGTTATATTTGCAGCAGAAGTACGGAAAGGCAATTAGGCAATATGAGAAGGCCATTAAGCTGAAGCAAGATGTCGCGTCCTTCTACAACAATCTGGGGGCGGCGTACTACGGGAAGAAAGACTGGGAACAAGCTACGATCGCCTACGGCCGCGCTTTGCAGCTCGATCCCGATATTTTCGAACGTACTTCGCGAACTGGAGTCACTGCCCAATTGCCGTCGCCCGAGGAACGCGCGCGCTTTGAGTATTTGATAGCAAAGCTTTATGCCAGACAGGGAGATTCCGATCATGCCCTGCAATACCTGCGGCGGGCGCTGGAGGAAGGCTACCCAGGAATCGAGGACGTCTATAAAGACGCGGATTTTGAGGGTTTGCGCAAGGACACTCGTTTCGCCCAACTGATGGCATCAAGGCCTCCGGCGATACCGGAGTAAATGGTCGCCGTTTCAATCACTTGGAAATTACAAATCTTTACATTTTCCCCACAACTTTTACCCGTTTCTGGGTTAGTACCGGAAACACTCCTGAAAACACAGGGTGAGTAAGGAGAAACGGTAGCCCATCGGTTGTCGACCCGAGCACGCCCCAAGCAGACAATCGGTGGGCTTTTTGGCAATTGGCACTTAGCATTTGGCCATGAGAAATTCTTCGGAGTGCCCTCCGGAACGTAACGGGCTAAATGCCAAGTGCTAGTTGCTAACGGCTTTTTGGCAATTGGCACTTAGCATTTGGCCATGAGAGATTCTTCGAAGTGCCCTCCGGAACATAACGGGCTAAATGCCAAGTGCTAATTGCTAACGGCTGTTCTTCGGGCTTCTCTCCCCAATGTACTCCTCCACCACCCGCTCCCATTTCCCCTGAGCTTTCAAGACGTACTCAATTGCGTCCCGCAGGGCTCCGTCTCCGCCCACGTGGGGAGTAACGTAGTGTGCCTCTTTCTTCACTTCGATACGCGCGTTGGCGACTGCGACCGCGAACCCGCAATGGCGCATCGCCGGCAGATCGATAACGTCATCGCCGACAAATCCCGCTTCGCTGGCACTAAGGCCCTCCTCCTGCAGAATTTCCTTGAGGACCGTTAGCTTGTCCTGAATGCCCTGATGGATATGCTCCAGTTTCAGATCACGAGCCCGCACCGCTACCGTTTCCGAAATGCGCTTAGTGATCAGTCCAGTCTTAATGCCACCTAGCCGCGCCAGAGAAATGGCGGTTCCGTCGTGGGCATGGAAACCCTTGGCCTCGATCATCGAGGAACTAGCCAGGCCGAAGCCTCCCTGCCCAGCGTGCTTGGCGGCTTGATCGAGTGTGGTCTGCTGAAATCCCGGGGGGACGGGAAGAAAGAAAAGCTTGCCATCGGTGAGGACGCCGTCCACGTCAAAAAGCAGGAGTTTGATTTTCTTGGCGCGGGCGTTGGGGGAAATTTTGGGCATGGCGGGGATTCTAGCACCGGAGCTGTCAGCTATCAGCTTTCGGCCTTTAGCTTTTGGCGCTAAGAACTGCTCGCGTGGGGACAGCCGCCCTCGGCTGTCCGGCGGAGCGAAGCTCCGCAAGGTTTCATTCCTTCACGGACGCGCAAGCCACAGAACCGGAACCCGGCGGCCAAGTTTCTCGAAGTCCCGGTCGGATGTGACGAGAATAGCCTGGCGGGTTTCAGCCAATGCGGCTGCAATGCAATCGACGTAAGGGATTTTGTGGACGGCCTTGATTTCACCCGCCTTCAAAACCTGAGGAAGATCGACAGGAATGAGATCAAGTGGAAGACGCGACAAGTTCCCCATGGTCTGCCGCGCTTTCTCTTCCCCGCGCCGCTGCCACACGTGGTAAAACACTTCTCCCCAGTTCAGAACCGACATCAGCAATGGAGTGCCTTGATGGACAGCTTCTTCGATTAGCCGTTCCATGCGTTCCGCACCGACCTCGTCCTGCACAAGATTCAGCACGGCGTTCGCATCGAGCACATAGGTCCTACTCATGTGACATCCGGTCCTTTTCTATCTTGTGCTCACGTTCCCGATCTTCGACAAGGGAGCCTTCCCCTTTGCAACAGCCTCGAAGGCTATGGATAAACTCGGCCGTGACGGGTTGCAGAACCAGATGATCCGCTTCGCGATAGATACTGAGGCGCGTGCCCTCCTCAATCCCGAGCTCCTTCCGCAAGTTATCTGGAATCACAAAAGCTCCTGCGGAAGTCACAAACGCGGCCCTTGGAAGGTGTTGTCGCCGATCCGCTCCGTGGGATGCTGATTCGAAGGTCGCCCCAGCCAGCACTGGGACCGGTGTTGATGGTTGCTTTGAATAGACCCTATCGTACCAATCCACTAGAGACTTATATTCAGGCGATAGATCCCACTGCTCGGGACGAATCTTGCCATTCTCCCGTTCTGGGTGACATGGATCCCCTTCGCGATAAAGCCTTCTGCGTCCCCGCGAGTCCTCGTGAAGCATGCGGTGATTCACAGGATCGGCTGGTTTACTTGCGACGCAGTGATACGATACGTGTTGACTGAATCCCGGCCGAGTAAGCCAATTCTCTCGCTTTGCCCGTGCTTTGATTTCTTGAACCGCGAAATCTCCCCGAGCAGGATTTTCTCGGTGGAGCAGTGCAACAGCGACCCAAACCTCATCTGCGACCTTCATCGGGTCTCTCCTTTGATTATGGATAAACTATCCTCCAACATGGATGATATTAACATTTATTGGGCGGTTGTCAAGACGCATCAAACAAGACTGTCCGCATAGGCGAATAGTTTGCGAACGCCTACTTTCCCGCTAGAATATCCAGAATGTCCCCCTTCCCTGCCTCGCTCGCCTGGGCCCACCCTCTGGTCAGGGATTGGTTTGTCCAGCGGTTCGGCACCCCGACCGAACCACAAGAGCAGGGATGGCCGCACATTCTCGCTGGCCGGACGACATTGATTTCAGCGCCGACCGGATCCGGCAAGACTCTCGCCGCGTTTCTCGCCTGCATCGACCGCCTGGTGCGCAAAGCGCTCGCCGGCGACTTGCAGGATCGCACCGAAGTCCTCTATATATCGCCCCTCAAAGCGCTCGGCAACGACATTCAGAAGAACCTCGAAATCCCTCTCGGCGAGATCCTGCAAATGGCTGGCCAACGCGGCCTGCTGATGCCGCAGATTCGTACTGCCGTCCGCACCGGCGACACTCTCATGCACGAGCGCCGGGCGATGCTGAAACACCCGCCGCACATTCTGGTGACCACACCCGAGTCGCTGTACATCCTGCTCACTGCCGAAAAGAGCCGGGCAATTCTGCGGGATGTTGAAACGGTGATTGTGGATGAGATTCATGCTGTCGCAGACGACAAGCGCGGAGCCCACCTGACCCTGTCTTTGGAGAGGCTGGAGTCGCTCTGCCACTCGTCCCCGCTCATCCGCATCGGTCTTTCCGCGACCCAGAAACCGATCGAGGAAATTGCCCACTTTCTCACCGGAAATGGCCGGCCTGAGCCGGTCATCGTCAACGTCGGTCACCAGCGGCAGCTCGACCTCGCGGTCGAAGTTCCGGCCACACAGCTCGGCCCCATCGCCACCAACGAAATGTGGGACGAGATCTATGACCGGATCGTGGAACTGGTGGGGCAGAACCGCTCGACATTGGTGTTTGTGAACACGCGGCGTCTGGCGGAGCGAGTTTCGCATCAGTTGGCGGAACGATTAGGTGAAGACAATGTCGCCGCTCACCATGGCAGCCTCTCGCGCAAGCTGCGTCTGACCGCCGAGAACAAGCTCAAAGAAGGCCAAGTCAAAGTGCTGGTCGCGACCGCCTCATTGGAGCTGGGAATTGACATCGGCACGGTGGACTTAGTCATTCAGATCAGTTCTCCGCGGGCCATCGCAGTCGGGTTGCAGCGGGTAGGACGTTCCGGTCACTGGCGTGGAGCGATTCCCAAAGGCCGGTTCTTTGCCACCACCCGCGACGAGTTGCAGGAATGCGCGGCGTTGGTGCGCGCTATCCGCGACGGTGATCTCGACCGTCTGATGATTCCCGAAGCTCCCGCTGACATTCTTGCCCAGCAGATTGTGGCGATCTGCGCCGCGGGAGCAACCAGAACGGCTGTCGCCACGGGTTCTGGAGAGGAAGACGCTGGCTGGGATGAAGATGATCTTTTCGCCCTGGTGAGGCGCGCCTATCCCTACCGCAATCTGACTCGGGAAACCTACGACTCGATTCTCGAAATGCTTTCCGAAGGCATTGCCGCCCGCCGTGGCCGCTATGGCGCCTATCTGCATCGCGATCGCGTGAATCGCAAGCTGCGTGCGCGACGCGGCAGCCGGCTAGCCGCCATCACCAGCGGCGGCGCGATTCCAGAAACCGCCCTGTTCACCGTGGTGGCACAGCCCGAAGGCATGGTTGTCGGCACGGTCGATGAAGACTTCGCCGTGGAGAGTAATGCCGGCGACATCATGCTCTTAGGCAATTCTTCCTGGCGCATTCACCGCGTCGAGGTCAAGTCCGGACGGATGCTGGTCGAAGACGCGCATGGCGCGCCGCCTACAATTCCCTTCTGGCGTGGCGAGGCTCCGGCGCGGACTCAGGAGCTTTCCTTCCACGTGGCTTCGTTACGAAAGGAAATCAGCGACCGCTTACACAACATTTTTCCCGTCGGTGTCTCGCAAGCGCAGCCGGAAGTTGCAGAAACTGTCGTGTGGCTGAAAGAGGAGTGCGGTCTGGACGACTCCGGCGCCGAGCAGGCGATTGAGTACATCCTGCAAGGCCGGGCGGTGCTGGGAGACGTGCCGACGCAAGCCACCATCATCGCCGAGCGCTTTTTCGACGAAGGCGGCGGCATGCAACTGGTAATTCACGCTCCCTTCGGCGGACGCATCAACAAGGCCTGGGGATTGGCCCTGCGCAAGCGCTTCTGCCGCAGCTTCAATTTCGAGCTCCAGGCCGCGGCCACCGACAATGGCTTGAACATCGCCCTGGCGGAGCAGCACAGTTTTCCCCTTGCCGATGTGTTCCATTTCCTGAACGCAGAAACTGTCCAGCCGATTCTGGAGCAGGCAGCGCTAGCCTCGCCATTCTTCGCGACTCGCTGGCGTTGGGACGCGGGCCGCGCCCTTGCCCTATTGCGTTTCCAGAGCGGCAAGAAAGTTCCGCCGCAGATTCAGCGCATGCGCTCCGATGACCTGATGGCCTCAGTATTCCCCGATGTCGCCGCCTGCCAGGAGAACATCGAGGGCGATATTCAGATTCCAGACCATCCCTTGATCAAAGAAGTCATGAAAGATGTCCTCACCGAGGCCATGGATCTCGATGGCCTGAAGAAGCTGCTGCGCGATATGGACGAAGGCCGCATCCGTTGCGTCGCCGTGGACACGCCCGTGCCTTCGCAGTTTTCTCATGAGATTTTGAATGCGAATCCATACGCCTACCTTGATGATGCCCCGCTCGAAGAACGACGCGCCCGCGCCGTCGAGATGCGCCGCGTACTGCCGGAGTCGGTGCTCGAAGAAGTCGGCAAGCTCGATCCGGCGGCAATTGCCCAAGTCCGCGAAGAAGCCTGGCCCGATGTGCGCGACGCCGACGAACTGCACGACGTTTTGCACACGCTGATTGCTATGCCGACTGACCGTGCAGACAGGAATGTCTGGCCCGGCGTGGGTCTTGCCGCCGCAGAATGGTTTGGGCATTTTCAAAGATTGGTGCGAGCCGGAAGGGCAACAAGCGCCGTCGCTAATGGCCGGCATTTCTGGGTCGCGGCGGAACGCGCCAAGACTTTCTCTCTGCTCTTCCCTGGCGCTATTTTCGATCCTTCGCCTGCCGAACTCGAAGTTTCCCTCCCCTCTCGCGACGATGCTTTGTTGGCGCTGGTTACTGGCTGGATGTCACATCTCGGCCCGGCCACCGCTGCGCAACTGGGCGAACTGCTCGGGCTACCTTCATCTGAAATCGACACTGCGTTATTGCGCATGGAAGCCAGCGGCGCAATCTTGCGCGGGAATTTCACCGGCGGCCACTCCGAGCACACCGAGTGGTGCGAGCGGCGGCTGTTGGCGCGCATCCATCGCCTGACGGTTGCCACTCTGCGCAAGCAAATTGAGCCGGTCACCGCCGCCCACTTTATGCAGTGGCTCTTGCGCTGGCAACATGTGGCGCCCGGCACTCAGGTACAAGGCGAGCGCGCGACGCTCGAAATCGTGCGCCAGCTTCAGGGATTTGAAATTCCTGCTAACGCCTGGGAACGCCAGATTCTGGCGCGCCGCATCGCCGATTACGATCCCAAATGGCTCGATCAACTTTGTCTCACTGGGGCCGTCGGCTGGGGACGATTGTCCCCTCACCCCGCGACTCTCGAAGACTCCGCCGCCGGCAAGCGTCGCGTGATCCCCACCAGTGTGGCTCCCATTACATTCTTTATTCGCGAAGAAGCCGACTGGATGATGCCGCAACACTCTGCCAGCCAGCAGCCAGAAGCCCGCGGTCTGAGCGAAGGCGCGCGTCAGGTGCTGGATTTCCTGCGGCAGCGGGGTGCGTCATTCTTTGCCGACATTGTTCGCGGCACCGACAAGCTGAAAGCTGAAGTAGAGACTGCGCTGTGGGAATTAGTGGCTGCGGGAGTGGTCACAGCCGACGGCTTCGATAATCTGCGCTCGCTCATCGACCCCAAACGCCGCGCCGGACAAGGCAGCGGACGCAGCGCCCGCCCCCGGCACAGTTCCGGACGATGGGCGTTGCTCTACACCGATCAGGC
>JBKQLO010000008.1:0-21240 GCA_052147055.1 Terriglobales bacterium
GCAGCAACTCCGTCTGGGGGGTGACCTTGACTCCCAGAGCGTTTTCGGTGGCTTTGAGCGAGGTCAAGGAATGGGCGACGGAACAGATCGAGCAAATTCTGGACAGTATCGGAGATATATCCTCGTAGCTCCTGCCGCGGACCAGCCCTTCCAGCAGGCGCGCTCCTTCAAAAATGTCGAAACGAAACGTCGAAACAACGCCGTCGTCCAACTCCACCGTAATCCCACCGTGACCTTCGACCCGAGCCAGATGCTCGATCTGAATCTGTGTGCTCATGAGTGATCTCCTGATATGGGTGCGAAGGTGCGCAACTTGGCTGCGATCCTCTCGCGAGGGATGCCTTTCTCCCCAAACATGGCCAGCGCGGAAGAGAAGTTCGCCTCATCGACCGGGCCACGGCAACCCACGCAAGGGATGCCCAGCTCCGGGCAGCGGGCGTCACACCCGGCCACCGTCAGCGGACCGCAGCAGATTTGCGACTTTTCGATGAGGAGGCAATTGTTTTCGAGCATCCTGCACTCCGTGCAAACGGGATACTCCGGGAAGATGGGCGGGTCACCGTTCAACAGGCTGGACACGGCCGACAGAAACTGCCCTTTTTCAATGGGGCAACCCGTGAGGTTCAGATCGACCTTGACAACTTCCCGCAGGGAACGCGGGGGCAGGCTGTCATACTGGGCCCCCTGACTGCCGTAGATCTCGAAGAGAAGCTTGGCCCGGTCTACCTCGGGGTTTAGCGCTGCGATTCCACCCCAGACCGCGCAGGTTCCAACCGCCATCAGCGCTTTCGAGCGTGCGCGAATCCTCTTGAGCTTTTCCTCGTCGCGCTTGCTCAGCACCGCGCCTTCCACCAGCGCCAAGTCGAGTTCGCAATCTTCATCATTCGCGGATGACGCCATGAGGAAATCCCGAATGTCGATGGCATTCACCAGATCCAGGAGTTGGTCTTCGCAATTGAGAATGACAAGCTGATCCCCCGCGCACCCGGTGAGACCGAATAATCCGACGGTAGTTTTGCTCATTAGATCATCTCCGGAAGATTGATCGCGTCCCAATACGTAAAGATGGGGCCGTTCAAGCACGTATACTTGTAACCCACCGCGCAATGCCCGCACTTTCCCACGCCACACTTCATTCGCCGTTCGAGAGACATCAGGATGCGGTCCTTGGGAAAGCCAAGAGCCAAGAGGCGCTCCAGAATGAATTTGTAGACCACCGGCGGACCGCACACCGCGGCGTAGGTCCGAGCCGGATCAATCTCCGCGCGGTCAAACAGCTTCGGCAATAGCCCAACATAGTTCTTCCAGGTTCCCGTCGGGTCCCTGTCCACGGTCAACAGGCACGTCATGTCTTTACGATCCACGAGCGAGACGAGTTCTTCCCGGAAAAGCATCTCTGCGGGGGTTTTGCTGCCATACATCAGGGTGATCCGGTTGAATTTATCCCGATTGTCGAGCGCATACCACAGGAACGAGCGCAGGGGCGCCATCCCCAAGCCACCAGCGGCGAGCAGCAGGTCGTTGCCCATGACCTCCTGGACGGGAAAGCCATTCCCGTAAGGGCCGCGGATCCCCACCACGTCGTTGGTATGCATGCGGTAGAGAGCTTTCGTCACGCGCCCGGCTCGACGCACGCACAATTCCAGAATTCCCGGCCGAGTGGGCGAGGAGGAAATGGAGATGGGCGCCTCGCCGGTGCCTGGCACACTCAGCATCACGAATTGGCCGGGCTGATGGCGGAACGTCGTGGCCAGGTGATCCTCGAGGAAGCGCAGGGTGAACAGATAGTTATCCTCAACCATTCTGTAAATACGCACGATGCGTGCCAGGTGCGGCTGGTAAGGATTCCGGTTGAGCACGGCGTCATAACTGGGAACTCTATCGACAAGAAGCATTTTGGATTCCCCGCAGTTTATCGATGACTTCGATAACATCGATCTTCACCGGGCACGCGCTGATGCAGCGCCCGCACCCGACACAGCTTGGCCGGCCGTATTCGGCCACGAACCCTCGCTGTTTGTGGTAAAAGCGGTACTTGATGCGGCTGGCCCGGCCTTTCCGGAAGTTCTCTCCCCCGGCTACCAAGGCGTGGGTGGCAAACAGACAGGAATCCCAAGAGCGATTGCGCCGTCCCTCACGGGAACCTAACTGCGTGTCATCCGCCACGTCGTAGCAGTAACACGTCGGACAAACCATGCTGCAGCTTCCACAGGACAGGCATTTTTCTCCGAGCTCATCCCAGATCTCGCTCCGGTACTCCATCTCGAAGATTTCCGGAAGGTCGCGAATCTCAACATCCAGCTTGAAGCCCTGACGCTTACCGGTCGAACGACGCTTGTATTCGTCAATGTCTTCCTGACTTACATCCTGGAACAGAGGCCCGGTAGCCAGGACCATGTCGTCACCCAAAGCGGTCCCTACGAAGGTTAGGTAATGGTCCCCCAGTTCGCCCAGGAAGAGATCGAAGCCCTTGTCGACGAAATCAGCACGCATCGACCGGCAGAAGCAATGCTCGTCCGGCCAGCAGTCGATCCCGATAATCGCCACGTTCTTCCTGCGCGCCTGGTAGTAAGGGTCGTCGTATTTTCCGGAAAAAACCTGGTCGAGGATGTTGAGGGCATAGATGTCGCAAGCGTGCACGCCAAAAAGAATGACCCGTTTGTCCAACCCCTGGGTGCAGGGAACGTAGCCCGCACCCTCCCGAAAGCGGAACAGCGTCTCTTGCGGAGGGAAACAGTACTTCTTGGGTGGCAGGATCGTCCGATGATAGTCGAGGCGAGCCTCTGACCACCTGCTGAGGCGCTGGAATACGTACTTACCATCCTGCTCGACGGGCGCATGCACTTCCCCGAACTGCTGGACAACCGAAGCAAAAAAATCGAGCTTGTCTTTGGGCAGTTTCCGAATCTTCACGTTTCCGCCTTTCTCCCGACCGAGGCTTCGAGGTTCCGGTGACGCTCTTCCATGCAGCACTGGATTTTCTCGAGCAGCTCCGGCATGTTTACCGGCTTGGACAAGAACTCGTCATGCGCAAGCCAACTGCTGTTTGGAGGGATTCCAAAATCCGTGACCTGCGAGTACAGAGAACTCAGGATGAAGATGGGCACGGTCCTCAGCTCGACTGCCCGGCGAATTTCCTGGACGGTAAAAAACCCCTCCGTCCTTTCGTTCATGATGACGTCCATAATGATGAGGTCCGGATGCTGCATCTTCGCCAGCTTCAGTCCTTCTCTGCCGTCGTGCGCTCTCAGGACTACGTAATCGTGCGCTTCCAGGAACGCCGAGAGAGCTTCAACAAAGTCACGGTCGTCGTCAACAATTAGTATCTTTTCCGCTTCTGAGATCACGCTGCACTCCCCTTTTTTTCTTCCTCTTCCGCGTGTGCGCGGCATTCCAGCAAGCGCACGCGGAAGGTGGATCCGACGTTAACCTCGCTGTCAACGCTTATGCTTCCGCCCATTTCAGAGACAAGTCTTCGGCAAATGGCGAGCCCCAGACCGGTGCCGGGAGTCTTCTTGCCTTCTTCCCCTTGTATGCGAAAGAACTCCTGGAAGAGGAGGGGACGATATTTTTCAGGAATTCCCACCCCGGTGTCGGCCACCGCAATCTCAACTTCGCCGCCCAAGGCCTGGGCGGACACGGTGACCTTGCCACCCGGCTTGTTGTACTTGATGGCATTCACGATCAAGTTGTCGAAGAGTACCGTCAGACAATTTTGATCACCCCTCACAAAGTAAGTTTTTTCGGGTATCCGGCTTTCGAGGGAAATGCCGTTCGTAGCGGCCATTTCTCCGTATGTCTTCAGGATGTCGGCAATAATCTGCTGGAGATCGACTTTGACCCACTGCCGGGAAAAAGATTCCCCTTCGATCCTGGCCAAGCTAAGCCAGTCTTTGATGAGCGCCTGTAGCTCATCGGTCCTTTTGAGGCAGCGCTCGAGCCACTCCTGCCGCTTGGCTGCGGCGCCTTCCGTGTTATCGAGGTGTTTCAGGACATCCAAATACTGGTGGACCGCCACCAGAGGGGTCTGCAGTTGGTGGGAGACAAAGGTAATAAAGCGCCGCTTGAGGAGCGCACGCTCCATTTCGCCTCGCTGCATCTCCAGCGAGAGCCGGTGGTGTTCCAACCCGCGGTTAACGATCAACCGCAGTTCGTCGGGAGAGAAAGGCTTGGGGAGGAAGTCATAGGCGCCGCGCTGCATCGCACCCACGGCGGTATCGATCGTCGGATACCCAGTAATGACCACGAGGACAACTTCCGGGCGCACCTCGTGGATCCGGGCAACGACCTCCATGCCACTGATGCCTGGCATTTTGAGATCAACCAGGACCAGGCTGGGCTTCAACGTCGTTACACCTTCCAGCCCCTGGCCGCCGTCCTCGAATGCTTCCACCCGGAATCCCATTTTGGACAGGATCTTCCGGCAGGACAGCCGCATTGCATAATCATCGTCGATGACAACGATTGTTTCTTGCTCAGCCGTTTCGCTCATGCTACTTTCTCCGACCCGGGTTGGGTGAGAAAAGTATCGAGGATCAGGACTATGCTTCCCTATGTGAGGGGCAATGAGCCGCAGCCCTTTGCACAACCTCCAGAAACTTGGGGATATCGAGTGGCTTCGTTAGGTAGAAGTCAGGGCGGATCATGTCTACTTCTCCGGCCATTGGAAATCGTTCATCCGGAGTTAGATCTATGGAAGAAACCATTACAACCGGAATATTCCTATAGTCTGCATACGCATCCTGGTACTTAATCGCCTGAGTGACTCCGTACCCTTCCGTGTCGCACTCCATCATTATGTCGAGGACGATGATATCCGGCTTTTGCTGAACCACTTTGCGCAAGCCCTCTCTTCCGGAGTCCGCCTCGACCACCACATAGCCGTGGCTTTCAAGAAGAGATCTGGCCGATGCTCTGTAGTCCTGATCATCATCGATTATGAGTATCTTCAAATTGTCGGACATGCTCGCCTCCTCCACCGAGAGTCTGGGTGGAAAGTCGTCTCGGTTTGGTCAGTTATGCGGAGCGGAGTGGGTATTGTGTGCGGAGGCTTTAGTGTGGTGTCCTCCGTATAGGCCTGAAAGTCAAGTGACTTTCGAGACGAAAAGAGTCTTCTTCCTTTGAGAGGGTGTAACGACGAGAACCGCGACGAATTGCTGCGCTTGGCGACCATGACACCACCAATCGCCTACATTGCACCTACAAATCTATCCCTCATTCCCCGGCGACGCGATGACGCACGTCACACATCAACGTGACGGGGCCAGATGTGGTGGTTCGCTTCCGCGACAAGTTTCGGTAAGGGAATCACGTATAAGCGTCTGACGGCCGATCACTCGCCTTTCCTCCAATCAATCGATGAATCCCCGTCTTGCCGCACTGGCAGTGTGCGAGAAGTGTGCCTCTCCTGCGAGCCAAGGAGGAAATCTCTATGGCTCGCAAAGTTGGCCAGATCATCGCACGGAACGACCGCAGATGGCTCATCCGGGTTTATATCGGCCGCGATCACGAAACAGATAAGCGCAAGTACCACAATTAAATCGGGTGCCGAGATTGCACTACCTCCGACTGGACAAGAGTGCGAATAGGGAGCAGCGACCTGGCGGATCGATTTGAGGACGTTCGTCGTTGCCAATCCCGAAATCGCGGCCGACTTTTGTATTGCCCGTCGCTCCTGACGAAGCTCGGCGATTATGAGCGGCAGATTTCCCAGAAGAGGACTTCTGGCCAGCGTCGTCTAGACTCCGTCCTTGAGCGTAACTTCCGGGTTGCCGTCATCCGGGCGGCACGTTGCCTGGGCCACAGATCACCAACCCGAAATCCACATCACTCTGCAAGGTGACTATGGGCACAGACAATTCACCTTGGATTGCTGTCAAATTGACTTGGTCGTAGACCAAGATTCTTGCGTGAGCGAGAGTCGGAGAACTGCGGGTCTTTAGGTGGCAGTAGTTTGGGCCCCGCGTACGGTGCAAAACAGCCGAGTTGCCGCATACGGGGACCGCAAAACCCGAATGTTGTGACTTGGCTTTTACTTTTGCGTACGGATACGAGCAAGGAGCCATGTCGGCGGATGGATTCTTATCTCCATCCTGCGCCGACAGCGACTGCGCCGTATTGATCAGGGGAGGAAACGGGCACGGGCAAGGAACTGGTTGCCCGCGCAAATCCATAATCTGAACTTGTAATAGACACCGATATCGCAGCGATCTGCATTACCGGTTCAGTGTCTTCCCTGTGGTGATCCTTCGGCTGCCGGCCGTTTTTGAGCTTGTGGCTGATACTGACTGGCTGAACTTGGATCCGGGAGGCTGGAACGTTGAAGCTGGAGAGATTGAACTCGTTCATATTGGCTGACACTGAAAAGTGTGTCGGGTGCAGGACCTGCGAGATTGCCTGCGTGCTTGGCCACATGGCAGTTCCTCCCGAGGTTGCGGGAGAGGTGAATGCCAGGCTCACCCCCAGGCTCTTTGTTGTGAGCGCAGGAGAGGTTACGGCCCCGGTCATGTGCCGGCATTGCGAGGACGCGCCCTGCGCAAATGTCTGCAAGATGTCAGCAATCTCGCGGGCGGACGGCAGGGTCCTGCTCGACACCGAGCGCTGCGTGGGTTGTCATCTCTGCATGATGGCCTGTCCGTTTGGGGCCATCGAATTTGCCCCACTGAGCCGTGACGCCGCACCCATTTATCCGACGGCAGCAAAATCCAGCGGCGAAAAAAACAGAACAGCGATATACCGGGCCACTAAGTGCGACCTGTGCAACGATCGCGTAGATGGGCCAGCTTGTGTCAGCAACTGTCCGGAAAAGGCATTGGTGCTGGTGAATGCGGCGGCGGCGACACGACGCCGCAGGAACGAGGCCGCGCTCGAGCTGTTGGCCGAGCAGAACGCGGTTTGGGTGTAGCTCTTTGGGCGTAGATCGAGGAAGTGACGATGAACACCGACGGGTTCATCCAGATTGATCAGGAGTTGTGCACGGGTTGCAGACATTGTGGCGACAATTGCCCGGTACAAGCCATTTCCGGCGAGCCCAAGAAGCCGCAATCGGTCAGCGCCGACCGCTGTGTAGCTTGCGGACAGTGCGTGCAGATCTGCAGCGCTTTTGATTCGATCTTCGACGAGCCCTGGGGAAGACGCTCGGAGCGGCTGCACGAACGCGTAATGCCGCAGTCGGTGACGGAGCCTTTGTTCGCGGCGCATGACCGCAACTTCCTTCCTGAAATCAACGCGGCGCTGATCGAACGGAATTTGCGGACGGTGGTGCACTGTGACACTTCCGTCATTGGACCCCTGGCGGAGGAGTTCGGGCTGCGTGCCGGAAGCATCAAGCCGGGACAAGCGGTCGCCGCGCTGCGCAAGCTGGGCTTCCACCGGGTGTACAGCAATACCTTCTCGGTTGGAATCGCCATCCTGGAGCAAGCCAGGGAAATCGCCGAACGAGTTCAGAAGGGCGGGAATCTTCCGGTCATCAACTCTTCGTGTCCGGCGGTCGTGCGGTTCATCGAGCAGTCATTCCCGGAGTTGATTCACTTCTTGTCGGGATGCCGCTCACCGCGGCAGATTGCGGGCAGCGTGACCAAGGCCTATCTGGCGGAGCAACTCAAGACGGATCCGGGCTATCTGTTCAATGTTTCTCTGGCGTCGTGCACGGCGCACAAATTGGAAGCTACGCGGAGCGAGTTGCGGGTCGGAGAGCATCGCGACATCGACGCCGTGCTTACAGGGCGCGAACTGGCTTGGTTGCTGAAGCATTACGACATTGAGCCTTTCCTGCTTGAGGAATCTGAGTTCGACCAGGAACTGCCGCCGATTGATGAGCTGCGAAAGGTCTTCTGCCATATCGGTGACGTGGCACAGGCAGTTCTGGAAACCACGGGGGAACTCTTGGGTGTGGACCAGGCAGCGGTCGAGTGCAGCGCGGCCGATGGCGGGGGAGCCTGTTTCTCCAAAGTTCGGATTGGCGACGGAGAGTATGCGGCGGCATCGGTTTCGGGGCTGCAAAACGCGGTGCCTTTTCTGGAGGCGGTGCGAAAAGGCGAAAGCTCGTTCCGCTATTTGGAGCTTATGGCATGTCCTCTGGGCTGTGTCAGCGGTGGAGGGCAACCCAAGGTTCTCTTGCCGGAGCGCAGAAAACCGATTTATGCCATGCGGGCGAATTCGACCGCGCTCGCGTTTGCTAAGCCGGGAGCAAGGCTTTCCGCGAATGCCGCCATCAGCCATCTGTACGAGGACTTTTTCGGCAAACCGTATGGAGACAAGTCAAACCATATCCTGCAGACGCGGTATGTCGAGAGGTCCCTTGAGGTGCAACCGGTTCAGGCCAACAGTTCGTAACTACTTTTGGCCGAGGGGAGCAATGCGTTTTCGATTTACAAATTCTTGGTCCTTCGAGGTGAGGCAATGAGCTATTTATCTCCAAAAGAAGTTGCTGCGAGTGCGGTGGAAATCGAATGCAGTAAGGCCAATCTCAGCATAAGCAAGATGATTACTCTTGGATTTCTGGCGGGCGCGTTCATCGCCTTCGGGGCAGAAACAGCCACGTTGGTCGCCCATGACATCCCCGGAGTAGGTTTGGGGCGACTGGTGAGCGGCATGGTGTTCTCGGCGGGCCTGATGATGGTCGTCATCGCCGGCGCGGAACTGTTTACCGGGAATGTCCTGATGTTCCTGGACGTGTTGGATGGCGAGGTCACAGTCACCAAATTGTTGCGCAGCTGGTTCTGGGTGTACTTCGCAAACTTTGCCGGTTCGCTGGCGGTTGCCTATCTCATGTATCTCTCCGGGCTGTGGGCACTCGACAACAACCTGGTGGGCGCCTCCGCGATCAAGATCGCGCTCGGCAAATGCGGACTCACATTCACGTCTGCGCTGGTTCGCGGCATTTTCTGCAACTGGCTGGTCTGCCTGGCGATATGGATGGCGTGGGCCAGCAAGGACATTGTCGGCAAGATTTTCGGAATTTTCTTCCCCATCACGCTATTCGTCGCCAGCAACTTTGAGCACAGTATTGCCAACATGTATTACATACCTGCCGGAATTCTCGCGAAGGCGAACCCGGGAGCGGTCGAGGCGAGCCATGTCGGCGACAAGCTGGGGATGCTCAACTGGCACACCTTCCTGGTCAACAACCTGGTTCCGGTGACGATTGGCAACATTCTCGGCGCCGCAATTTTTGTCGCGACTTTCTATTGGTTTAGCTATGTGCGCGGCAGCCATGTTCAGGCCGCGGCGCCTGCCCCGGACGCAACCTCGCTGAGGGAGGCGTTGGTACGCCGCGCGTTCGCGGAGAACTGCCCGGCGTTCCAGTCATGTCCAGCCGTGGCGAGCGCGGAGAAAAAGTTGGAGAAACCGGATCTGGTTGGAACTGGCAAGTAGTACAGCAGAGAGATTGCGGGGCGGCTTTGCAGCTGCCCCGCAACGGAGCGGGCGCATGGGAGTCTTGCTCATAACACCGGAGAGATGTACGAGCTGTCAGGCCTGTGAGCTGGCGTGCTCCTTCGCACACGAAGAGGAATTCAATCCGGAGCGGGCGCGGCTGTCGGTCATGTTCTGGGATCACGAAGCGCATTCGGTCCCGGTCATGTGCCTGCAGTGCGAAGAGGCGGCATGCCTGGCCGCCTGCCCGGCGCAGGCGATCAGCGAGGATGCGCGAACCGGAGCGCGCCTGGTGAACCACACCAGGTGCATTCAGTGCCAGACCTGTATGAACGTGTGTCCTTTCGGGTGCACCTGGTACGACACTCAGGGCCGGAAGATTCTGAAGTGCGATCTGTGTGACGGAGACCCGGAGTGCGCGAAGGTGTGCCCGTCGGGAGCTATCACCAGTGTCGATCGCACGTCGGTAAACGTTTCGCGGCGCAAGCAGGCAGCGTCGAAGCTGAAAGCAATCATGAGTCAGGGGATATGGCCATGACGTTTGGCTGGCGCGGGCAATTTCTTCGAGTGAACCTGACGAGCGGAAAGCTCCGCACCGAGCCGCTTCGTCCGGAAGAGGCCAAGGATTGCATTGGCGCGCATGGCCTCGCCATGCATCTCTACGGTAAGGACGTCCCTGTCGGGGTCGAACCGGGATCGGCGGAGAACGCCCTGATCTTGGCCACTTCGCCGCTGACCGGAACGCTGCTCCCCAACGGCGGCCACTATAGCGTTGTAACCCGCGCCACGCAAGGCGCGCGCCTGAGCTGTGCCAACCTCGGCGGCGCCTGGGGACCCGAACTGAAGTATGCGGGATTCGACGCCATTGTCGTGCAGGGGAAGTCGGCCAAACCGGTTTATCTCTGGATCATCGACGGTGTCGCCGAACTGCGAGACGCCGGCCACCTGTGGGGCAAGAGTGTGCGGGAGTGCGGTGATCTGCTGCGCGCGGAAATCGACAAGAAGGCGCACGTGTGCTGCATTGGTCCGGCGGGTGAAAACCGGCTGTGCGTGGCGGCGATAGTCAGCGATGCGAAGTTCGCTTCCGGCGCGAAGGGCGTGGCCGCGATCTTTGGCGAAAAAAACCTCAAGGCGATCGTAGTCCGCGGAACCGGGGGGATACGCTTGGCCCGTGCGGCGGAGTTCATGGCAACCGCCCAGAGGCTGCGCCACGACTCGGCTACCACGCTTCTGCTCGGCAAGGGAAGCAGGCTGCAAGGCCCGGTGCTGCTGGTGACCTCTGTCGCCGAGGACACCGAGGCGTTGCCCAGCGACGGCGTGCAACCGAGGAGTTGTTTCGGGTGCACGACCGTCTTCTCCTCGTTCGCGGATGATTCGACCGGCGAGACCATCGCAAGATTCCACGTTGAAAGCCTGCCCCAGGTTGACGCCGGGCAATTGCGGGAACAGCGCGCGTTTGTCGACCTCGGCCTCGATTATGTGTCGGCCAAGACGATGCTTGCCTCGGGCAAATCCGACGACACGCAAGACCAGGTAGAACTGGCAGGCAGGCTGGCGCGTGGCGAGCTTGGCGAGAAGACGGAGGCAGAAGTGAAGCCGGGGGAAGTCGGCAATAGCGGGTGTGTGGTCGGCGGCTATGTTCTGGTTCCAGCGATCGCGACGGGCGAACTGGGGGATGATTCAGGCGCGGCATTGGCAGCGGCGGAGTCGGCGGGGTGCTGTCCCTTTGCGGCGGCCTTGATGAAGGCTCCGGAGATTGCATCTCTGTTGAGATCGGCAACCGGAATGGACTATTCGCCGGAAGATATTTTGCGGGCCGGCAGGCGGATCGCCACGGCGGCGGGAAAGTGAGAGTAAATGATGCCAGCGACGGTCACTGAACGGCCAGATTCGCAGATAAGCGCTCCCGCGATGCCGCCACGCCGCGAGATCCCGCGGCCAGTTCCACCACCGACCGGAGGCAACGGACTGTTCTTGCTCGCGTTGTTACTCTCGGCGCTGGCCATGTGCGGCTCGCTGGGGCTTGTGATCCGCAGCCGCGGCGCGATTCTGGCCAGGGATATCGGCAGCCTGCCCTGGCTTCCGTCGAAGGAAGCCCTGTTCGGAGTGCGGATTGACGCGCTGAGCTGCCTGATGCTGTTGGCGGTGACGGTCTGCGGTTTCCTCATCATTCTGTACTCCGGCGCCTTCATGAGCCGCAGCAATCGCGAGCACCCCTCCGACAAGGGACAGGGTCGCTATTACTTCTTCATGGTGTTGTTTGTCGCCGCCATGATCGGCCTTGTCTGCTCGCCAAATCTCTTCCAACTGTTCATCTTCTGGGAGCTGACCACACTCTGTTCCTGGGGGCTGATCTCGTTTTACGGAGACCACACGGCGCTCGTTTCCGGCTACAAGGCCTTGCTCATGACGTACGCGGCAGGGCTCTTTCTATTGGCCGCCGTTATCCTCGTCTACATCAATACCGGTTCCTTTGCCTTCAACGCCATTAACTTGCTGGCGCCATCCACCAAGACCCTCGTGATCGTCTTCATGGCGATTGCGGCCTTTGGCAAAGCCGCGCAATTCCCGCTGCAGACGTGGCTTCCGAGCGCGATGACGGCGCCGACGCCGGCTACGGCGTATCTGCACGCCGCGGCCATGGTTAAGGCGGGAATTTACCTGATGGCGCGCCTGGTGCTGACGGTGGCGGTGTTTCCGCCGAAGCTGGCACTGCTGTTCAGTGCCATGGCGATCGTCACCATGTACGTCGGCGTGTTGCAGTATGCGGTGCAGGACGATCTGAAGCGGCTGCTGGCCTACTCCACCATCGCGAATCTTGGCTACATGATGCTGGGACTCGCCTTGGGCGCCTTGGGGTCGCCGATTGCCTTGCGTGGCGGCCTGCTTCACCTGATCGGCCACGCCTTCACCAAGAGCCTTTTGTTCCTGGCCGTGGGCGCAGTTTCCTACGCAGCCGGCACGCGCAGCATCGCCCAGCTGAGCGGTCTAGGAAAACGGATGCCGGTGACAGCCTTGGCGTTCGTCATTGGCGCCATGGCGATTAGCGGCGTGCCTCCGTTCAATCTCTTCTGGAGCAAGTTCCTGATTGTCGCCGGCGCCATCCAGTTGAACACCGGTTGGGGAGTGGCGTTGGCGGTGCTGGTACTGGCAGAGAGCGTCATAGGCTTTGCGTGCTTCCTGCGAGTGGTCCACAAGGTCTTCCTGGGGCCGGTTTCCGAGGCCGCGGATGCGGCACAGGATCCCCCGGCTGGGATGTTGACCGCTCTCATTGTGCTCATGGCGTTGGCGCTATTCTCCACGCTTTTTTCGCTGCCGCTGATCGGCAGGATCGTGCAAGGGGCGAGCTGAGATGAATGCAGCTGAAATTTTCATCGTTGTGATGTCGCTGCTGGGCCTGACCAGCTTGCTGTCACTGTTGTGCGGCTCGCAACGGATCCTGGCCGGTGTGCTCAACTTCATTGGGATTCTTCTGGCCAGCGCGGGAATGCTGTCCCTGGCGGTGCGCGCGCTGGTGCACGGCCCGGTGCAATTCTCCTTCGGAACGGTACGCGTACTTGGGCTGAACTCGCAGCTCGCCTTCTCCATCGATGCGCTGGGCGCGGTGTTCATTGCCATCATCACGGTTCTCTCCACGGCTTCCTCGCTCTATAGCATCCGTTATCTGACGCATTACACGCACGAGGATCCGCGGCGCTACTACTTCCCGTTCCCCTTGTTCGTGGGGGGAATGCTGGCGGTGGTCGCCTGCTCCGACTGGTTCTGGTTTCTGGTCTTCTGGGAGGTAATGACGCTGGCGTCTTACTTCCTGGTGATGTTTGAGAACGTGGAACAGGAGAACTTGTCGGCGGGATTCATCTATTTCTTCATGACGCAGATGACCTCGATGGGGTTGATGCTGGGCGTGATTCTCGTCGGCCACTGGGGAGGGTCCACATCGTTCACCGCCATGCCCGCACTATTTCACCGCCTGGCGCTAAACAGCCCCCTCGGGCTCAACGTACTGCTGTTCCTCTTCTTTATTGCTTTCGCCACCAAGGCAGGCATGTACCCCTTGGGAGTCTGGCTGCCTCTGGCGCACCCGGCGGCGCCCGCCAGCGTGAGCGCGCTGCTTTCCGGCGTGATGATCAAGCTCGGTGTTTATGGCCTGCTGCGGATTTTTGTGTGGCAACTGCCCATGGGTTCGGCAATGAAGCATTGGGGCGTGCTGATTGCAACCTTCGGCGTGATTTCCATGCTGATGGGAACGCTGCGCGCGCTCGGCGAACATGACTGCAAACGGCTGCTGGCACAGCACAGCATTGGGCAAATGGGATACATGCTGCTGGGGCTCGGACTGGGCATGGCGTTGATGCAGAGCAACCCTCTGTTCGCGATTGTGGCGCTCGTCGGATGTCTCTATCACGTCATCAACCACGCCTGCTTCAAATCGCTGCTGTTCTTCAACTCCGGCGCAATTTTGTATCGCACCGGCACGCGTGATCTTGACAGCCTGGGCGGACTGGTGAAGATGATGCCGGTCTCCGCCGCGTGCGCGATAGTGGGATCGCTATCCATTGCCGGCACGCCACCGTTCAACGGATTCGCCAGCAAATGGCTGCTCTATCAGAGCGCGATCTTTGGCAGTCCTAAGATGCCGCTCTATCTCTTTTACGGAGTGATTGCAATCTTCATTGGCACGGTCACGCTGGCATCATTTGTTAAGTATCTCGGAACCGCGTACCTGGGCACGTTGCCGGATCGATTTGCGAACCAGCCGAAAGGCTGTCCGTTTTCGATGGAATGTGTCGAGTCCTCGCTGGCTGCGGCCTGCATCCTTCTGGGATTGGCTCCCGGAGCGGTCGTGGCGGTGTTGCTGAATGCGCTGCGCCCCGTGGTGGAAGCCGCGAACTTGACCTCGACCGCAGGTGCACTGGCGGCGCTTCCCTGGGCCGGAATTTCTCTGCAATGGAACGGAAGAACATCGGCGGCCGTGGCGCCGGCGATTGTGCTTGGTGGACTGGCCCTCTGCGTTGGGATTGGCTACTGGATTCATAACGCTGTCAGCGTCTCCAGCCGCCGCGCCGAGATCTGGAATTGCGGCGAGCTGGTCGCCGACGAACGGATACGTTATCGCGCCAGCAGTTTCTACCAGCCGTTCAAGAAGATGTTCAGTCCCGTCTATCGCAAGGTCAAGCTGCCGTCGATTTCGGTGCCCAGCGCGGTGATTCGCGCCTTCGACTTCGACCGTTGGATCTACTATCCCGTCTCCGCGGCGTTCTCGCGCCTGAGCGTGGGATGCAGCCGCTTGCATAACGGTATTCCTCAAATGTATCTGCTGTGGCAGGTGTTGGGCTGCGCGCTTTCGATTGGGCTCGTGTTCTGGCTGATGGGGGGAGTGAAATGACAACCGCAGAGAATGTGCTCTCCGAAATCCAGCAGAAGTTTCCCGCGACGTTGCTCAAGGCTCAGCAGCCGCGGACCGACCGGCTCTACCTGACGGTGAAGCGGGAAGAGATCCGGCCTCTGACGGATTACCTGTTCAACACGCTGCATGCCCGGTTGATCCTGTCGGTGGGCACGGATAAGACGCCGATCGACGGAAACTATGAAGTGAGTTACATCTACTCGCTCGATTCCCGGAATCTGATCCTGCTTGTAAAGGAGTTGGTGCCGCCGAACGATCCGCAGGTGCCTTCGGTGACAAACATTATCCCGGGGGCCAACTGGCACGAGCGCGAGGTCTATGACCTTCTTGGAATCAAGGCCGAAGGTCATCCCGATCCGCGCCGCCTGGTGATCTCCGACGATTGGCCCGAAGAGGTGTATCCGCTGCGCAAGGACGTTCCGTACAACTTCAGGCCTCCCATTGTTCAAGAGGTCAAGCCTCCACTGCGCGAGCCCAACGAGAATGAGAGGAAGGCGACCATCCTGAGCGTGGGCCCGTTCTTCCCAACCCTGGAGGAGCCTGCCTATTTTCGCCTGTTTGTGGAGGGAGAGCAGATCGTGGGGAGCGATTATCGTGGATTCTTCGCGCATCGCGGAATCGAAAAGCTAACCGATACGGTCCTCGACTACAACCAGATTCCGTTCATGGCGGAGCGCATCTGCGGCATCTGCGGCTTCGTGCACAGTGCTTGCTACTGCATGGCCGTAGAACAGGCGGCTGGCATCGAAGTTCCACCCCGCGCCAAGTACATTCGCAGCATCATGATGGAACTGGAGCGCGTGCACAGTCATTTGCTCTGGTTGGGTCTGGCGGGGCACTATCTTGGCTTTGACACCGTGCTCATGCAAGCGTGGCGCATCCGCGAGCCCGTCATGTGGCTGGTGGAGGCGATTACCGGAAACCGCAAAACCTATGGTCTGAACCTGCCGGGAGGCGTACGCCGCGATCTCACTCCGGAGCTATGCGACCAGATCCTGCAGACGATCGAGAAGATGGAAAAAGAGACGCGCGAACTGGTGGGCGCGGCGGTGGAGGACCACACGCTGAAGATGCGGCTGGAAAACGTCGGGCGGCTCTCTCCGGATGATGCGCGCAAGATCTGCGTCGTCGGCCCCACCGCGCGTGCCAGTGGAGTGGACATCGATACGCGCAAGGACCATCCCTATTGCGCGTTCCCCGAAGTACAGTTCAAATCGGCGCTGCAGCAGAGCTGCGACATCTGGGCGCGGACGTTGATCCGCGCCGAAGAAACCTTTACATCGTTCGATCTCATTCGACAATTAATCGCCAAGCTGCCTTCGGGCGAGTTGATGGCAAATGTCGGCAACATTCCGCCGTGGCGCGAGGGTATCGGCGTCGCGGAAGCTCCCCGCGGAGAGGTCGCGCACTACATCCTGACCGGACTTAACAACCGGCCGTATCGTTGGCGGGTGCGCGCGGCGACCTACCCGCAACTGCAGGCCGTGCCGCGGATGCTGGAAGGGATGCAGGTGGCCGACTTTCCGATCATTGTCGGCAGCATCGATCCTTGTTTTTCATGCACGGAGCGGGTCGTCACCGTGGATCGCGCCACGAAGACGCCCCGGAT
Source organism: Terriglobales bacterium (assembly GCA_052147055.1). Taxonomy (GTDB): domain Bacteria; phylum Acidobacteriota; class Terriglobia; order Terriglobales; family Acidobacteriaceae; genus JABCZH01. The sequence continues at coordinate 16,392 of JBKQLO010000008.1, forward strand.
CTACACCAAGAAGGACCTGCTGGCAATGAGCCGGCAGAGAACGCAGGCACTGAGGTAGAGGTCTTATGCAAAACCTCGCGGTGGGAGTGTTCAGCGTACTGTTTGTGCTGCTGGCGGCGCCGCTCTTGGATGGGGTGATGCGCCAGGTCAAGGCGCGCATTCATTCACGCCAGGGCCCGTCGATCCTGCAAACATACTTCGACCTCGGCAAGCTGATGGTCAAAGAGGATCAGCGCGCGGTGAACAACACGATCTTCAGCCTCGCACCGATTGTTGGGTTCGGCGCAGTGCTTTTGGCTGCGCTGTTCATCCCGATGGGCGGTGTGATTCCTCTGGGTTTCGCCGGCGATGCGCTGGTCCTGTTGTATGTGCTGACCATGGGACCAATCTGCTTGTGCCTGGGGGGAATGGCCTCCGGCAGTCCCTATGCGTACATCGGCGTGAACCGCGAAATCATGATGCTAATGATGGTGGAGCCGGTGATCGCGATCTCGCTGATCGCTTCGGCCGTCAAGGCGCATTCGTTGATGCTGGCCGACTGCATTCGGCAGTCGCTGACTGGAACTCCTTCTTATTCTCTGGTGATCTGCGCCGTGGCATTTTTTCTGGCGCTCCAGCCGGAGATGGCGAAGGTTCCGTTTGATTTGTCGGAAGCCGAACAGGAAATCATGGAAGGACCACTCGTCGAGTACTCGGGGCGCAAGCTCGCCATGCTGAAGTGGTCGTTCTACTGTAAGCAGATCGTGCTGCTCACGTTGTTTGTGGAGTGGTTCGTGCCCTTCCCGGTGGTCGGCAGCCTCCCGCTCCGCATCGTGTTGACGCTGGTGAAAGTGTTGTTGGCAGCGGTCCTGGTGGAAGTCATTGCGCAGGTCTTCCCACGTTTGAAGATAGCGCAGAGCATGCGGTATTTCGTCTCCGTGATCGCATTTGCGCTGACCGGGCTGATGCTGGCCGTGATCGGACTGTGAGAGGTGAACGAGAGGTAAAGGAATGATCAGCAAGATCAAAGAAGCTCTGATCTGCCTGCGCGCCGGCCGGGTGACATTCCGCTATCCGCTGGCGCCGATGCCGGCGCCGAAGCGGTTCCGCGGGCGCCCGACCATCGACGGCTCGAAATGCCTGGGCTGCGGCGCGTGCGCATCGGTGTGCCCGCCACGGATGATTTCCATGCACGACGCAGATAGATGGCGGACGGTGGAGCTGAACTATTCGCGTTGCACCTATTGCGCGCGCTGCCAGGAGATTTGTCCGGTCGGCTCCATGACCTGCACGGAGGATTTTGAACTGGCGACGAACGGCCGGGAGAACTATTCGGTCGCGGTCGAACTCGAGATGGTGCCTTGCCGCGACTGTGGTACCCCGTTCATGACCCAGCGCATGCTGAAGAAAATGATCGCTGAGTTCTGCCCGCCCTGGATGGAGAAAAAGCTACAGGCGCCGGAATGGTTCTGGCTCTGTCCGGACTGCCGCATCCAGAGCACCGGACTGAACATGGAAAGGAATATCAAAAATGAGTAGCGATTTGATTATGTGCATCAGTCTGCTCATGATTGTGACCTCGTTTGTGGCCATGGAGTGGCGCAACTTGCCAGGGGCAATCTACACGTACCAGGTGCAATCGGTGCTCATCGCGCTCCTCCTTGCCCTGTATGCCTACTCCCTGTCGAATCATTACTTGTACGTTTGGTGCGCCACCGTCTTGGCCAGCAAGGGAATCATCATTCCGTGGTTACTGCGGCGCTATGTTGCAAAAGTCCATTCCGAGGAAGTTCCGCCCTTGCTGAGCGCCACGCCTTCGGCATTGCTTGGGCTCCTGGTGGCGCTGCTCCCTTTCGGTTGGGTTTTTGCTCATTACGACAAGCTGGTCATCTCGCCCAATCTGGCCGGCGAGCCATTCCGCATGAACCTCGCGGTCGCCGCGGCCATCCTGGCAATCGGCTTCTACACCCTGCTCACGCGAAGGGATGCGTTCAAGGTCGTGATTGGGCTCTGTCTCATGGAGAACGCAGTGCATTTGAGCCTGGTAAGTCTGGCGCCGTTTATTCCTGAAACAGCCCTGATCGGTGTAGTGACGGATGTAGTCATATCGGTGTGGATGTTGCTTTACATCGTGGCGGGAGTTTATCGGTCGCTCGGCTCCGTCGATACGTTTAGCCTGGCGAAGTTGCGAGGATAAAGGAGTCAACGTGGCAGAATCGTCACTATTAATCGCGTTGTTCAGTGTACCCGCACTGGCGGCGGTCGTGGAGTATGTGCTGGGGAAAAGGAGCCCGGACTCGGCTGGCAGGATCGCCATTCTAGGGGCAACGGCCACCTGCGGTCTAGCCATTGCGATTGCGAACCAGGTTCTGCACGGCCTTCACCTCACTGCTCTCGGTCAGCAATTGTATGCGGACGGATTATCGGCTCTGCTGGCATTGATTGTTTCCGTCATTGGTTTGATCACGACGATTTATGCCTACTCTTACCTGCGCCATGAAGTAGAGGAAGGAAGGATTTCCCGCGAGCGGCTGCCGCTTTATTTCGTTCTCACGTTGGTGTTCATCAGTACCATGGCTGCGGTCACGGTGACCAATAACCTCATCATGATGTATGTGCTCGTCGAGGCCACCACGCTGGCATCGGCATTGCTGGTTACTTACTACTGGCAGCCGGAATCGCTGGAAGCAGGCTATAAGTACCTGCTGTTGTGCTCGGTTGGAATTATTGTCGGCCTGCTCGGTTGCGTCGTTTTCTATGCCGCCGCTGTTCCCTTTGTCGGAGGCAGCAAGGCGATGCTGATCACAGAAGTGATGAAAGTCTCCTCGCGATTTCCGCCCGCTGTTTCTCTTATCGCGGGCGCGCTCATCATAATAGGTTTCGGTTCGAAGGCTGGGCTTGTCCCTTTCCACGCCTGGCTCCCGGATGCTCACTCCCAATCGCCGAGTCCGATGAGCGCTCTGCTCTCGGGCGTAACCATCAAGGTTGCCGTTTATGCAGTTGTAAGAATTGCCAGCATGGCGTCCCCGGCTCACAGCGTGCTTGGCACATATTGTGTTGTCCTGGGGATAGTCACCATGCTGGTAGGAATTTTGTGCGCCTTTGCCCAGAGCGACCTCAAGCGTCTGTTGGCTTTTCATAGCGTAAGCCAGATGGGATACATAATCATGGGATTCGGGATTGGTTCCTATCTCGGAGTATATGGCGGCATCTATCACCTTCTGAACCACACGCTGTTTAAGTCCTTGCTCTTTCTCTGCAGCGGCGCCCTCTTGTACGCGCACGGCACTACCAACATCCACGAACTCTCCGGGAAGAAACATTCTCCGCTGGTGGCGGTCTTGTTCTTCGTCGGCGCGTTGGCGATGGGCGGCTTGCCGCCTCTAAATGGATTCTTCAGCAAATTTGCCATCTTTACTGCCGCCGCCCAGGCGCATTTGTGGTGGGCGCTCGTGACCGCATTGTTCACCAGCTTCGCCACCATGGCCTGTCTGGTTAAGGCCGGTTACGAAATATTCCTTAGCCCTGAACCGGCGGCACTTTCGGCTCCGGCTTTCGGCTCGACGGCGGTTGCTGTCGCCGGTCGTACGGGAACAAAGGGTTGTCCTGCGGCCATGGCCGTGGCGATGGTGACTGTGGCGCTGCTGGTTTTTGCCAGCGGATTCAGTGGTGGTGTTTTGAACCGGCTGATCGACATGTCGGCCAAGGCTCTGGTTATTCGATGAGGGGAGCGTAGAGCGATGTCCATCTACCAGTTTCTCCTGAAGCATTGTTTCCGGCGATCGCTCTGGGTCTATCACGCCAACGCAGGCGGCTGCAACGGTTGTGACATTGAAGAGATCGACGCCTTCACGCCGTACTATGATGCCGAGCGGTTTGGAATGAAGCTGGTCGCCTCGCCGCGGCACGCGGATGTGTTGTTGGTCTCCGGGCCTGTCACCCGGACGGCATTGCCGCGCCTGCGCCGTCTCTACGATGCCACGCCGGATCCGAAAGTTGTAATCGCCTGCGGCTCTTGTGCCGTGGGTGGAGGCATGTGGTTTGACTCTTATCACGTCATTGGTGGCGTGGACAAAGTGATACCCGTGGACTTCTATATCCCGGGCTGCCCGCCGCGACCGGAGGCCATTCTCTGGGGCGCAGCAGTCGCCATGGGATTGGTGCGCGAAAAGGTGAAGCCCTATCGCTATCGGCAGGAGGGCGAGCCCATCCCGACACTGACCGTTCCTGAATCGGAAGAGCAATTGACGACGATGACGGATTCACCAAGGTAGTTGTGAGGATTTTATGCTGCGTGATGACCTGAAAGCACGGCTGAAGGGAACGGTTCTGGTGGTGGGAATCGGCAACACCCTGCGCGGCGATGATGGCTTTGGTCCGCGAATGATCGAACGGCTGGAGGGAAAGGTGTCGGCCACGCTGCTGGATGTCGGCGAAGTGCCGGAAAGTTACCTCGGACGTGTGCTAGAGCAAAAGGCGCGGACAATTCTTGTGCTGGACGCGGCGGACATAGGCGAGGCCGCGGGCACAGCGACGATCCTGGAAGGGGATGACCTGGCCGGATGCAATGTATCGACTCACCAAATGCCGTTGGAACTCTTCTTCCGTTTCGTGCGCGAGAACAGCCAGGCGGATGTCTTTGCCCTCGGTGTGCAACCGAAACAGATTTCGCTGGGCAGCGAAATGAGTCCTGAAGTAGAAACTACCGCCGGAATTTTGTCTGAAGTTCTAATTGAATTGTTACGCGAAGCGCCGGCGCAACTCTCCGGCGCGAGCAGGCAGGTGAACTCATGAATACGTTTGTTATCGCAGATCCCAAAAGGTGCATTGGATGCCGCACCTGTGAGGTGGCTTGCTTCCTGGCGCATTC
>JBKQLO010000009.1:0-26893 GCA_052147055.1 Terriglobales bacterium
TGTCGACAGCATCACTTCCTACGATGACCGCATGCAGTCGATTGGGCGAGCCACGGCAAACATTCTCCAACACGTCGGAGAGAAGTTTGGAATTCTGGGCGCCGCGGAGAAAGATAGCGGCCACGAAGTGCGGCGGTTCGGAGAAGAAACGCTGTTCATGGCTTTGCGGGACCACAATGTGGACGCCATCAAAGCCTCGGGCGTGAAGCAGATTGTTACCTCCGATCCACACGCCTACAACGCCCTGAAACATGACTATAAGGATGTGCCGCCGGTCGAGCACATCAGCCAGGTGATCGCCAGCGAAGTGAAGACGGGCAAGATCAAGTTCAATCCGGTAGAGAACGAGAAGAATGTCTACACCTACCACGATCCCTGCTACCTGGGGCGGCACAACCAGATTTATGACGACCCGCGCGACGTGTTGGATGCGATCCCCGGTTTGAAGCGAGTCGAAATGAGCCGTTCGCGAGACCGCTCATTCTGCTGCGGCGGTGGCGGACTGATGCTGTTCTACGAACCGAAAGAAGATCAGCGAATGGGCGCGAAGCGAGTGCAGATGGCGGCTGAGGCGGGGGCCAATGTGATCGTGACTGCATGCCCGTTCTGCATGGTGAATATCGAAGACGCGATCAAGGTCGCAGGCATGGAAGGAAAGATGACCGCTATCGATCTAGCCGAATTGGTGGATCAACAAATGGCGCCGGAAAGCGCTAAAGCAATCTGACGGAGGCGAACGTGGAGATTCTAGTTTGTGTGCGCAGAGTGCCCGACACTTCGGAAAACGAAATTGAACTCAACGGTGCAGGAAACGATATCGAGCGGGATGAGTTGGTCTATTCGATCAACGAAGCCGACAACTATGCGGTCGAAGAGGCGCTTCAGATCGTCGCCCGAGTTGGTGGAACGGTCACCGTCGCCACAGTTGGCGGCGAGGATGACGAAGAGGTCCTGCGCCGGGAGATGGCCATGGGCGCTAACCACGGCGTGCTGATCACAGACGACGCCTTCAGCGGATCGGACGGCAAAGGCATCGCCACCATTCTGAAAGCCTTCGTTCAGAAGGGCAGCTACGACCTGGTCCTGACCGGAGTGCAGGCCGAAGACGGTGGCGCCCAAGTTGGGGGGATGCTGGCGGCCATGCTCGACTATCCGTTTGCTTCGCTGGTCAATTCCATTGAGGTGCTCGAAGGCAAGAAGCTCAAGGTCAGCCGCGAGATTGAAGGCGGGAACAAGGAAATGAATGAGATCGACCTGCCCTGTGTGCTTTCGATTCAGACCGGCATCAATGAACCCCGCTATGTCGGCATGAAAGGCATCCGGCAAGTGGCGTCGATCCCCATCCCGACTTTCGGTGCGTCCGAGCTGGGAGTTAGCTCCAGCGCCGTTGGGGAAGCTGGAGCCAAAGTGAGACGGGTCGACTATTTCGTCCCCGCGCTGGGCAAGGGAGCCGAAATGCTGCAAGGCAGCCGGGAAGAAAACATCGACAAAGTTCTGGAGTTAGTGGCAGCCAAAGGAGGGTTGAAATAATGGCTCGCATCTTCGCTTACATCGTGCATAAAGCTGGCGTGGCCGACGATTCCGCGCTCGAATTGGCGGCCGCCGCGCGACAGATTGACGCTGCTGCTTCGCCCATAGCCATTGTCACCGGTTCAGGTAGGGACCTTGATGCTGTCTGCGCCAGCCTTCGACCTTCCTATAGCGAGGTTTGGAAGATCGACAACGAAGCTCTTCCCTACCCTAATGCTGAACTGGTTCGCAAAGCCTTGGTCAAAGTCCTGCCGGGCAACAGCATTGTTCTGGTTGCGCATGAACACTTCGGAATCGATCTGGCACCGGGCCTGTCCATCAAACTGAATTCAGCTTTCGTGTCCGATGTGTTGGGAATCGACGGAGTCGAAGGCTCCGACCTCAAAGTGGTTCGTCAGGAATTTGGCGGGCAGGTGAGCACGCACGTTCGGTGCGACATTTCAGCGGGAGCCGTGATCACCATCCGTCCGGGCGCGTTCAAGCCACTGAGCGGTGCTTCCATCAGCGGCACGGTGGTCGACAAGTCCGCGGATGTTGGAGCGCTCAAAGCAAGCCGGCGCTATCTGGAGACGGTCGTCGCCGAGGCAGGTGAGGTCGATATCACCAAGCACGCCATTCTGATTTCTATCGGCCGCGGCATCCAGGAGAAAGACAACGTGGCCATCGCCGAGGAGTTGGCAGAGGCCATGGGTGCAGCGGTGAGCTGTTCGAGACCCGTGGTCGACGCCAAGTGGATGGAGAAGTCGCGTCAGGTGGGCTCATCGGGAAAGACTGTCAAGCCCAAGGTCTATCTGGCATGCGGCATCAGTGGCGCCTTTCAGCACTTGGCCGGCATCAAGGGCAATCCGTTCCTGATCGCCATCAACAAGAATCCCAAAGCTCCCATTTTTCAGGTGGCAGATGTCGGAATTGTCGATGACATCCTGGAGTTCTTGCCGGAGTTAACCAACAAAGTTCGTGAAATGCACAGCGTCGCAGCAAAGTGAGGACCCATGATCACCAGTAAGACTCTGAAGTTAAGTTTGAAGTCACTCAAGGATTTCGCCAAGAAACGTCTGCCCGACGAGGTCCTTCGGGACCTAGACGATAAGGACGAGTGTCCGCTGGAGATCGTCCGCCACATGTGCAGCCCGGACAAGCTGGGCATTCAACTCCTGTTTATTCCGGAAGAGTTCGGAGGCATGGGCGGCGGTACCTTCGATGTGTATTGCGTCTGCGAAGAGATGGCGCGCATCGATCTGGGCGTCGCCACGGCGGTACTGGCGACGTTCTTGGGGAGCGATCCGATCACGGTGGGCGCCACTCCGGAGCAAAAGAAACTGTGGCTGACGCGTATTGCGGAAGAGGGAATTCTGTTCGCCTATGGCGCCACGGAGCCTGAAGCCGGTAGTGATCTGGGGGCCCTGCGCACCACGGCAGACCGGGTGATGGAGAACGGCCAAGTTGTCGGCTACAAAATCAGTGGCAACAAACAATGGATCAGCAACGGTGGAATCGCCGATGCCTACACGGTTTTGGCTAACACGCCGAGCGGCCCAAGCTGGTTCGTGGTGGAAAAAGGAGCGAAGGGTTTCACCCACGATGAGCCCGAAGATAAGCATGGCATCCGCCTCAGCAACACCGCGGCTCTGGCATTCGACAACGTTTATGTCGGCGCTGACCGGCTGCTCGGCGGTGTGGAAGGCCAGGGACTGAATCAGGCGCAGGCTGTGTTCGGTTATACGCGCCTTATGGTGGCGGCGTTTGGACTGGGCGCAGGATGGGCCGCGCTCGATCGCGCGATTCCCTATTCCACCAAGCGTATTCAAGCCGGAGCACCACTCTCAGAAAAGCAGGGCTACACGCACAAGCTGATCGTGCCGCATGTGGCGCGATTGGAAGCAGCCCGCTCCTACATCGAAGAAACCGCGGAGCGCATCGACGCCGGAGTGGAAGGAAGCCTGAACACCGAGGGCGCCATCGCCAAGTACATGGCGACCGAAGCCGGAAATGCAGCCGCCGAGGCCAGCATCCAGGCGCTGGGTGGTTACGGTTACACGCACGAATACATGGTGGAAAAGATCAGTCGCGACGTTCGCATTACAACGATTTATGAAGGCACCTCCGAGATCATGGAGATGACCATCAGCCGCGATCGCTGGCAGTCTCATCTCAAGACGCGCGGGCAGCACTATCACGAGCAAGCCAAGAAATTCGAGGACCTGCACGCCCGCCATTCGAACGTCGGCGCCGACATCGCGGCGCTGGCGATGCACGCATTGGCCGAGGTGATGGAAAGAGCTCGGGTCGCGCGCTTGACCCGCTATCAACACATTCTGCTGCGCCTGGGCGAGTTGATCGCATATGCGGAGTGCGCGGGGAGTCTGTCCCGCCGCGCCGCGCTCATGGCAGAAAACAAGGTGAACGAAAAGGCCAACCGGCGCTTCGATGCGACAGGCTTGGCCGCGCTGAGCAGAGTTTTTGCCCGCGAGGCTGCGTTCAAGGTTGGCGAAGAAGGTATGCGCTGGGTGATTGGAGCCGGTGGCGTCGGCGATGCCGAGATCGCCGGGTTTGAAACGAGCTTGGGATTGCCCGCGATTCACCGCGCACAGTCGGGCCTTATTTCGGACATGGATTACATAGCAGACGTACTGTACGGCCGCGCGGCCAAGCGTTTGGAAGTGGCTGCCTAGCGTTGAACGATTCATAGGAGTTTGAGTTATGGAAAACACGTCTTATCGGGCGATAGCGATTGTAGGTGCGGGAGCCATTCTGCCCGACGCCAAGAACGTCTCGGAATTCTGGGAGAACGTGAAGGGCGGCCGTTACAGCATTTCGGAAGTTGACCGTGAGCGCTGGGATCCGGCGCTCTACTTCGACGCCGACCACAGTGCGCCGGACAAGACTTATTCCACCATCGGGGGTTGGGCGCGCAAATGGGTGTGGGACCCGATCAAGTGGCGTTTGGCGGTCCCGCCGCGCGTCATCGACGCGATGGATGAATCGCAAAAGTGGGCAATCGCCTGCACTCGCGAAGCGTTGGACAATTACGGCTACCCCAACCGGCCGCTGAACAACGATCGCACGGCCGTGATTCTCGGCAATGCGATGGCCGGGGAGAAGCACTACTTCACCGCTTTGCGCCTGTACTTTCCAGAATACGCCCATGAACTGGCGGAGAGCGCCAGCTTCGCTGGGTTGCCGAAGGAGTTGCGTCACGACATCACTCGGGAATTGCACGACCGCATGGCCAAGCGCGTTCCCGACGTTACCGAAGACACCATGCCCGGAGAATTGTCGAACTGCATTGCCGGCCGGATTGCGAACATTTTCAACTTTCATGGTCCCAACTATGTGGTAGACGCGGCGTGCGCGTCGGCGATGGCGGCCATGAGTGCTGCGATCGAGGGGTTGGTGGAGAACGACTTTGACCTCGCGGTCACCGGCGGCATTGACCGCAACATGGGCGCGTCGACCTACATCAAGTTCTGCAAAATCGGTGCACTCTCGGCGACCGGCACTCGTCCCTATGCCGAAGGAGCGGACGGCTTCGTCATGGGTGAAGGCGCCGCGATCTTTCTGCTCAAGCGCCTGGCGGATGCCGAGCGGGACGGGGACAAGATCTACGCGGTGCTACGCGGTATGGGCGGAGCGAGCGACGGCAAGGGGAAAGGCATCACCGCACCCAACCCGATCGGGCAGAAATTAGCCATCGAGAGGGCCTGGCAGAATGCAGGATTATCACCGGCAACTGCGACCTTGATCGAAGGCCACGGCACGTCCACCAGCGTGGGCGACGTGGTCGAAGTGCAAAGCATGATCGGAGTGCTTAGCGGTTTTCAACTTCCTTCCGGCTCAGTGGCGCTGGGTTCGGTCAAATCGAATTTCGGGCATCTTAAAGGAGCCGCTGGCGCAGCCGGATTGCTGAAAGCCGCTCTTGCTCTTCGGGACAAGGTGCTGCCGCCCAGCGTGCATTGCGAGCATCGCAATCCCAACATCGACTTCGCCCACTCTCCGCTTTACGTCAATACCGAACTGCAACCGTGGACCATGCCAGCGGACGGGGTGCGCCGGGCTGGTCTGAGCGCTTTTGGTTTTGGCGGCACCAATTTCCACGCGGTACTCGAGGAATACATTCCCCACCGGCTGAACGGAAACGGCAAACGGTCGGTGGCGGTCAACGAGATGCCCACGACAGTGAAAGAGCCAGTTATGAATACGGAAAATGTTTCCCGCACTTCGAACTCTTCTTCCTATAAAGCTCCGCTACGCGGAGCGCTGGTAATCGGCGCGGCTTCTGAAGCAGCACTGGTCGAACGATTGCGAGCGGTGGAGAAAGAAGCCAAAGCGGGCCGGGTCCCGGCGCCCACCGCACCGGCTGAATGCGACTTGCGAGCGCCTGAACGCGTGGCCATCGACTACGCCAACGCCGCCGAATTGGCGGACAAAGCAGGCAATGCGCTCAAAGCGATCGCGGCCAATCAGTCAGCGATGTGGAAAGCCCTGCGGGCCCAAGGCATTTTCCGCGGTCACGGTCCCGCGCCCAAGGTGGCCTTCCTTTATACCGGTCAAGGTTCGCAGTACGTAAACATGCTCCAGTCGCTCCGCGCGGCAGAGCCGATTGTGACCGAAACTTTTGACGAAGCGGATCGCGTGATGACGCCTTTGCTCGGTAAGCCGCTTAGCAAATACATCTTCGTTGACCACGCCGATGCCGACGCCGTTGCCAAGGCCGAAGACGATCTACGCCAAACTGAGATTACTCAGCCCGCCGTGCTGGCAACCGATCTGGCTCTGACCCGACTGCTGGCCGCTTACGGCGTTGAACCCGACTTCACGATGGGACACAGTTTGGGTGAATACGGAGCCCTGGTGGCCGCCGGCGGCCTCCCCTTTGTTGACTCGCTGGAAGCCGTCAGCGCCCGCGGTCGCGGAATGACCCAGGTGGCAATGGACGACAACGGCCGCATGGCCGCGGTGTTTGCTCCGCTTGAAGAAATCGAACGCATTCTGAAAACGATCAACGGTTACGTGGTGATCGCAAACGTCAACAGTAGCCGTCAGGCGGTGGTCGGCGGCGCCAGCAAGGCCGTCGAGCAGGCCATGGAGGCCTTCACCAAAGCGGGCTATGAGGTGGCTCCGTTATCGGTCAGCCACGCCTTCCACACCTCGATTGTGGCGGGAGCCAGCAAACCGCTGCGGCAGGTTCTGGAGCGACTGCATCTTCAGTCGCCACGCTTGCCCATCGTTGCCAACACCAACGGGGAGTTCTATCCCACTGGGCCTGACGTCGTGCCGCAGATGCTGGACATTCTCACGCAGCAGGTTGCTTCCCCTGTGCAATTCATTAAGGGCTTGCGCACCTTGTACGATGCCGGCGCTCGCATGTTTGTGGAAGTCGGACCGAAAAAGGCGTTGCAGGGATTTGCCGAAGACGTGCTCGGGGGCCGCAACGATGTGGTGTCGTTATTTACTAATCATCCGAAAATTGGCGATCTCGTTGCCTTCAACCAGGCGCTGTGCGGCCTTTATGCGGCGGGACTGGGCCGCGGCACCGGAGAAGCCTTGCACGAGCCTGCGGTGACGACGGTTTCTTCGCTGGCGGAGAACTCTAAACCAGTTCCTGTGGCAGCGACAGCGGCTTCCGCTACACCCACCACGCCGTCGAACGGCAATCGCTACAACGAACTCGGCCGTTTCTTCGCCGATGTTCTGGATCGCGGCTACGAGATCTACCACGGTCAGAAGGGCGTCTCCAACCGCACCCCAGTGGTCATTACTGGAGCGGCGCTGGGTCTGCCCGGAACCGAGCACATTTTCGATGATGGCAACGTCGCCCGCATTTTGCGCGGCGATCAGTTTATCGATTCCATTCCCGCGCGCTTCCGGCAAGGCATGCTCGACAAACACATCACGCGACTGGTGAAGAGCGAGAACGGAGAACCCAGGTTTGAGACCATTAGCGACGTCGCGGACGTCATTAAGCTGGCAGGCCGCGGCGGCACTTTCGATGTGGAAGTAGAATTCGGAGTTTCCGCCGACCGCGTGGCCGCCCTCGACCGGGTGACGCAGTTGGCGATTGCCGCGGGCATCGACGCATTGCGCGATGCCGGCATCCCGCTGGTCATGCGTTACAAAACCACCAGCAAAGGCACACAATTACCCGATCGCTGGGGATTGCCAGAAGCCCTGCGCGACGATACCGGTGTGATTTTCGGTTCCGCGTTTCCCGGATACGACTCGTTTGCCGATGAGATGTCGCGCTATTACGCGGACCACGAACGCCGCAGCCAGTTGGCCACGCTCGAAAGCCTGCTCGCTCGTGCGGTCGAGGGGAACGGTCATTCCACTCTGGTGACCGAGCTAAAGCGACGCATCGAAGAGTTCCGCGCCGCCATCGACAAAGATCCGTATGTCTTCGAACGGCGGTTTTTGCTCAAGACTCTGTCGATGGGACACTCGCAATTCGCCGAATTCATCGGCGCTCGCGGTCCTAACACCCAAATCAACTCCGCCTGCGCGACCACCACGCAAGCGGTGTCGCTGGCGCAGGACTGGATCCACGCCGGGCGATGCAGTCGGGTGATTGTCATTTCGGCCGACGATGTCACCTCCGACCATCTGATCGATTGGATGGGGTCTGGATTCCTAGCCAGCGGAGCGGCAGCCACCGACGATGTGGTCGCAGATGCCGCCATTCCCTTCGACCGCCGGCGGCACGGGTTGATTATCGGTATGGGCGCCGCGGCTCTGGTGGTGGAGAGCGCCGACGCCGCGCGGGAACGAGGCATTCAGCCCATCTGCGAGGTGCTGAGTACGGTAACCGCCAACAGCGCCTTCCACGGTACGCGTCTGGATGTGCAGCACATTGGCCAAGTGATGGAGAACCTGGTGGCCAAAGCCGAAACGGGCAGCGGCGTTTCACGCCGCGAAATCGCGCCGCAGATGGTGTTCGTTTCCCATGAAACCTATACCCCGGCACGGGGCGGTAGTGCCTCTGCGGAGATCCACGCGCTGCGGCGCGTCTTCGGCGAGGGTGCGGATCGCATCGTGATTGCCAACACCAAGGGCTTCACTGGTCATGCCATGGCCACAGGTATCGAAGATGTGGTCGCGGTCAAAGCGCTGGAAACTGGCTGCGTGCCTCCAGTCGCCAACTTTAAGGAAGTTGATCCGGAGTTAGGGCAGCTGAACCTGTCAAAAGGCGGGGCCTATCCCGTGGAGTACGCCATACACCTGGGAGCGGGTTTCGGTTCGCAGATCAGCATGATGCTGCTGCGTTGGATAAAGACGAAAGATGGGATCCGTCCCAGCCCGAATGCGCTGGGCTATGCCTACCGCATCGCGGATGACACCGCGTGGAGCGCCTGGCTGAGTCGCATCGCCGGCCATCCGGCCGCCGATCTGGAAGTGGTCCGCCGCACGCTGCGGGTGCGGGATCAAGCGTCAGCAGCGCGAGTCGCTGAAGGCGCTAAATTGTCCCGCCCCGCATCGACTCCCAACGTTCAGCCACCAGCATCAGCCTTGCCAGTCCGCGATTCGAGGACGGCGATGCCAGTTCCGATCGCTGAGGCGAAACCGGCAGCCACGCCGTCACCCATCCCGGCCGCCGCAGCGAAGGTGGAAGTACAGGTGCCCGCTGTCGCTCCCTCCAAGCCACCCAAAACAACTGAGGAGGGCGAACCGGTAAAGGAGCGAATACTGGCTCTGGTGGTCGAGAAGACCGGCTATCCCAAAGACATGCTGGATTTAGATCTCGACCTCGAAGCCGATCTCGGTGTCGATACCGTGAAGCAGGCGGAACTGTTCGCGGCCATCCGCGAGATTTACAACATTCCGCGCGATGAAAGCCGCAAGCTGCGCGATTATCCGACGTTGGCTCACGTAATCCGCTTCGTGTATGACAAGCGCCCCGACCTGGCCGCGGCTTCGGCAGCACCGAAGAAGGAAGAAGTCAAGGTCACAACGCCAGCAACTGTTGTGGCGGCTGAGAAACCGGCGCCCACTACGACCTCTACGCAGGTCGTCTCCGGCGATTCGGTCAAAGAACGCATTCTCGAGCTGGTGGTCGAGAAGACCGGCTATCCGAAAGACATGCTGGATTTAGAGCTCGACCTCGAGGCTGATCTCGGCGTCGATACCGTGAAGCAGGCGGAACTGTTCGCGGCCATCCGCGAGATTTACAACATCCCGCGCGACGACAACCGCAAGCTGCGCGACTATCCGACGTTGGCTCACGTAATCCGCTTCGTGTACGACAAGCGTCCCGACCTGGCCGCAACCCCCGCAGCAACGAAGAAGGAAGGCAAAGTCACTACAGCCCCCGTGGTGGCTGAGAAATCCGACCCCGCAGCGGCATCTGCGCCGGTCGTCACCGGCGATACCGTCAAAGAACGAATTCTCGCGCTGGTGGTAGAGAAGACCGGCTATCCGAAGGATATGCTGGACCTGGATCTCGACCTCGAAGCCGATCTCGGCGTGGACACCGTCAAACAGGCCGAGATGTTCGCGGCCATCCGCGAGATTTACAGCATTCCACGCGACGAAAACCGCAAGCTGCGCGACTACCCCACATTAGCTCATGTGATCCAGTTCGTGTTTGACAAGCGTCCCGACCTGGCGGGAGTTCTGGCGACTCCGGCGTCACCAATTATCTGCAGCCAGCCAAGTGTTCCACCGCCTCCAGTCGCGGCCCAAGCGGCAACGGACGATGCAATTAGGGAGAAAGTGTTAGAGATCGTGGCCGAGAAGTCGGGCTATCCCAAAGACATGTTGGACCTGGACCTCGATCTGGAGGCAGACTTGGGCATCGATACCGTCAAACAAGCGGAGATGTTCGCGGCCGTGCGAGCGGCGTACAACATTCCGCGCGATGAGAATCTCAAGCTCCGCGAGTTCCCTACTCTGGCCCACGTGATCAAGTTCGCTCGCGACCGGCAGCCCGGCGTGGCGAAGACGTCTGCTCTGGGCTCTTCTGCCGTGCCGGAGAAGATAGACCTGGCCCAAAAGAAACCGGCAGTGTCTGTATCTTCGGATGCGAAGCCGATTACGACTGTGCGGCCGATCCCCACCAGTTTCGATGCGACCAATGGTATTCCGCGCCGCGTGCCGGTTCCCAGCTTGCGTCCACCGCTCACCATTTGTAAGTCGACGGGTGTGACGTTCGGGTCCGGTCGTCGCGTCGTCATTATGCCGGACAAGTCCGGCGTGGCTGACGCGCTGACGCAGCGGCTTCAGACCTTGGGCGTTCAAGTTTTACGGATTGAAGACACGCTGGATGCAGACGCGCTGGCTAACTCTCTCAAAGGCTGGCTAGCCGCGGGTCCGGTGCACGGAGTCTATTGGCTGCCCGCGCTGGATAACGAGGGAGACCTCAGCAGAATGAACCTCGCAACGTGGCATGAGGCTCTTCGAGTCCGAGTCAAGTCGCTCTACGCAACCATGCGCATCCTGTACGAGCAGATTGCGCTGCCAGGTACGTTCCTAGTTTCGGCGACGCGGCTGGGCGGACAGCATGGTTACGATGAGGCCGGCGCGACATCGCCGTTAGGTGGCGCGGTAGTCGGCTTCACCAAAACGTACAAGCGAGAGCGGAGGGACGCTGTGGTCAAGGCGGTCGACTTTGAGGCGGAGCGGAAGCCGTCGGAGGTCGCCGGCATTCTGGTTGAAGAAACCCTACGCGATCCGGGTGCAATCGAAATCGGCCACAAGGATGGGCAACGCTGGACGGTTGGGCTTCAAGAGCAGCTCGCCGCCGATGGCAAGCCCGGTCTAACGCTGGACAGCAACACCGTCTTTCTGGTCACCGGAGCGGCCGGAAGTATCGTATCGGCCATCACTGCCGACTTGGCGATGGCCTCCGGAGGCACGTTCTACCTGCTTGATCTGGTGCCCGAGCCTGATCCGAACAGTCCCGATCTCAAGCGCTTCGTAACCGACAAGGACGGCCTCAAGCGTGATCTGTTCGCCCGCATACAGGCACGTGGCGAGCGCGCCACGCCAGCCCTGGTTGAAAGAGAGCTGGCGGCTCTGGAGCGAGCCCGAGCGGCTAACAATGCCATCGAGGCTGTGCGCGCGGCAGGCGGGACAGCCCACTACTTCAGCGTCAACCTTACCGACGCTGACGGCGTCGCCAAGGTGATCAAAAAAGTGCGCGAGCAGAGCGGGCGCATCGATGTTCTGTTGCACGCTGCCGGCATGGAGCGCAGTCACTTTCTGCCGGACAAGGATGCGCGTGAATTCGATCTGATCTTCGACGTGAAGAGTGACGGCTGGTTCAATCTCTTGCACGCCATCGGCGACATGCCTCTCGGCGCCACGGTGGCGTTCAGTTCGATTGCCGGGCGCTTCGGCAACGCTGGACAAACCGATTACAGCTCGGCCAACGACTTGTTGTGCAAGATCACCTCGAGCTTCCGCACCACACGACCGGGCACACGCGGCATCGTCATTGACTGGACAGCATGGGGCGGCATTGGCATGGCCACGCGCGGGTCCATCCCCAAGATGATGGAAGTGGCAGGCATCGACATGCTGCCGCCAGAGGCCGGCATTCCTTTGATTCGCCGGGAACTCACGGCGGGCGGCACCAGGGGTGAAATTGTGATCGGGCAGCGTCTTGGTGTTTTGCTAAACGAGTGGGATGCCACCGGCGGGCTGGATGCAACGGCGGCGGAAACGTTGATGCGATCGCCCGGGCAAAGAGCGCTAGGGCAGGGGGCAATGATCGGCAAGCTGGCCGGCATGAGTCTTCAGAGTGGCCTTAAGATCGAAACCACGCTGGATCCGGCGATTCAACCGTTCTTGCACGATCATCAGATTGACGGCACGCCGGTGCTGCCCGGAGTCATGGGCGTCGAAGCGTTTGCTGAAGCTGCGTTGTGCCTGCTTCCTGACTGGCATATTGCGGCGATCGAGGATGTGAACTTCCTGGCGCCGTTCAAGTTTTACCGGAGCGAGCCGCGGACGCTCACGATCGAGGCAGTCATCCATCCGGAGAACGACACCCTGGTGGCGGATTGCCGCTTGACCGGGCGCCGGACGCTGCCAACTCAGACCGAGCCGCAAGTGACAACGCATTTCACCGCCCGGGTGCGGCTCACAAAGCAGCTACCCAACCCGGTGACCGTGCCGGCGCCGAGCACGCCGGAAGGACACATCATCGAAGCCGGCGACATTTATCCACTTTACTTCCACGGACCGGCGTACCAAGTGGTGGAGCGGGCGTGGTGGGACGGAACGCAGATCGTTGGCTTAATGGCCAAAAGCCTGCCCGACAATCACCACCCGCCGGAGTTACCGACCCTGGCCACGCCGCGGCTGATTGAGCTTTGCTTCCAGACCGCTGGGCTTTGGGAAATGGGCGTGCAAGGCCGGATGGGTCTGCCTCTGCATATCCACAAAGTGCGTTTGTACGCCACACCGGGGGCGACCGAGGCCGGTTTATTTGCTGTGGTCACTCCCGATCCGGACCAGGGAAGCTTCCATGCCGAGGTGGTAGATACGAGAGGACAACGATACTTCCAGTTGAGTGGCTATCGCACGGTAGCGCTCCCCAACGCCGTGGATGCTGGGCGGTTGAAAGCACTACAGGCGGCGATGTCACTGGAACCCGTCGCTGCATGAATAACAGGATCTAGTTGTCCTGACGATCGCTTGATCGGGGGACTTATGGAACACGAATTTCAACGCGTAGCCATCGTGAATCGCGGCGAAGCCGCCATGCGTTTCATCCACGCTGTCCGCGATTTCAATCAAGAAAACGCCACATCATTGCGGACCATCGCGCTCTTCACCGAGCCCGACTGCCATTCCATGTTTGTGCGAGAGGCGGATGAGGCTGTGTGTCTCGGGCCCGCTCAGGTCCTCGATCCCAATACCCAGCAACTCAAGAGCAGCTACGTTGATTATGGCGGCCTGGTTCAAGCGTTAGCCACCGCGCACGCGGATGCGGTCTGGGTGGGATGGGGATTTGTGGCCGAGCACGCCGCATTCGCCGACCTTTGCCGCGAGATCGACGTTGTGTTCATCGGCCCGGATGGCGATGTGATGCGACTTGTGGGTGACAAGATCGCCTCAAAACGATTAGCCGAGCAAGCACAGATACCGGTGGTGCCCTGGAGCAATGGGCCGGTAGAAACGCCTGATAACGCCTCCACCCATGCCGAGCGCTTAGGTTATCCGCTCCTTATTAAGGCCACCGCCGGAGGCGGCGGTCATGGGATTCGGCTGGTGCGTTCGGCGGACGAACTTGCGCAAGCCTTTGCGAGCGCCCGGGCCGAAGCGTTCAAGGCCTTCGGGGACCCGACCGTTTTCCTGGAGCAACTTGTGCAGGGTGCGCGCCACGTCGAGGTCCAGATCATTGCCGACCATTACGGGGCGATATGGGCCGCCGGTGTGCGCGACTGCACCATCCAGCGTCGCCACCAGAAAATCATGGAAGAAGCCCCCTCGCCAGTGCTCTCTCCGGAGCAGGATCAGGGGTTGCGCGAGGCGGCAGTGCGCTTCAGTCGAGCCGCCGGCTATCACAACGCCGGTACTGTCGAATTCCTGTACGAACCGGAAAGCAACCGCGTCTCTTTCATGGAAATGAACACCCGGTTGCAGGTCGAACATCCAGTGACCGAATGCACCACCGGGCTCGATCTAGTGAAGCTTCAGATTCACATTGCGCGTGGCGGCCGCCTGGAGGGCGAACCCCCGCGTACCACCGGCCATGCCATTGAGGTGCGGCTGAATGCGGAGGACCCGGAAAACAGCTTTGCCCCGGCCCCGGGTGTGATTGAACGATTCAGAATTTTACCTGGGCCAGGGGTACGCATCGACACCGGGGTGGCGGAAGGCGATGCCATTCCGTCGGAATTCGACTCGATGATCGCCAAGATCATCGCCTATGGCCAGAACCGGAAAGAAGCGCTTTCCCGCCTGCAGCGGGCGCTGCGCGAGAGCGTTGTGGTCATCAAGGGCGGAACCAGCAACAAGGCGTTTCTACTGGAGTTGTTGAATCGCCCCGAAGTGCAGAGTGGAGAATTTCATAATGGGTGGTTGGACCGATTGGCGGCAACCGGGAACCATCTTTCCAGACGTTATGCCGATGTGGCCCTGGTTCAGGCCGCGATTGAGTCCTACGATGCCCAGTTGGCGGTAGAGCAGGCGCAGTTCTATGCGGCGGCGGTGCGCGGGCGGCCACACGTGCAGAGTGAAGTAGGGCGGACTGCGGAACTACGCTATCGAGGCAATCAGTACTCGCCTAAGATTTATCGGCTCGGTCCTCAAAGATACCGGGTGGAGGCGAATGGATCGCGCATTGAAGCCCAGATCGAACGCTTGAATCAGTTCGAATGTTGGCTCACCGTTTTCGACCGGCGATTTCGCGTCATTTCCGTGGTTCAGGGACAGAGTTACCGGATCGAAGTGGATGGTGCGTCGCACCGCATTGATCGAGATGACGGTGGTGTGGTGCATGCGCCCGCACCGGCCGTGGTGGTTTCCATTGCGGTCAAGCCGGGCGACACGGTTGCGGTTGGGGACCGCCTGGCTGTTCTGGAGGCGATGAAAATGGAGATGCAGGTCGTCGCTCCATTTTCCGGAAAGGTTCGACAGGTAATGATCATTCCCAACGTGCAAGTGGAGACTGGAGCCCCACTCCTGCAAATCGATCCCGTCGCTGGTGAGGATACCGTTGCGGCGGCAGAGCGAGTGGTCTTTGGCACGTCTATGACCTCGGACCAAAAAGGAGAGGCCATCCAATCCACCTGCCGACAGAGCGTGGAGGAACTCCGCCAGCTTATGTTGGGCTTTGATGTGGATCCCAAGCACACGGCGCGGCTGCTGGCCAAATGGGGCCAAAATTCGCCTGTGGACAGCGACGAACTAAGGCGAGGCGAAGATGAAATCCTCAACATCTTTGTGGACATATGTTCGCTGTTCCAACGCGAGCCGGAGGTAAACCATCGAGCCAGTGGTGAGGAACCCAGTGCTGAGGCTTACTTGTTTTCCTACCTGCGCATGCTTCAGACGCGCGGGGAAGGGCTGCCGCCAGCCTTTGTCAACGCGCTGCGGCGCGCGCTAGGTCACTACGGGGTACGGACGCTGGATCATTCGCCCGAACTGGAAGAGAGCCTGCTGTGGATCTACAAGTCGCATCAACGCGTGGAGCAGCAACTCGCGCCGGTTGTGAGCATTCTCGAACGGCGTCTACAGCATGTGCAGAAGCTTTCACCGCAAAGCGAGGAGTCCTTCCAGATACTCCTCGACCGGATGGCCTCGATGACCAACGGACTCTTCCCTGCCGTCACCGATCTGGCGCGCGAAGTGCGCTATCGCTACTTCGACCAACCGTTGTTCGAGCGGGCACGCCAGCAAGTGTACGAGCAGATGGAGACCCACCTCGACTATCTGGCTGCCAATCCCCAGGCCGCGGACCGGCACGAAAGAGTGCGCGCGCTGGTCGAGTGTCCGCAGCCGCTGTTGGGCCTGCTTTCCGGCCGGTTTGCGACCGCCGATCCCGCCATGCGCAACCTGATGCTGGAAGCGCTCACCTGGCGGTACTACCGGATTCGCAAGCTCACGAACTTCCGATCCCTGGCGGTGGACGGGCATTGTTACGCCACAGCGGAATACGATCATGAGGGCAAGCACATCCATGTCTTCACGACCCACGCCGAGTATTCCCGGCTGTCCGAGACGGCGCGAACGATGTTTTCAATGATCAAGGAAGTGCCGGTTGACCATGAGGTCGTCATCGATTTCTACGTTTTCCATCCCGGCTGGCTGGGCGATCCTGAGATTACGCAGCAGGAAGTACGCGGAATGCTCGACCAAGCGGGATTCCCATGCCCCATCCAGCGCATTGTGGCGTCCGTCACTGGCTCCGGTCAGGGCCTGGGTACGGGCGCACAGCATTTCACCTATCGTCCCAGTGGTAATACGTTTGAAGAGGAGAAGCTCTTCCGTGGAATTCATCCCATGTTGGCCAAACGGCTGCACCTCTGGAGGCTCAGCAATTTCAAGATTGACCGACTGCCGTCCGTCGAAGATGTGTACCTCATCCACGCCGTTGCCCGCGATAACCCGAAGGATGAGCGCTTGTTCGTGTGTGCCGAAGTGCGTGACGTGACTCCGGTGCGGGATGAAGCAGGCCGCGTCGTGCAACTGCCTCATCTGGAGCGCATGCTCACAGAAGCGCTGGCCAGCATCCGGCTGTTCCAATCGCGGCGGCCGGCCCATCAACGCTTGTACTGGAATCGGATCCTGCTTAACGTGTGGCCGCCGTTCAATCTTGGGCGGGATGAATTGCGTGATTTGGTGCGTAAACTTACACCGTCGACCGAAGGCCTGGGGTTGGAACAAGTAATTGTGCGCGCTCGCATTCCCAGTCCGGCTACCGGCGAATTGCGCGACATGGTAGTGCGCATCTCGAGCCCGGGCGGCAGCGGTATGCTCATCACCTTCCGGCCTGCGGACCAACTGCAACCCATCCAACCACTGACCGAATACGACCAGAAAGTCGTCCGCATGCGGCAGCGCGGACTCATTTATCCGTACGAAATCATCAAAATGCTCACGCCGGCTCCCGAACACACACGGGCGGAATTTCCCGCAGGCGATTTTATCGAGCATGACCTTGACGCTGCTGGCCACCTGATTGCCGTCGATCGTCCCTATGGTCAAAACAAAACCAACATCGTGGTTGGCGTTATTCGCAACTTTACGACCAGGTATCCCGAGGGCATGACGCGCGTTTTGGTGCTGGGAGATCCGAGTAAGGATCTGGGCGCCATCGCAGAACCGGAATGCCGGCGCATCCTCGCGGCTTTGGAATTGGCCCAGGCAAAAGGTGTTCCGCTGGAATGGTTCCCGATCTCTGCCGGCGCCAAGATTTCCATGGAGAGCGGAGTGGAGAACATGGATTGGATTGCCCGCGTCCTTCGCGGACTGATCGAGTTCACGCAAGCGGGCTGCGAAGTGAATCTGGTGGTGAACGGGATCAACGTCGGCGCGCAGCCCTACTGGAACGCCGAAGCCACCATGCTCATGCACACCCGGGGCATTTTGATCATGACGCCGAAGGCGGCCATGGTGCTCACGGGAAAGCGGGCGTTGGACTACTCAGGCAGCGTTTCGGCCGAGGACAATCAAGGGATCGGCGGCTACGATCGCATCATGGGGATCAACGGCCAAGCGCAGTACTGGGCCCGCGACATCGATGACGCCTGCCACATTCTGATGCGTCACTATGAGCACACGTACGTGGCTCGGGGCGAACGTTTCCCCCGGCCCGCCGCGACTACCGATCCCATTGACCGGGATGTGCGAGTTTATCCGCACGGCAAGAACGGCAACCGTGATGACGGCTTCGAACTGGTTGGCGATATCCTGTCTGACGAGACCAACCCTGGGCGCAAGAAGTCCTTTGAGATTCGCAAGGTGATGATGGCCGCCATCGATCAGGACCACGCACCGCTGGAGCGTTGGGCCGGAATGCGCGCGGCGGAGACCGCCGTGATCTGGGACGCCCATCTCGGTGGCTATCCGGTTTGTCTCATCGGTATCGAATCCCAGCCAGTGCCGCGGTTAGGATTTGTCCCAGCTGATGGACCCGATCAGTGGACTTCGGGGACACTCTTCCCGCAATCCTCCAAGAAAGTGGCTCGGGCGATCAACGCGGCCAGCAACAATCGACCGGTGGTGCTGCTGGCCAACCTGTCGGGCTTTGATGGCTCGCCAGAGTCGATGCGCAGGCTCCAGCTTGAGTACGGCGCTGAGATCGGGAGGGCGGTGGTGAACTTCAAAGGCCCCATGGTCTTTTGCGTGATCTCGCGCTATCACGGAGGTGCTTACGTGGTTTTCTCCAGGGCGCTGAATGAAAACCTCGAAGTCGCAGCCTTAGAGGGGACCTATGCCTCGGTCATCGGGGGTGCTCCAGCGGCGGCCGTGGTTTTCGCCGGCGAGGTTGAGGCCAGGGCCCGTAAAGATGCGCGTCTGCAGACGCTGAGTCACGCGATGGCTCAGGCTGAAGGCGCGGAGAAAGGCCGGTTGCGCACCCAGTGGGATGAACTCTTCAAGATCGTGCACTCAGAGAAGCTGGGCGAGATGGCATCTGAGTTTGACCGCGTGCACAGCGTCCAGCGGGCTCTGCAGGTGGGTGCTCTCAATTGCATCATTCCGCCTGCAAACCTACGTCCTTATCTCATCGATGCGGTCGAACGTGGTATTCGAAGAGAGGACAAATCGGGATCTGCAAAGTTGGAGGTCACGATAGCGGCAGGGACGATACCAGAAGCGGCCTAGGCCCGGAGTGAATGGGATGAACGTCTATTGGTTGGAACAAACCGAAGCAGATGTGCCGACGGAGAATGATTGGCTGAGTGAGAACGAAGCGATCCGCTTGGAGGGCCTGCGCTTTGCCAAACGGCGCGCCGACTGGCGGCTGGGACGCTGGACGGCAAAATGCGCCCTCTCGGCTTGCCTGGATGTCCCTGCGCATCCTCAAGTCTTCAAGAGAATTGACATACGCCCGGCACCGTCTGGCGCGCCTGAGGTCTTTGTCGCCAACCAACCGGCAGCCGTCACGATTTCGCTCAGCCACCGCGACGGGATAGCGGCTTGTGCTGTGGCAATGTCTGGCGTGGAGATAGGCTGTGATCTGGAAATGGTCGAGCCGCGTAGCGATGCTTTCGTTGCCGACTATTTCACCAGCGAAGAACAGGCGCTGGTGGCGCGTGCGGCTGTGGCAGATCGGCCCCGGCTCCTGGCTCTGCTTTGGAGCGCGAAAGAGAGCGCGCTCAAAGCACTGCATGAGGGGCTTCGACTCGACACCCGATGTGTGACGGTTAGCCCTTTCGCTGCCTCATTTGATCGCAATGGCTGGAGCTCACTACAGGTTCGCTATACCGGTGGTCAGATTTTCCACGGCTGGTGGCAGCAAGCCGACAACATTCTGCGAACCGTGGTCGCTGCTCAGCCGCTGGATTCGCCAGTTCCCTTGAGGATCCCGGCCCACGTTTTCGACTGTGCTTCGCGGGGCGCTTAGCGGACGGTGATTTGCATGTAGGGACGAGTATGGATCGCGATCAGCAATTCGATTTTGACTTCATCGTGATCGGCTCCGGCTTTGGTGGCAGTGTTTCCGCCCATCGACTGGTGGAGAAGGGCTATCGGGTCGCGGTCATGGAGATGGGCCGGCGTTGGACGCCCGACAACCTGCCACACACCAGTTGGTCCCTCCATCGCTGGCTCTGGCGTCCCCATGTCGGCTTGCGCGGCTTCTTCAACATACAGTTTTTCAAACACGCAACCATCTTTCACGGCTGCGCGGTGGGTGGCGGGTCAATCACCTACGCCTGCACTTTGCTTCCGCCTCCTGAGAAAGTGTGGGAAGCGGCGTCCTGGACGGGATTGTCCGATTGGAAGGCGGAAATGCCCCAGCACTACGAAACTGCCGGGCGCATGTTGGGTGTCACGGAAAACCGAATCCTCGGACCGGCCGATCTTCTCTTAAAGAAAGCTGCGGAAGTCGCAGGCTCTGGACATACTTTCTACTGTACGAAGGTGAGCATCTTCCAGCCCGCGGAGGGAGAACCGGGCGGCAAGACCTTCCCGGACCCATATTTCGGCGGAGAAGGTCCGGCGCGGACCACCTGCATCGCCTGCGGTGGGTGCATGATGGGCTGCCGCCATGGCGCGAAAAACACACTGGACCTTGGCTACTTATATCTGGCGGAAAAGCACGGAGCACAGGTCTTTCCAGAGACCCAGGTGGTGAATGTCAAACCGCTGCATGGCGCGAGCGATGGCAGCGCCGGATACGAAGTGGGTACCGTCGACTCTACCGCGTGGATTCGCCGCCAGCCGCGGCGGTTCACCTGCCGTGGAGTAATTTTCTCCGCATCCTCGCTCGGCACGATGGAACTGCTGTTTCAGCTCAAGGAAAAAGGCTCATTGCCGGCCATCAGCAACCAGTTGGGCCAACACGTACGCACTAATTCCGAATCGCTCATCGGAGCACGCACGCCGGGCTACTCCCAGGACGTGTCAGAAGGCATCGCGATCGGCTCCGGCGTTTATATTGACGCGCACACCCATATCGAAGCCGTCCGCTACCCAAGAGGCTCGGACGCGATGGGGTTTCTGACAACCATCCTGACCGATGGCCGCCCTGGTCCGCGGCGAATTGCACTCTGGCTGAAGAACGTCCTAGTCTCTCTGCTCCGTCACCCCTTCAAAACTGTACGCGTGTTGCAACCCCTGGGCTGGGCCCGGGAGTTTGTGATTCTGCTTTGCATGCAAACGCTGGATGGAGAGATCGAGATGCGCTGGCAACGCCCGTGGTTCTGGCCGTTCCGGAAATTTCTGGTCAGCCGGGGCGAGAAGGTGCCTACCTATATTCCCAAGGCCAATGAATTCGCGAAAACACTGGCGCAACTCACCGGGGGTTTCCCCATGAGCATGCTTCCGGAAATCCTTTTCAACGTTCCGGGCACTGCACACTGCATTGGAGGCTGCGTGATCGCCGATAAGGCCACTCACGGCGTGGTTGATTCTCGTCACCGCGTCTTCAACTACAAGAACATGTACATCTGTGACGGATCCGTGGTGGCCGCAAACCTCGGGGTCAATCCCAGCCTAACCATTACCGCCCTGGCCGAACGGGCCATGAGCTTTATCCCACCCGCGGCCGAGACGGAGTGGAACGATACCGCTGAGAACGTCATCGAAGGCCGGGCGGTTACGCCCTAGCGAGTTCCGCTAAGTTCGGCCTTGTAGGACGCACCGCCGCGTGCGCCTAAGCCAGCGCGGGCGAGGTGGCGGGCAGCAAGCGATCCAAGATTGCCTGCTCACACTGAAGCCACAATCGGCCGGTATAGAGCAACGCGCTGCATTGCAGCGTGATCCAGTCCCTGGTCATCAGAGGTGAACGGAATTCTTTGCGATTCCTGATCCAATGCTGGGCCACGTGGCGCGCGATGGTGAAGCCCATGCCACTGTCCGACCCTCCGATGTCACCTAGGATTCCATCCAGCGTAAACATCACCTTCGACAACATGATGAGCGGTCCGGGGAACTTGACACCCTTCATGGCCAAGCGTTCCAGCAGCAGCATCGCATCGACGCCGCTGGGCAGACGCACCACCGGCAGTTCGCCAAGAAAATGCGTGACAAATTCCGCAACCATCCGCCCCCTCGGTGAAGTGCTGCGGATATGCTGCTGACTGAGTGCCAAAACTTCGTTGCAGGTGCCCACTGGGTCGCGTAAGGTCACCATTAGAAATAGGAGCGCAAGATGCCGGCGCTGATCGCGGCTCAAGCGTTCCCGCAACGCCCAGTCGATAATCGTCAACTCGCCGGTACGGTTGTCATAGAGCAGATTGCCGGCGTGAGGATCGCCGTGAAAAATGGCGTCTTTCTCCGACGACAAAAGAGGGACCGCGACCAGCGCTTCGATCAGTTGCTCGGCAACTTTCTTGCGCCGCGGCTCCGGCAGGCGGGCCGCCGCGTTCGTCACCTTGATCCCACGCTCCTCGGTGAGCGCCGTGATTCTGGGTGTACACAGCGGCTGAATCAGCCGCGGCACGCGAATGCCTTTCATCGACCGATACATATCCCACGCTTCCAGTAACGTCTTCTGCTCGCGGACAAAGTTGACCTCGTGCCGCAGCAAGCGCCGGACTTTCTTGAAGGTATCGGGGAGCAGGTTCGCGGGAAATCCGTAATTGTGATGCCGGTCGCCGAAGTATTGCGCCAGTCCCTGCAAATAGTCCATGTCCTCTGCAAAGTACTCGGGGATGTGCGGCTTCAGGACTTTGAAAACACCGCGCTCACGCTCTCCGCTGTGCGGGTCACGCCAGGTGAAGCGCACCACCGCGCTGACGCTCGCCTCCGAGAGGATCGTCGGCGCGGGCACGATTTTT
Source organism: Terriglobales bacterium (assembly GCA_052147055.1). GTDB lineage: Bacteria > Acidobacteriota > Terriglobia > Terriglobales > Acidobacteriaceae > JABCZH01. The sequence continues at coordinate 22,422 of JBKQLO010000009.1, forward strand.
ACCGAATATTTCTCGAGCCGCAGTCCCAGTTCTTGTCGAATGATCGCTACTATGTCTTCCGGCCGGACATCGCGAATTCCATTTTCCAGACGGGCGAGCGCATTCCGCAGCGCGGGACGCAGGTGCTGGTTGCGTGCTATGACCTGTCCCAGCTTCTGGAGGCCGGGCACTTTTGCGATCAGCCGCAGCAGGCGCTGTTCCGCCGAGGTGTTCAACGGAAGCTCAAGTTGCTCCAGGAGCTTGGGAGCGAGCCGCGCGGGCGAGAGCCGCGCCACCACGAACATCATGGCGTCCCGAACCGGTGGACGCCACGCCAGGTAAGCCTGCGGAACCAATTTTTCCACCGGAACGGTCTCGTCGACGATCCATCTCGCCATCGTGTCCCGCATGGCTTCGCCGACTGGACTTCGCAGCGCAGCCTCAATCGCACTGGTCTGCTCGGCGGCGCTGGCCCCTTTGGGAAGGAAGTTTGCAAGGGCGGCACGCAACTGGTTGGGAGCCAGATGGGGCAAACCATTTTCGATGGTTGACGAACTCACGACTGATGTGTCGATGACAGACGAAACGGCCGACGAATCGACGACAGACGAACTCGGCATAGGGGTCACCTGACCTGATTTCGACTATGTATGCAGTCGATGACGGTGGGCGGAGTTTACTACTCAGGGCAATTATTGACTTGACTCGCCCATTATGACAGTATGGGCGGAGGGAGTCAATTTTTGCTGAGGGAAAGAGAGAATGAACCTCAGTGGAATTGCCCTTACAAATCGGAGAAGCGCAGCGGGTGCTACATAACATCGTGCAGGTTTCCACCTGCTACGGGACACGTTGCGATCCGCGCAAACTTAAACTAGCGATGCTAACTGCTTATTTCGATGAATCCGGCACGGGCCGAAAAGAACAACTTTGCGTAGTTGGCGGTTTTGTCGGCAACGAGGCGCAATGGGCTTCTTTTGTGAATGACTGGATTAAAGCGTTGAACCCTCGCGAGAATCTCCATTTGACGAAACTCCGATGGAATCGGCGATACGACAAAATTGTTAATGATCTTGCGCTACTAGGCCCAATCCCGCGTCGATACAATCTCACTCCGGTCTTTGTCGGTATGTGGCACAAAGACTTCGAGGATTTTTTTAAGGGAAGGGTGCGCGAGTCATTCACCAATCCCTACATGACTTGTGTTCAGCAGGCTATGGCTGTTGCACTCCATTACCTCGTCGGCAAGGATGACAAGATACAGTTCATTCTCGACTGGCAAGAGGGTGCGCGTGCGCGAACAATGGATAAACTGCATAACACCGCTTTTAAGTTCGCCAAGATGGAGCCTCGGCTGAACACTATTGAGTTCAAACCTATGCGGGATACTGTATGCCTTGATCCCGCTGACTATTTAGTTTTCTCTATCCGCGAAAACGCCATAGACCCGACTTCCGACAGGGCGAAGGCAAGTGCTCCTATACTTGCCAAACCGCTCTACGGTGGCATTCTCAAGCGTGAAGAGGTAGAGAAAATGGCGGAACATTACATTACTCACGGGATGGTACCGGGCGGTGGTGCCGTAAAAATGTCAGGTCAGTTAGCGACCGGACTCCTAAAAGCAGGATGGAGCGAGTCGAGCGTTAATGACTTTGCTGCTACTGTGCTCTCGGGGCGACTACCTCCGGAAGAGGAAGAGAGGCGGAAAGCATAATGGGATCGGAAACTGAATCTCAGAAGTTTGACACTGGCGTGCGGAAGATTCTTTCCGTCTCGCACGATGAACTGAAACGGCGCGAAGATGAATGGCAGAAGCGCCAGCGAGAGACGAAGGCGAAACCCGGCCCAAAGCCTAAGGTTTCGCCCGTTTCCCGCGCTTCAAACTCCAAGACTTAGTTAACCGTTTGTCCCACCTTGCCGGTGAGTTGAGCGAAGGTGATCCGCTTACCGGCTAACTGCGAAGCGGCGATGTTGAGGCGATCCGAATCGGTGATTGGGTTTTCTTTAGAGCCGCGATAGTTAAACCGGAACGATTGCTCGTCAAGGTAACGGAAAAGATGAAACGGTTCCACACTCACGTAGGTTCCGCCAAGCGAGCGTTTCAGCAGCGACCAGAAGTTCTCCATGCCGTTGGTGTGTACACGACCGTCTACGTACTTCACGGCGTGGTCAATGATCTGGTGCTCGTACTCGCCTCCCAAGCCCTTGTATCCACCGAGTTCGTCGGTGTAGAGCATGGCTCCCGCTTCGACGTGAGTTCTCACGAGCGGATGAAGAGTTTCCTTTTGGCGATCTGCGACAACTTGAGTACGAACCTTACCGCCGCGCTCCAACACCCCAGCGACCATGATCTTATCGAAGTGCGACTGCCCTTGGCCAGTGATGCGGCGAGCCTTGACGCTCTTGTGCATGTTGCGAGCTTTTCCGCCGATAAAGGTTTCGTCCGCTTCGACTTCGCCGGAGAGTTTCGATCCGAGAGTTTCGTCCTGCATGGACAGGCGAATCCGATGGAGCATGAACCATGCCGACTTCTGGGTGACGCGAACGTCCTTGGCGATCTCGCAACTGCTGACGCCGTTTTTGCAATTCAGGATCATCCACATGGCAGTGAGCCACTTGTCCAGGCCGAGCGGGGAATCCTCCATGACGGTTCCAACCTTAATGGAGAACTCGCGCTTGGCGTGGTGAGTCGAGCACTTCCAAGTACGCCTTTTGGCGTTGAAACTGACGTTCTTGGAGCCGCAACCGGGACAGATGACCTTGCCATCCGGCCATCGCCGTATCGCCAAGTAATCAATACAGTTATCAGGATTCGAGAAGTAGAGGATGGCTTCCTGAAGGCTCTTAGGTTCGGGTTTCATGGTGGCGTCCATGAACGAAACTATAGCAAATATTACCGGGCGAGTCAACTATATAATTGCCCTACTCAGTACCGGGTACCCCCCTCCCCCCTCGTGTCCTGGAATCAGCGAGTTAGAGGGAATTTTCGGACTTGGTCTTTGAATCTAAAGGAGTTATATCAAAGTATTGTGGAATAAGGAGTTAGCAGAGAATCCTTCCCCACTGCCGTCGAAGCGTTCTGCGGTTCGGATATTAGGGCGGTCGAAAAAAAACAATTTTCGACTCCTTTAAAATCATAGATTTACGCGGGAGTTCCCGCCAAATCTTTGAGTTTAAGGGGCTAATTTGCAAAATCTAGATAACAAATGGGTTACAAGTCCATCTCTGGTGACTTGCTCCTTGAAGCCGATTAACTCGACTACTAGATCACGCTAAGTCTGGATTTCAAGGAACTTGAACACGGCTGCGGCCACACTGGGCTTGTCGCTAACTTTTATTATAGTCCTTGGTGTCAAGTGGAAATTGTGCGGGTGGGTGAGGGTGCTGTTCCTAATTTCAGACTTCTGGTTCTTACAGGTTCGAGGCTCTCTCCGTGGCTCTGTGACCCCGTGGTAAGAAAAGGCAAATTAGGACACTACCGGTGGCCTTGACCGATGGGAGGGGCGGATGTCAAACTGTTGTTTCGCCCCATCGTATTGATTCCAGAGAGATCGGGATTTGAATCGGGTCGCGGCCCGGACGGAGTCTTTTTGCAATGACCATTTTGATCACGTTGATCCATGTTATCGTTTGCTTCTTTCTGATCGCGGTGGTGCTGCTGCAGAGCGGAAAGAGCGGCGACTTGGCTGCGGCTTTCGGCGGTCAGGGCAGCCAGACGGCGTTTGGCCCGCGGGGCGCGGCTTCGGTTCTTTCCCGGGCGACGACCTGGTCCGCGATCATTTTCATGGTCACGTCCATCACGCTCTCGATTTTTGCGGCGCGGCGAACCGGCCCCACGTCCGTGCTTTCGGGAGTGAAACCGGCGCAGACGAAGTCGCAGCCAGCGACACCGGCTCCTTCCGCACCGCCGACCGTTCCGCAAAATCAGGCACCGACAAGAAAATAGGAATCATCCCACCAGGAACGGATTCTCTTCCCTTTCCTCACCTATGGTTGTTAGCGGGCCGTGGCCTGGAATCACGACGGTCTCATCGGGCAGGGTGAGGACGCGTTCGTGCAGGGAGCGCATGATTTTCTCAAACGACCCTCCGGGGAGATCGGTGCGTCCAATGCTGCGGGCGAACAGGGTGTCGCCGGCGATGAGCAATTTTTCCGCGGGAAAATAGAGGCAGACGCTGCCCTCGGTGTGGCCGGGAGTGTGGAGCACATTCGCCGTCAGGCTGCCCGCCTTTAACAATTCGCCATCTGCAATGCTCGACTCGATGGCAACTTCGCCGGGTGCGGCCATGCCTAGCCACGAAGCCTGCACGTCTAGCATTTTCAGCAGCGCGTAATCATTCTGATTGAGCAGGATGGGCGCGCCCGTCAGCGCGCGCAGCTTCATGGCTCCGCCTACGTGATCGATATGGGCGTGGGTGATGACGATCTGCTTCACTTCGAGCTTGTACTGGCGGATGTCGGCGAGCACGTCTTCAATGTCGTCGCCCGGATCG
>JBKQLO010000010.1:0-30075 GCA_052147055.1 Terriglobales bacterium
CCAACTGCAAGATGAACTTCTTCCCGTTAATGATGACAGTGTGTCCGGCGTTGTGGCCGCCGGCATAGCGGGCCACCACGGGGAAGTTCTCCGAGAGCACATCGACGATCTTGCCCTTGCCCTCGTCGCCCCACTGAGCGCCGACGATGACCACAGCGTTGCCTTTTTTCAAATGCCAACTCCACCGAACTGAACTGATTCGCGCAGCCGCCCTTGGCCGCAAATGCGGGGTCGCACACACTCGTTGCCCGCGCCAACAGCGAGTCGCTGAATTACAAGGATTTATACGGGCAGAGGTGTATTTGCAATGATAACCCGCCGGGCAGATGCTGGGCAATCGAAACCTCGGCCGGCAGTGAAGCCCGTTGTCCGAAGCCTGTAAACTACCTCCATGCCAGAACTCCCTGAAGTCGAGACCATCGCCCGCGGACTCAACAGCCGGGTTGCCGGCGATGTGATCGAGTCGGTCTGGCTGGGATCGAAACCTGAGCCGCTGAAGTCGCCGGCTAAAGAGATCGTAGCGGCCCTGGAGTCGAAGCGTATTGCTGGAGTGCGCCGTGTGGGCAAGCACATAGTTTTCGATTTGGGAAATAGAGGGAAGGCTACGAATCTCAGGAAGACATCCAAAACCGCACGGGCGAGGACGCCCGCGCCTACATTCGACCAAGCTCAGTGGATCGTGCATTTAGGGATGACGGGGAGGATGCTGGTATGCCCGGCGGGAGAGAAAATCGAAAAACACACCCACGCGATTGCCCGGCTGGCCTCGGGAAGGGAATTGCGGTTCGTGGATCCGCGACGCTTTGGGCGGCTAAGTGTTTCCAGCGGTTTCGAGGCTCCGGGCTCCGAGCCTCTGGACGTGGAGTTAGCGCGGTTTGTAAGCCTGTTTCGCGGCCGCAAGACGCCGATCAAGAGTGCTCTGCTGAATCAGAAGCTGCTGAGCGGGGTGGGCAACATCTATGCGGACGAATCGCTCTTTCGGGCGCTCGTCAGGCCGCGGCGGCGGGCAGCGTCTCTGACCCGCGACCAGCTTGGGCGGCTGTACCAGGCGGTCCAGGAAGTACTGAAAGAAGCGATCGCTCTGGGTGGCTCTTCTATCTCCGACTACGTGGATTCCGACGGGGAGGAGGGTTTCTTTCAACTTCAACACCGTGTTTATGGAAGAGAAGGAGAGCCTTGTCTGGTCTGTAAGGCACCGGTGAAGCGGGTGGTGATTGCTGGGCGGAGCGCTCATTATTGTCCGAAATGCCAGAAATGAGCGCTACGCGACGGGCGCGGACACCCGTCCCCACTAACTCTCTCTAGGCCGGAAACGATTTAATAGTTCGACAACCACAATTCCTGATGTTACTCTGACGGCTCTTGCTCATGACCAATTATTCCATCGGCGTGGACCTCGGCGGGACTAATCTTCGTATTGCGGCGGTTGAGGAGCGCGGCAATCTGGTGGAAAAAACCACGCTGGGCACACGAGTTGCGATGGGACGCGATCATGTGGTCAACGACATGTGTGCTGCGATACAGCAGCTTTCGGAGAAACACAAGAACTCGGGGAAGCTGTTGGGGATCGGCATCGGCGTGCCCGGGATCATCGACATGGAAACCGGAATGGTGCGGGAATCGCCGAATCTGCCGGACTGGGCCGACTACCCGGCGCGAACGGAAATCGAGCGGCGCTTGCGGACCAAGGTGATTCTTGAGAATGATGCGAACTCGGCGGCGTTCGGAGAGAAGTGGCTAGGGGCGGCCAAGGACGTGAACGATATGGCCATGCTGACGCTGGGTACCGGCGTTGGCGGCGGGCTGGTTTTGGGGGGGCGCATTTGGCATGGCATGGCGGGCATGGCGGCAGAGTTCGGCCACACCACCGTGGAGCCGGAAGGCGCGTTGTGCGGCTGCGGCAATCGTGGTTGCCTGGAGGCATACGCCTCGGCTACGGCTGTGGTTCGAATGGCTCGCGAAGCCATTGCCAGCGGCGCGGCTCCTGCGCTTGCTCAGGCGGCCAACGCAAACGTCGAGTTCAGCGCCAAAGCGGTGTACAACCTCGCGATTCAGGGAGACGAAGAGGCGCGTAAGATCTTTCGCCGCGTAGGCCGGGCTCTGGGGATTGTGCTCTCGGACATGGTGAATGCGTTGAATCTTCCCATGTATGTGATCGGCGGCGGCGTTTCGAGCGCATGGGAGGCTTTTGCGCCGTCGGTATTCGAGGAACTGCGGCAGCGCTCCATGGTCTATGCGGCGACCGCGCCTGAGCCTTCGCGCGGCCAAGGAGCATCGGGGAAAGTGGAGCCTATGGGGACCAAGAAAACGATTGTGACCCGAGCATTGTTGGGCAGTGACGCAGGATTGTACGGGGCGGCGCGTTTGCCGCTGGTGAATGGAAGCTAGACCCTACTTGACCATGCTGCGTTCCGTGACTTTCTTGAACGCGGCCAGGAATATTCCATTCTGTTCAGGAGTCCCAATGGTGACGCGAATTGCGGTCGGCGCTCCCCAAGGACCAAGCGGACGAATGATGACGCCCTCGGCTTGCAGTCGTTGGGACACGGCTGCTGCATCCTCGCCCAGTTCGCAATAAAGGAAGTTTGCCCAAGTGGGCCCCACTTCATACCCCATTTCACGCAAGCTTTCGGTGAGGCGCTCGGCTTGTTCAGCGTTATTCACCAGTGCCTTCTGTACGTGAGCTTCATCCTTTAACGCCGCCAGCGCGGCGGCTTGCGCCGGCGCCGACACGGAGAACGTCGTTCGCATGCGGGCAAAGTACGACATCAACTCGGCGGGGCCGATCCCATATCCCACGCGCACTCCGGCCAATCCATGCGTCTTCGAGAAGGTTCGCAGCACCACCACCTTGCGGCCTTGGTTCACATACGTCAGCGAGTGCGAATAGTCCACGTTGCGTTGGGCCGCGAAATGCCGCGCAAAGTCGTAATACGCTTCATCGAGAATCACGATCACCTGGCCGGGAAGCTTATCGAGAAATTGATCGAGAGCGGCTACGTCGACGATCGTCCCAGTGGGATTGTTAGGGTTGGAGAGATAAATGATGCGGGTGTTGCCGTCGACGGCTGCGGCTACGGCATCCAAGTCGAAGCTGTCGCGGCGCATCGGAACCTGGATGAGCTGGCCGCCTGCGGCCTGGGTCGCAATCGGATAAACGATGAATGAGCGCTCGCTGGTGACCGCGTTGAGTCCCGGCGACAGCAACGTACGCGCAATGATGCCGAGCAATGAGGTCGATCCCGCGGTGAGGAGAATCTGGCCAGGTTGCACTCCATGACGCTTTGCCAGTGCGTCCCGCAGGTCACCGGCATCATTGTCGGGGTAGAAGTTGCAGTCGCTGAGAACCGCTTGCATGGCCGCTACCGCCTTGGGCGACGGTCCCCAAGGGTTCTCGTTCGACGCCATTTTGATGCAACTCACGCGGCTCTCACGCTGGGCTTGGCGAGGCGACTTGCCGGGAGTGTACCCGCCCAGGCTGCGAATGTGCGCGGGCACAAACTGGCTGAAGTCGGTCATGCTGGCTACTTATCTTTATCACGTTGCCGGGGAAGGTGTCACCTTCTGCGGTCATTCAGTGTCCTGCTCTCAGGCTTGGATTTGCTTTACGATCTTTGCGAGGTCCTTTGCGGCCTTTGCGGTCAAGAGCTCTTAACCGCGAAGTACGCAAAATGTTCGCTAAGAGCGCGAAGATACGCATCATGAGTCTACTTGCGGACGCTTCCTCTGGTGAGCAGTTTTAGTTTTGCGACTTCATCGCCGGACAGCTTGCGATACTCTCCGGGATGCACATCCAATTGCAGGGGGCCGTAGCGTACCCGCTTGATCTTTTCCACATGATGGCCGATTTCTTCAAACATGCGGCGTATCTGGCGATTCCTGCCCTCGGTCAGCGTGACTTCGTACCAGGGATTGGCGGCGTTGCGAATCACCTGAATCCTCGCGGGCGCCGTGCGCACTCTTTTTCCGCGATCGGAGGGAATCGAGATGCCCTCTCGCAACCGAGCCAAGCCCTCGGGCGGAGGAGTGCCTGCGACTTTCACCATGTAGGTCTTGGGCACGTGCGATGCGGCTTTCATCAGAAGGTTGGCGAACTCACCGTCGTTGGTGAGCAGCAGCAGGCCTTCGCTGGCGTAATCCAGGCGTCCAACGGGATAGACGCGAGCCCCGACGCGGTGCAGCAGGTCCATCACCGTCGGGCGATGCTCGGGGTCTTTCAGCGTGGTGACGTATCCCTTGGGCTTGTTCATGAGCAGGTATACGTGGCGTTCCGCACCATGAAGAAGCTTACCGTTCACGCGAATGTGATCGTGCTCGGGATCGGCCTTGCTGCCCAGTTCTGTAACCGCTTGTCCGTTGACTGACACCAGTCCACCCGTGATCAACTCCTCTGCCTTGCGGCGGGAGGTGATGCCGGCGGCGGCGATGATCTTTTGCAAGCGCTCAGTGGGCATGGGGGTTCTGGGAAGGACTGCTGCTATCTAGACTTCTGCGGGGTTCAAGCCGCAGGGTCATTCTCGCTCGACTGAACTGCTGCCAGCGTTGGAGCGTCAGCACTGTCGTCAGGGATCTTCGGTTCAGTTGCTTCCTGGAGCGGTAACAAGTCACTCTGAAATGACTCCGCGACCAGCTTCTCAAACTCTTCCATACTGGGTAATTCGCCGACATCGCTCAAGCCAAAGCGCAGGAGAAACTCTTTCGTCGTCTTGTAAAGAATCGGTCGACCGATGACGGCTTTACGCCCGGCAGTCGTGACCAGCTTGCGATCCAGAAGGGTAGCGATGACGCCGCCGCAGTCCACGCCGCGAATATCGCTGATTTCCGGCACCGTCACCGGTTGTTTGTAAGCGATGACGGCCAGTGTCTCCAGCGCGGGCATTGACAGGCGGATGGGAGGTTTCAAGCTCTTGGCGAATGCCCGGATTACGTCATGCTGCTCGGGTTTCGTGGACATACGGTATCCGCCGGCAACCTGGCGGATTTCGATGCCATGATCGGCAGTCGCGTAGTCGGAGATGAGTTCTTCCAAAGCCGCACGAATGCGGGAACGAACTTCGGCTTCATCGGCAGCGCCGTCGTTGATGACCGACTCTTTCCCCAACTGAACGAGATGATCGAGCGTGATAGGAGTTTCCGCCGCGTAAATGATGGCTTCGAGTTTGCCTTTAAGGCTCATAGTCTCATGGACAGGTGCAGACACCTGCCGCTGTATGTCAAGCGCTATCTCCAGTCATCGCGCACTGCGCTCTGCGCGGCGACGACAGCTTCAAAACCAACATGCTTGCGTACCAGGATCTCGCCGAATAGACGATCCTGGCGCAACTGGATCGCCTGCAATCGTACCAGTTCCAGCAGCGCCAGGAACATACATACCAGCGTCTGGCGGGATTCGATGTTGCGCAGCAGCAGTTTTAGCCGGATGGGCCGGTCTTCCAGCGCCAGGCGGCGGCGCAAGTATTCAATCATCTGGCTGACCGTGACCGTCTCCTCGTCCACCTGGATCATGGGACGGTGACGGGCGCGGTCGAGGATCAACTGGAAGGTTTTGACCAGATCAATGACGTCGGCGGCGATCTCGGGTTCTGTCCCTTCGGCGTCCATGAACTCTTTGATCGCCGGGTTCGACCAGACTGCGTCTTCGATCTGCTGCTTCTGCATCAGCATCTGAGCGGCAGACTTGAACTTTTCGTGTTCGATCAAGCGGTTGACCAACTCGCCTCGCGGATCCTCTTGCTGTTCAGAACCAACCGCCGGATCCCGAGGCAACAGCATCTTGGATTTGATGTGGATCAGCACTGCCGCCATGTAGATGAAGTCGGCGGCGATGTTCACATCCAGCTCGCGGAGTTTTTCGACGTAAGCGAGGTATTGCGCCGTGATCTTTGCAATGGGGATGTCGTAAATGTCGATATCTTGTTTGCGAATCAGGTCAAGGAGCAGGTCGAGGGGGCCTTCGTAGACATCGGCAACGGCGACCGAAAAAGGCGAGTCACTTTCTTTCCTCTGGCCGGCGGAGGAATCTGGCAACGTGGTTTGCGCCAGCGCGTTTGCTCCTGTGGTTTGGAAAGTCTCTGACATCGCGTTCGCTAACGGCCCTCGTAGTCCAACGACATGTGCAACGCGTCTCGCACTTCCGCCATGGTGGCCGCTGCCACCTTGCCGGCCTTGGCGGACCCTGCTTCAAGAATATCCCACGCCAGCCGCGGATTGTCTTCGTATTTTTTGCGGCGCTCCTGCATGGGATTAAGAATGTTAACCAGGGCGTCCGCGGCCCAGCCCTTGCACTCGATGCATCCGATGCCCGCCGAACGGCAACCGGCGTTCACCTTGGCCATGGTAGCGGAATCGCTGAAAATCTTGTGCAGGTCGCCCACCGGGCACACGTCGGGGTTGCCGGGGTCGGTGCGGCGGATGCGGGCCGGGTCGGTCACCATCGTCTTGAGCTTCTGCCGCACTACTGGCTCGGGATCGGTGAGCAGGACGGTGTTACCGTAGGATTTCGACATCTTGCGGCCGTCGGTTCCGGGGAGTTTGGGGGTGCGCGTCAGCAACGGCTGAGGCTCGGGGAAAACCGCTTTTCCGTTGAGTTGGTAGAACTGGTTGAAGCGGCGCGCGATCTCGCGGGTCAGTTCGACGTGCGGCACCTGGTCTTCGCCGACGGGGACAAAGTCGCCTTTGTAGATAAGAATGTCTGCGGCCTGGAGCACGGGATAGCCGAGAAAACCGTAAGTGCCCAGGTCTTTCTCCGTGATATTTTCCCGCTGTTCTTTGTATGTGGGGACGCGCTCCAGCCAGCCCAGAGGCGTGATCATCGAGAACAGCAGATGAAGCTCGGCGTGCTGCGGCACATGCGATTGAATGAACATGGTGCAGCGTTCGGGATCGAGCCCGGCGGCGAGCCAGTCCAACAAAACCTCTATCGAGTTCTCTTTCACTCGCGAGGTGTCGGCATAATCTGTGGTGAGCGCATGCCAATCGGCCACAAAGAAGAAACATTCGTACTGGTCCTGCATGGCGACCCAGTTCTGCAAGGCGCCGACGTAGTTTCCCAGGTGCAGCTTGCCCGTGGACCGCATGCCGCTGAGGACGCGTTTGCGAGTTTGGGATGGAGTGGGCATCAGATGCTCATCAAGATGGAAGTGTAAACGCGCAGCACCGGGCGGATGAGCCCCATCAGCAAATTACCGCCGAAAAAGACCAGTGCCATCAGGGCGAAAATCCCCATCATGTCATATGCCTGCCGCACCCGCTCCGAGAGGAAATGACGCAATACGTGGCTGCCGTCGAGCGGCGGGATGGGAATCAGATTAAAGACAGCGAGCAACACGTTGATCAGCAGAAACTGATACAAGAGCAGGGCAGCAGGCACGAGGGTAGAGTTGCCAAAGACAAAACCACCGAGGGCGCCCTGAACGATCATTCGCCCGTTCGGTGCTACTAGAGCAATCAGCGCCAACAAGATAGTGGCCGCGGTGGCGACGATGAAGTTGCTTACCGGGCCGGCGACCGAGGTCAGAATGTCGTCGAGGACCGGGTTCTTAAAATTGCGCGGGTCGACGGGCGTGGGCTTGGCCCATCCGATCACCGGAAGATGAGTCAACATGGCGATCAGCGGCAGCAGAACCGTTCCCACTGGGTCGATGTGCTTAATAGGATTGAGGGAAATCCGTCCTAACATGCGTGCGGTGGGGTCGCCGCGGCGGTTGGCCATCCAGGCGTGCGCCGATTCGTGAATGCTGATCGCGAACAGAAACGCGATCAACTGGAACAGGATGTCAACATGTTGCAGGGTCATGCAGGGCTGGAGTTGATACTAACATGGGGCGTGGAAACCAAGGCTTGAGGCGCGTACCACGGCTGTCGCCGAGGGGCCCTATGGCTTCTCGAGTCCCTTCTGCAACAACTCTTCCGGTGCAATGGATTTCACTTTGATGGGCTTGGCGGGAATGCCTCCGACAATGTGGAACGGGGCGACGTCCTTCGAGGCCACGCCCATCGACCCCACCATGCCGTGTTCGCCCACCTTGACCCCGCTCAACACAGTCGCATGGTAGGTGACGCGGGCTTTGGGGCCGATCTCGGTTTTTTGATTGCTGACGATCATGCCGTCGTTGAGATCGTGGGCGTGAGAGTAAACGTTGGCATAGTCGGAGATGGAGGAACCTTCGTGAATGATGATTTCGCCGCGGTCATCCAACAGTACGTATTTGTGAATGGTGCAGTTGTCCTCCACCGTGAGGTTATAACCGTAGGAGATCTCGACCCCGTGGAAAATCTTCACATTCTTACCGCAATGCTTGAAGACATGGCGGGCCAACATAGCGCGAACGCGGTGTCCAAGCCAGTGGTTCAGACCAGCCGGTGAACGGTCATACATCATCCAGAACCAGATGAGAGGCTTGCGCTCGTTGTACTTGGTGACGTCAACGTCGCCGTAGGACTCCGGTTCCAGCGTGGCATTGCGCGGATCGAAGGAGTGAATCAATATCTGCTCGGCCAACGGCGTGCTAGGGTGCGGCGCGCCGTAAGGACGGCCGAGATAAAGCTCATGCAGCGCGTTTCGGACCACATGGCTACGATGTTCAGGATCACGGTTAATGAACTCCTGGTCGAGCTTGTCGATCCAGGTTAGGAATGCCTTCTCGGCTGCGGGCGTCGGGCCGATGGCGCGATATTCGTATCGGGGCATAAGTGCCTCTAGTCGAGATTCACGAACTTAAAACATAGCACAGGCGGTGGCCGCGACGGCTCCATCCGCGTCCATGCTTTATAATTCGCGCCTTATCCCGTGACGACTCTTGCCCGCAAGCTGCGCGTGGTCGACTACTTCGCCCTGGGGTGGGGAAGCATGGTCGGCGTGGGGTGGTTGGTGGTGATGGACGACTGGCTGCTGCGCGGCGGCACGCTGGGCGCCATCTTGGGCTTCGCCATTGGCGGGGCGCTGTTGTTGCCCATTGGCTTCGTCTACGGCCGGTTGGTGGCGGCGATTCCTGACGCTTCCGCAGAAGTCGCCTACACCGCTAAAGTGTTTCCGCAGCCGGTAAGCTTTGCCACCGGCTGGATGATGGTTCTGGCTTACTTCATTGTGTGCCCGTGGGAGGCGGTCGCGATTGGCAGGATCGCAGGCTACATCTTCCCAGCGCTCGACTCAATGGAGGTGTATCGCATTGCCGGCCGGCCCGTGTACTTGCCGCACTTGATCATCGGCCTGGGGCTGACGGCGTTTCTTACGGTGCTGAACTATCGTGGTATCCGGCTGAGCGCCACCTTCCAGAACTGGACGGTCTTCGGGACGCTGGCTCTCTTCTTGGTGTTCGTCGGTTGTGGCGTGAGCAAAGGGTCGCCCCGCAACTTTCCGCCGCTGTTTACCCATGGCGGATTTGTTTCGGTGCTGTTGGTGATGCAGATCGTGCCCTATTTCATGACCGGATTTGAATCCGTCGTCAAAGGAGCGGAAGAAGCGCGCCCAGAGTTTCGCTCTCGTCAGTTTTTCACTGCGATTTGGATGGCGATTGTGGTCGGGGTCCTGTTTTATACCGTCATCATCGCGGCCGTCGGATACGTCGCGCCGTGGCACGAACTCACCGGTGAGAAATTCATGACGGCAGTTGCGTTTGAACGTGCGATAGGTTCGCGCTGGATTGTGAGCCTGATTCTGGCGGCGGCGCTGCTCTCGCTGCTCAAGGTGTTCAATGGCAATCTGGTGGCCGCCAGCCGGGTATTGTTTGCCCTGGGGCGTCGGCACCTTGTGGATCCACGCGTGGGCGAGGTGCATCCCCGGAATCAAACGCCGTCGGTCGCAGTGGTGTGCATTGGAATTGCGACCGCGGTGTGCATGTTCGCAGGGGATGCAATTCTCGTCCCGATTACAGAAGTGGGCTCGGTGGCGTCGGCGCTGGGCTGGCTGGGGACCTGTGCGGCTTACTACTGGATGCGGCCTGCCCCGCTGGAGCGCGTGATGGCGATGACAGGTGTGCTGGTCAGCCTGCTCATGATACTTATGAAGGTTGTGCCCGCCGTTCCCGGACACTTCAGTGGCTACGAATGGCTGGCGTTGGGAGTGTGGAGCTTGGTGGGAGTGACGTTGACTTGGAGAGCACGAAATTCAAACGGAGGTCGTACATGAAGAATCTGATTCGCCTGAGAGGCTGGGCAACGCAGATCGCGGTTCTGGCAATACTTTCGTCGGTCCCAATCTGTCGGGCCCAGATTTCGACCTCAAGCACAACGTTCGACCTTGTCATCACTAACGGCCACATTATCGATGGCACCGGCTCGCCGTGGTATTCGGGGGATATCGGAATTCGTGGAGGCAGGATCGCCGCCATCGGCAATCTGAGCGAAGCAGCCAGGACGCGCACCATTGACGCCCAGGGCAAAGTGGTGGCTCCGGGGTTCATCGACATGCTGGGGCAATCCGATCTGACCATCCAAGTTGAACCGCGTGTGCCTTCGAAAATCTACCAGGGCATCACCACCGAAATCACCGGGGAAGGAAATTCAGCTGGGCCGCTCAACGATGCCATCATCGCGGCCGACCGAGCAACTTACGCTCACTACCATCTCAACCCGGATTGGCGGACCTTAGGTGAGTATTTCGCCAAGTTGGAGAAGCAGGGGATTGGCATCAATTTGGCCAGCTACGTCGGCGCCACACAAGTTCGCCGCATGGTGCTGGGAGATGACGACAAGCAGCCCTCGGCAGCGCAGCTCGAACAGATGAAAGACCTGGTGCGACAGGCCATGCGAGAAGGAGCGGTGGGAGTCTCGACTGCACTGGAGTATGCGCCTGCGCCTTATGCCAAGACCGAAGAGTTGATTGCCCTGGCGAGCGAGGCTTCGAAATTCGGCGGTATTTACGCGACCCACATGCGCAACGAGAGCGACGCGGTGCTGGCCGCGATCGATGAAGCGCTGCGCATCGGCCGGGAAGCTCATATTCCCGTGGAGATTTGGCACATCAAGGTTGCAGGAAAGGAGAATTGGGGGCGCATGCCGGAGGTGGTGGCCAAGATCAATGCGGCGCGGGCCCAGGGAATTGACGTCAGTGCCAATACTTATGCTTACCCCGCCTGGTTCAATGATCTTTCGGCGTTCGTTCCGCAGTGGGCGCACGATGGCGGCGCTGCCAAGCTGGTGGAGCGATTGAAAGACCCAGCGGCGCGGGCTCGCATGCGCAAAGACATGGAGACTCCGTCGACGGAGTGGGACAACGAATGGCAGGAAATTCCCGGCCCGGAGTCGGTTTTGATTGGAGTGGTGCAGAACCCGAAGCTGCTGCCCTTGCAGGGAAAGACGCTGGCCGAAATCGCCAAGCTCTGGAACAAGGATCCAATGGATGCACTATTTGATTTGCTGATTGAGGACAATGCATTCACTTATGTTGCGGTGTTCGGAATGTCTGAGCCCGACGTTGCTTTGGCGCTGCAACAGCCCTGGGTGTCGATCGACAACGATTCCTCAGGGACATCGCCTGAGGGGATTCTGGGGTTGGAGCATCCTCATCCACGGGCCTACGGGACGTTTCCGCGCATCCTACGAAAATACGTGCGCGAAGAAAAAAAGCTGACGTTGGAGGATGCAATTCGGAAGTTCTCGGCGTTGCCGGCACAACGCATGCGCTTGACCGACCGTGGAGTGCTGAAAGCTGGCATGTGGGCGGATGTTGTGATCTTCGATCCCGCGACGGTGCGCGACCTCGCGACTTTCGCCGATCCCAATCAGTTGGCGCAGGGCATGGACTACGTGCTGGTGAACGGAACTGCCGTGATTGATCAGGGGAAGATGACCGGAGCCAGGCCGGGGAAAGTGCTGCGGGGGCCGGGGTACGCGCCGGCGAGGTGAAGAGTCACGGGAGTTCCAAGGCTGTCTTGATCGCGGATTCAACGCGAGCGAGGGTGGCCGAGGAAAGACGGCCCAGGGGCGGATACCTCAAGAGCGCTTTTTCCAGTGTTGTTACCTGGTCGCACTTAGCCCACGACCGGCGCTCCAGACCACCCTCGCCCGCTGGAAGTTCCACTCTGAGCGTGAACTTGCGATGTTCGACTGAAGTCAGGGGCACGACGCATACGTCGAGGGCGTGGCGGTTCAGGGCATTGCTCGAGATCACCAGCGCAGGGCGGTTCTTGTCGAGGCGCACAAGGCAGATCTCCCCACGGTGCGGAAACGTTCGGGTGAGAGACAAAGGGGACATAATCTAGTCCCTCTCCAGCGAACGTATGGAAGCCTTCTGAAATGCCCGCCGCTCGGCTCTGTCGTTGGCGTTTTCCGAATAAAACAAAGCCGCTTCGCGTTCGAGGTTTTCCTTGGCCTCGTGCTCCAGAGCGCGCTTCAGGAGTTCGTTTACACGTTCACTGGTGGAGCGATTGCCGCGGCTCCGTTCCAGGTCAGCAAGAAGGGATTCCTCTACCGTAAAGGTCTTAGGTATCCTCATATGTAATATATGATATCACATCATGCAAGCAAATGAGGAGTTCCCCTGTCTTGGTTCTCAGTGTTCCTAGCGTCGCAACTCCGCCTGAGTGTTCGCGGCTGCGATCGGCGTAACCCGCGGTTGAGTGAGGGTGCCGGTGATGTTGAAGCCGGGAGCTCCCTCGCGGGTCAGTTTGAGGTCAAAAACGCGGTCCAGTGAAGCGGTACCACTGAGCCGGTAGTTGTCTCCCGCCGTCTCCAGGGAGCCGTCTTGAATCTCGAAATTGCCCGCCTGTAACGAGAAGCGCGCGGTCAAACGCTGCACTTGCAGACCGCCGTTCCCGGCCAGCACGACATGGGGGAACGTGCCGTTTCTCACTTCCACCTGAGACGTACCGGTGGCCGAGCCCAGCAGTTCCGCGTGGGTGAACCCGGATGCATCGATCTGGTACTTCACGTTCGCCAAGCCGGTGATCCAGGCGTTGTTCATGGCCGTGGCGAGCAGCCCGAGGACCACGCGATCCAAAACTCCGCTGATGCCGTATCGCGGCGGCTGGGAGGTGAAATCCGCCGTCCAGTTACCCAGATGCCGTCCGCCCAGAACCTCAGCGCGCAAATCCTTGAACTCGATCTTCCCACTCTCTATCTGAACCGTTGAGGACACCTTGTTGGCGGCGACACCGCGAACTACGATCTTATCCGCGCTGAATTTTCCGTTGGCGTTCAACGCGACTAAGCCGGGGCTAGCGGAGCGAATGGAGGCAGAGCCGAAGCGATACCAGGGCTCTTTCTGCGCCTTGGGAAATAACAGCGGCGACCACTGATCGACGGAGATTTGGTCGGCGTGCAGATCGAAGTGAATTGAGCAGGCGCTTATTGTCCCACAAGGCCGCGGAAGCGCCAGCGATCCGCGCCATGAAGTTCCGGCCATGGTTGCGGTCAGGTTGTTGACTTGGGTCAGGTTGGGGCCAAGGACGAGATCTGCCGCCACAATGTCGAACGGGGCATCCAGCCCACGGATTCGAGATCGGACCGCATGGAGGTGCGCAGTGCCGGTGATTTCCGGTGGCGCAAAATGTGCCCACGTTCCAACGATCTGCAGGTCAAGTTTGGCGGCCCCTTCGGCGGTGGTTTGAAGGGCAGGGATTCCGGCCGTCCTCGCCGCTTGCAACAGGCGCTGCAACTGAGCTTCGCCCTTGAGCTCGAAGTCATAGCCATCATGCGAAACGCGCCCCTGTAGCACCGTGGGCGCCAGGCGGCCCAGAGAAATCTTGAACGGGTTCACAGTCAGATGGGGATCCATGCCCTGGGAAGAGATGGTGAACGAAATGTCGTTCAATGCCAGATCGGTATTGGTGAGGCTCGATTCCAGGCCGAATCCAGTCACTTGGCCGCTGCCCTGCCAGGCGAATGGCGTCTGGTTCGCGGCTGCAAGCCGCTGAATTGTCGCCTTGGCCTTAAGGTCACCAGTTGCGATCAGGTCGTCCGGCAGGCCGAGCTTGGCGTGCCTGGCCAGAACCACCAGCGATTGCATGGGTACGCCCTCTACCGTGAGCGCAAGATCGTAGCTGCGAGCTCCCAAGGGATCGGAGATGCGGCCGGTGAGGCGGATCGAGCCATCCGCCACCGGGGCGGTGCAGGCGGCATCGGAAAGAGTATTGTCGATCGAACTGTACTGGGCGATGCATTGTATCGCCAGACGCATGCCCCCGCCTGGAATGTCATAGCGGCGGAAATCTTCCGCAGCGGCGTCCGCGGTTACGCTCAGATGGGCCGGGGTACCTGAAAGCTGAGCTGCGATCCGCACCTCTCCTCGCCAGCCTTTGTCGCTTCCGTAGGCAAGTTTGGTGAGCTGTCCGAGCTGTGAGCGGTCCCAGAGAAAGGTGAACTGGAGAGGGGTGTCGCGTAACGCGGCGGCTCTCTGCCATGAGCCGGTCACCCGCAGAATGCCGGTGTCACTCAGATTGAAATCGGTGCGCACGGGTTGCGCTTTCAGCCGCATGCTCCACATGTTTTCCGAATCCTGCCACAGGGAAAAATCTGCGTCGGTAAGGGCGTAAGGCTTTTTTTCCGGTCCGAACTTAAAGTTGACACGACCGTGGCGGGCCTCGATGTAGGGGAATGCAGGGCGCTTTTCCGTCTTCGCTTTGATGGTGGGAGCCGCCGAGATTTTGTCGGCGCGCTCCACCAGGTTTTCCAGGTTCCAGTGTCCTTCCAAGTTGCGGGTCAGATTGACACTGGGTTCGGTGAGGCTCAGAGTGGCGATCTCCAGCCGGCCGCGCAGAAGCGATCTCATCCGTAACAAGGCGGTCACTTCCTGAGCCCGCAGCACCGGCTCCGCCCCGAATGTGGGATCGTCGTGGACCACGAAGTTCTCCAGTTCAAATCCCGGCTGCGGAAGAAAACGCAGGCTCACGGACGATACTTCCACGGATCGCCCCAGGGCGAGGCTGATGGAG
This sequence comes from Terriglobales bacterium, assembly GCA_052147055.1. GTDB lineage: Bacteria > Acidobacteriota > Terriglobia > Terriglobales > Acidobacteriaceae > JABCZH01. The sequence goes on from JBKQLO010000010.1 coordinate 14,871, forward strand.
CCGACGATCCGGGACCGCAACCGATTGGCTCCGGGCCGGACCAGGCAGAGCACGGCCAGGAGCACAAGTCCCAGGACGACCATTCCGCGTGTGGAGCGAACAAACTTCACTTCACTGCCTTGAGGGTGCGGCGCCAGCGAGTTTCGTCGAAGAAGTGAAACACCACGTGCGCCAGGAACCCTACTCTCTGGCTGACTTCTCTTTCCAGATACTGGTTGGGTGGAGTCTCAAACGACCAGTAAATAAACATGGGCCTGCCGATCACATTTTCCCGCGGGATAAAGCCCCAGTACCGGCTGTCATAGCTGACGTCGCGGTTGTCGCCCATGGCGAAGTAGCTGTCCGGTGGGACCACGATATCGTCTCCCTGAAGGTGGGACTGGAGCGTCAGTTGCCAATTGGGAGCGACGTTGTTGAACTCGGAAGGCGGCACCGCCGGAAAGTTGTCCCGATAAGGGTTGTAGGCGTCGGCCACAGCCGAGTGAATGACATAAGGCTCTTCGAGCTTTTCACCGTTGCGGTAGACCACGCCGTTGCGCAAATGAATACGGTCTCCAGGAGTGCCCATGATCCGCTTCACCACATAGAGGCCGGGCTCGGCCGGGGAAAGAAACACCACGATGTCACCGTGCCGGATGGAGCGATAGGGAAGCAGCGGGCCAAGCCAGTGTGTGGCGGGCGCGAATTGCTCCCGGTTCACGAACACATGGTCCCCGATCAGGAGGGTGTTTTCCATCGAACTCGACGGAATCTCGAAGGCCTGCAAGATAAATGTGATGATGAACAGTCCGGTCACCAATACGGCCGCCAGTGACGCGAGGAACTCGACTGTGGTTTCGCGCGGTTTTTCAGGTTGAGCGTTTTCTTTCTTGGCCATCGAGATCGTTCCTGTCTTGTCGCTGTATTGTAGCCGGATTGGCCCGGATCGTCCTTAGTTGACCAACCGAAATGTCCGGTCCCAGCGGGTGATCCGAAACAAGTGACTGACCACATAGGCGAAGTGATAAAGTTTGTCACCCGGCGTGGAGGCAACCTGCATATCTTCATCAATGCTACGCAACGACCAATAGATCAGCAACGGCCGTCCAATAATGTTTTCCCGGGGGACAAAACCCCAGTAACGGCTGTCGCTGCTTTCGTCGCGATTGTCGCCCAGCACGAAATAGTTGCCTTCCGGAACAATCAGTTCGCCGTCCTCCACCAACTTCTTCATTTGCAGCCACCAAGTCCCTTCCAGTCCCGGGACCGGGAGGTTGAGGCGGGGGAACTCGTCACGAAACGCATCGTGCGCCGGGGAACTATGGATCACGTAATTCTCGCGCAAAGCTGTACCGTTGACGTACACCTGCCGATTGATAAGCCGCACCCGGTCACCCGGAACTCCCACCACTCGCTTTACAAAATGCTGAGTAGGGTTGAGGGGATAGCGGAAAACAATGATGTCGCCTCGGTGCACTGGGCGGTACGGCATTAGATGGTTCCAGGTGGTCGCTCCACCGTAGCGCAGTTTGTCCACCAGCAGGTAGTCCCCGATCAACAGGGTGTTTTCCATGGACTCCGACGGGATCTGAAATGCCTGCACCACGAACGCAATGACAAACACGGCGATGACGATGGTGGTCAGCAGCGATTGCAGAGAGCTGGGCCATTCGGCTCGCGGTCGAGAGACTACATCGGTCATGACTTGGCCATCTGCCCCCCGCCCGAAGCCCGGCTGCGTTTGTCGGCGGGCGGCGAATCCAGATACGCAAGCAACTGCCGCGCAGCTCCCTGCTCGGCGTCCTTTTTCGTCGATCCTTCAGCCTGTCCCACCAGTTCGGTGTCGTTGGGCTCGTCGGCCTTCAGCAGTCTGGCCTGGACGGTGAAGGTCTTGCTGTGCTCGGGGCCGCGCTCTTTCACCAGAACATAGGCCGGTTGGGCACGGCCCATGGCCTGAAGCTTCTCCTGCAAGGCGGACTTGTAGTCGTTCAGGGGCAAACTGCTGCCATTGCGCGCGATAATTTCCAGCTCCGGAGACACGATGTGCTCAAGCACGACACGACGTACCGTCTCCAGCCCACTGTCCACGTACATGGCTCCCAAAATTGCTTCCAAGGCATCGACTAAAAGAGCGGTCTTGTTGCGACCGCCGCTTTTCTCCTCACCCCGCCCCAGGCGGAGGTAGTGACCCAATTCCAGAGTCTGGGCCACTCGGATTAGATGCTTTTCGCTGACCAGGTGGGCCCGCAGCTTGGATAACTCGCCTTCGCGAAATTGGGGGAAGCGATGGAACAGATCCTCGGTCGTGATGAGCCCCAGGACCGCATCGCCGAGGAACTCGAGTTGTTCATTGTCACCGGCGCGCTTACTGGTCAGGGGTTGGGCCGACTCCACCTCCCGCGCCTGTGAGCTATGGGTCAGGGCCTGGTCCAGCAATTCTGGCCGGACGAACCGGTAACCCAGAGTCTGCTCCAGGTCCGCCATGTCTCGTGATTTCATCACTTCAAAAGGGGCGAAACATCTCCATCGCTACCCGCAAGCGGGGCGGGTCATGATCTCTAGCTGAATCTTCCGTCAGTGCGAAGACGGGTTCTGGGCGGCGCCCGCAGGTGGTTTAGAAGCCGGCGCGGGAGTGCTGCCGCCGGTCAATTGTACCAACCGGTCCCGTTCCTGGCGCGCGAGTTTCCCAGCCACACTTGCTTCCTGAGTCAGTTCCACCGCATGATTGGCTTCCTTCAAGGCTTCCGGATATTTGTTTTGCTTGTCCAGCGCAATCGCCAGGCGCAGAACGACGACCGGATCGGGCTGCGATGGCAAGGCGTCCACCGACTTGCGGAAGTAGTTTTCGGCGTCGGGATATTTTTCCTGGTTGAAGCTAATGGTGCCTAGAACAGAATATGCGGAGGAGCGCATAAACCCCTTGTACGCATCGATCTTTTCCTGGGGAGTGCCGGCCGGGATGGCAACATCGGTTTCGATGGTTTCCACCGCATGCGAGGCGTATTTCTGCGCTTCTGCCCAACGCTGATCCTTATCGAGGTCGGTGTCGCGGGTACGCTCAGCGATGACTTCCGCAGTCCCCACCAGAGCCTCGGGATCATCGGGATCGATCTTGAGCACCTTGTCCGCAGCGGCACTCATCTGGTCCGCATTGTTGGCATTCTGAAAGGAGTGCATCGACGCTTTAAACAGCAGAATACGAAGTTCGCTGTCGGGAAACTTCGCGGCAAAATCATCGGCGGCTTTCCCCAGAGCGACCGGGTCCGCCGAAGTGGCGACCGCAGCTTTGTAAGCATCAAACTCCGGCTGGGTCTTGGCCTGAGGCGGGCGCTTGCCCGCAGGCGCTGCCTGCGGGGCCGCCGTCTGGGCCGCATTCGGCGGTGATGAGGGCGGCTTCTGTGGCGTCGGCGCCTGTTGCCCCAGTGCGAAGCCAGCCCACGCCAGCATCCCGAAAATTATGGCTGTTCGTTTCATGCTCTCTCCTTAAAGTTGCGATTCTAGCCTTCACTCCTACATCACAGAAATGGTTCTTTCCGCCCCCGTGCGTTACTGTGGACGTGGGCTGGGCGGCTCATAGGGTTTCTGAAGCCCCCGTTCCGCTGCGGCTTTGACCTCCGGTAATTGGGTGCCAGCGGTCAGGGCCGCACGGTAATGATCAAGGGCGGCGGCGCGCTCTTCCTGTAAGTCAAAAATCCTTCCCAGGTAAATGTGGGACCAGGCCACCACCTTGGGCTCATGCGCCACACCCAGGGCTTGCTCGAAATAGTTGCGGGCACCTTGCAGGTCGCGGTTCATGGTGGCCACTTGCGCCAAAATAAAGAGGGCGCGGCCCGGGTCCTCACTCTTCGTGTCCAGAGCTTCCTGGGCGAGTTTCCTGGCGCCGTCTGAATCCCCAGCTGACAAGCGTTGCTCGGCGCTCACCAGCAGCCGGGTTGCGGCGGGACGCGACACCCGCAATAATTCAGGGTCAGCCTCGGTAGAGAATTTCGTCAGCGCTACGAACTTTTGTTCCTTGCCGAGGTCGATGCCCCCAATCATTTCACTGTAGGCATTCCGCAAGCCGACAGGGCCCTTTTCGAATTTTGCCAGCGCGTCGTAGAAATACCGGGTCAGGACGTAGCCCTGCTTTACCGACTGCTCCACTGCGGCTTGCCGCTGCACGTCTGTCATTTTGCCGGGGCCGCTGGTCCGCACTTCAATGGCGCGAATCAAGCATTCTGTGACCAGCAGGGAAACATCCTGCTTGAAACTCTCATCCATCGGCGCTTTTTTCACCCCCGCAAGCAATGGGGTTAGACGACTGATGCTGTTGGGATATTTCGCCGCCAGCGGATCCAGCAAATAATGCAAATAAGTATGCCGAATCTGATCCATTTTGAGCGCCGCTCCTGACCCGGGGGAAATCACCACATAGTAATCCGGGCCGTAATTGCGGGCGTTGGTCTGCCCCGGCGCTCCCATGGGATCGAGATAGACGGTGAAGCTGTGTCCCAGGTAACCTGCGGACTGAAGTCTCAGATAGATCTCGGTGTCAAACAGGACCTTGGCGAGCGGGTCACGGTAGCGGGCGGCGAGTCCTGAGTAGACGACCTGATGACGGAGCCAGATGGCGTGCAATCCCGCGACGTCATAGAATTTTTGCAAGATGGGTACGATACCGGCCACTTGAGCGGCGTCGGGAGGCAGGTCGGCATCTTTGACCTTGAACACGAACCCTGGCGGTACGTCCAGACGCAGCGCCAACGAGACGTATTGTGCCAGCGTCCGGGAGGGCTCAGGCTGCTCATGCTCGTGATAGAACTGGCACAACAGCAGGGTCTCTTCCTTTGCCTGGTCGAAGGCCTGTGACGCGTTGGCCACTTCGGTCCGGATCTGCGCGCGCACCGGGTCCGACGAAACCAGTTCTGCATTGTAGCCGCAGGTATTGATGGCAGCGAGAACGCTGAACAGTGTCTCACTGCTGTCCAAGGTGACGTTGGGCGGAGTTTCCGCCGGGCAGATCGATGCGATCAGCCCCAACAGGGCGGCAAGAAACGCAAATCGAAAGCAATGGCCCAGGAAGACCCTCCTAACAGAATGGTGAAATGTGCGGGCTACGTTGTCAGTTTAAGAGGTTCGGGGCGGGGGGTCAACGGAACCCAACTCTTTAAGAGCCAGGAGGCGCATCTATCCCTTCACGCTGATTCGCGAAAACGAGAGCACAGCCCTTCCCGGCGTCGGCCGGCCCATCGACATAGCCGGGCGAAACGTCGTGAAGATCAGCATATTTTTCACTTGCGAGGGCAGTTCCTGGGCCGCGTCTGGATTTGATAACACGCGGTAGTCCTGCACCCGGCCGTTGGCATCGACATAGGCTTCGATCACCAGAGAGTCGTCTTTGATGGAGTCAAGGGTGGTGCCGAACGCCGAGCCCTGAAGTTGCGGGGCAGTGTTCAACATCAGGGGGACATCGGCGCTGCCCGCTTGCAAGGGCAATGTCACGAAGCCCATCAGGAAGCCGAAGATCACCACCGCCGTTGCCAGACCTGCCGTAGCCGGAACCATGAACGCATTGAGAGCGTTTTCCGCGCGAACCCGGAATACCGAGAAGCTGCTCTGGCGCGATTGCGCCGCTTCACGAGAGATCGCCACGCGAAGTTTCAAAGCCAGATCGCTGGGCGCCTTACGGCGGCCGGCGGCGGTAAGCAAGCGCTGCGTTTGGCGCAGGGCGAGATATTCCTGCTGACAGTGCTCGCAAGCGTCCAGATGCCCGGCCATGGACAACATCAACTTGCCGGTCATGGCGTTGTCAAGATACGACGAGAGCAACAATTTAACCTGTCTGCATGTCATGATCCCACCTCGCATCGCCGTCCTGCGGCCGGCGTTTCTGAGCGTGGAGCTACTCTCGGCTGCTGGTCCCGAAGTCCCAGCGCCGGGCCAACCTCTCTTGCATACGCGGTCAGGCGTTCTTTCAACGCTTGCCGTCCGCGGGTTAATCGTGACTTCACCGTCCCCAGGGAAACCTGCGTGACTTCCGCAATTTCCTCGTAAGACATTTCCTCCAGATCACGCAGAATCACCGTGGTGCGATACGGTTCGGCAACCCGGCGCAACTCCTCTTCCAGGCGCGTTCTCACTTCTTCGTGAGCGAAGCGATCGAAGGGTGACTCAGCGTCGTCGGCTAAACAGTCTCTCAGAGCCGAAGAAGTGGAAGCGGCGTCGGCTTCCAACGGTTCGATGGAAGTCTCGCGGGATTTGTGGCGAAACCACCAGCGCCGCCGGTTCGAGGCCTCGTGCAGAGCGATGCGATAGATCCAGGTCTTGAGGCTGGATTCACCATGGAAATGCTTCATCCCACGGAACACTTTCAGAAAGACTTCCTGAGTGGTATCGGGGGCGTCGGCGGGGTCCGAAACCATGCGGTAAACCAGACTATAGACGGGCTGGTGAAACTCGCCGATCAGCCAGGCGTAGGCTTCCTCAGATCCGGCCTTGAGTTCGGCCACGATCGCGGATTCCTCCTCGCGGATTCCAATCGCTCCAACGAGATTACCCAAGCTGGATGCTCCCGCCATCACGGGCATGGCACACAGCTCATTATAGGATCTTTTCTCGCTGCCGAGTTGACCCGAAGTTTCACAGCTCAGATTACCCCCGGTCAGTAATTCCCCTACAGCTATAGACTCCAAGTCGCGCCAGTAAGTTCCCCAATGGAAAGAGGTTTATTTTCAGGCTGGTAACGCTGGCTGGCTACCCTACTGGGGTGCCGGGTTTGCCGTGGAGGGCGGCGTCTGGCCGGAACTTGACGGAGTGCTGGCGGGCGGCTTCGGAGGTTTGGGTGCGGGTTTCTTCCTGACCGGTTTCTTGGGTGGCTCCGTGTCGTCGACCACCACTTTCTTGGGCGGGGCTGCTTGTTCGATCGCGCGCGCATTCTGCAGGTCGGTGCGTAATCTGGTCAGCTCAGCTTCTTTCGATCCCGCCAGAGTTTCTAGCCGGTCGGCAAACATTCGCCGCGAAGTCTCGAGCGAGTTCACGTCGTTCCGCAACGCCTGGTAATCGTCGCGCGAACCGAAGGCGCCGGTGGATTCGGCCAGCGAGGCGAACACATCGTAAAGTGCATCCAGATTGCGATAGAGCTTGAAGGTCGGCGGCAGACTCTCCGGGGAATTCCGCAGCTCAGCGATGATCTCGGGAAGAGCGGTCTGCAGGTTGCGCTGAATCGAAGCGACGTCTGCCTGCGATCCCCGTTTGGTGTTGGCGTCCGTCTTCCATTTTTCGATCCGCAAGGCGGATAAATCCCGCTGCATGGATTGCGAAGTTTGCTCCACTTGGGACAGCAGCAGATTCACCTGGCTGACGGAAGAGTAGGGAACCGGCGCCGAGGTGGTTGGAGGCGTGGGCGGCGACGGGGAAGCGGTCTGCGCGAGCAGCAGAACCGAAGAAGAAAGAATCAAGCTGAACCCGAGGGCGAGTTTCATAAGCCGGCTGCCCTCAGGATACGCATTTTCCTTGAATTCGTAAATTAATGGATCAGCGGCTCCGTCGTGCGGTGTTTGACTATCGCTACCGGGTAGGCGAGAATTGGTATTCCAACCAGTGTGGGCCTGTGGCGCAGCTGGGAGCGCGCTTCCATGGCATGGAAGAGGTCGTCGGTTCGATCCCGACCAGGTCCACCAAATCTCTCAACAACTTAGACCGGGCGATTGCTCGTGACCACGACGTTTGTGTCATGGTTTGTGTCATAACCCGCCGTTCTAGTGCTCACGGCAAGGGTTTCCATCGCTGTCCGCTTCGCTTCCATTCGCACGTGGCTGTACCGCTCCAACATGCGACGGCTCACGTGTCCGGCAATCGCCATGATGGTTGAATCCGACGTTCCGTTCTCCGCAAGCTGAGTGATAGCGCAGTGCCGCAGGTCGTGGAAGCGGAAACCCGGCAAGCCCGCTTTCTTCGTCAACGTTCTCCATGCTGTGCGCCAGCTTTTCACGTGCCGCGTCGGGTCAAAGCCAGTGACGTTGTAATTGACTACTCGCTTGCCGCTGAAGGTGAACTTGGGAACGAACGCGGCAAAGACGAAGTGCGACACCTCTACCGTGCCAAAGCCTTCTGCCCTTCGGCGCAGCCTTGCAAGAGCCGAGACAGATACGCCCGTCAGAGGGACCACCCTTTCACCCGCAGCCGTCTTGGACTTGCGAATCGTCAGAGTGCGATTGAATAAGTCCACGTCGCACCATTGCAGCCCTTTCAACTCACAGCCTCTTGCAGTGGTATTCAGGCAAAGAATCGCAGCAAGGTAAGCCGTTTCCCACTCGGGACGCATTACAGCCGCCTTTAGCAGTCGCTGCTTTTCTTCCTCGGTTAGGGCCTTGCCGATTGTCGAAGGCTCTCGGAGCGGGCGTATATCGTCGGCAACACGCGCCCAGAGTCTCGCCCGCCTCAAAATTCGGCGCAAGATGCCCAGTTCGGCGTTCAGTGTCGCGGGGCCAGCGCACGGCACCTGCTGTACGGTATCGCCCGCCTTCACTCCCGCGCGGGTTTGGCTGGCCCGCCATGCCCGGTATTCGGTGATCCGCTTGGCCGTGATCGCCTTGAGCGGTTCCTGTTTGAAGTGAGCCCGCAACTGTACGAGCAATTGCTTTTCCTTGGCTTGACTCGCCGGGGCCAGTTCCAACTTTCGGGCCGTCACGTAATCGTCTGCGGCTAGTCCGAACGGCTGCCGGGCCAGGGTGGTAGAGTTCTGCGTCAGCTTACCCTCTGACGCTTGTGCTATCAGCTCTTTCTCTTTGGCCTGTGCTTCTCGCCAGTCCGTTGTTTCAAGGGACTGCCGGAATCGTTGTCCGTTGACCACGAAATGGCAGTGCCACGTCTTACCGCGTTTTTTGAGTGCCATGCTTACCTGCCTTCCTTTTCGATTTGCTTCTGTGGGGATTCGGTTTCTTTGCCCGCTGCGCGGCTCTCCATCGCGCCACGCGGTGCGCCTCACGGTGGGCAATGCAGCAGTAGTCTTGGTCGCTGCGCTGCTGTTCAAAGAACGTTCCGCAATGCGGACAAACGTTCCAGCCTTTGTGCGTCAAGATGTAAACATAGGGCGCTACTTTGGGTTTGTCGCAGAAGAGGGCGGGAGTAAATCTCTCCCCCGTCCACCAATAGACGAGATCAACCCCTGATGCAAGCGTGCGTGAGATTTCAAATGAGAGCACTCTAGCCTCATCTTTGGCGATGTGTGGCGGCCAGCGCCGCCCCTCGAATATCTCCAAAGCCTCTTTTCCCTGATCTGGCCGCATCTTCCAGTAAGGAGCAAGTGACCTTCCGAGTTGCTCACCTACCTCTTTCGACTCCCCTTGCTCATGAGGGGCGGTCGCCTCGCGTAGTTCCGAAAGCTTGTTCCGAGCCTTATTGGCCGCAGTGCGATCATGTCTCTCAATCGCTTTCAGGAGGCTGACAACAGCGGCGAAGTGCTGGCGTTCGTCCTCTCGCATGGAATCTAGGAATTTCCTATGCCTGCCCGTTTTTCTGCTGAAGTCCTCGCCTGTGACTTCGCGAACCGGGCCTGTGAACTGATCAAATGTTGCCTCGCCCTGCTGCTCGTCGCGGGAGCACGGAATCAATATCGGAATGGCTGTTACGGTATTGTTACGAGCACGTTGCATAGGTAATGATGTAATGGTACAACAGCAACAACAGTTAGATCAAGGAGTGAAAATGGCAAAGGACGAGAACTTCTTATCAGTGCCAACCGCCGCCCGCAGGCTCGGCTGCACGTTGCGATGGGTTTACGACATGGTTTACGCCGGGCGACTGAAGGCCGAGAAAGTTGCTGGCCGCTGGCGGATTCCTGTTGCGGAAATCGAAGCACGCCTCAAGCAGCGAGGTAAGTGATGGCCGAGCATATTCCGCAGTTGCTCACGCTGCTCGCAGTCGCGAACGCCTTGTGCGTAAGTCCCCACACTGTCAGGGCGTGGGTTCGGAAGGGGAAACTCAGGCCTGTGCGGATCTGCCGCAGATTGCTGTTTCACCCCGACGAAGTTTCCCGCTTCTTGGCAGAAGGAACTAGAGGATAGGTATCGCCGATGGCTCAGGCCTCCGACACTCCAACTGGTATATCGCTGTTAGACAGGCTGAGCACATTCATTTGCCGTTTTGTCTCTCTGTCTCCGTCACAGGCCGACGTTTGCGCCCTATGGGTCGTTCACACGCACGCCGTCGAAGCGGCGGACTTTACTCCATACCTCGACATCAACTCTCCTGTGCTTCGCTCCGGCAAAACCCGGTTGCTTGAAGTGCTGCGGTTGCTGGTGGCTAAGCCTTGGTTTACAGGAAGGGTTACCGGCGCGGCGTTGGTGCGAAAGACGGAACAGGACCGCCCAACGCTGTTACTCGACGAGTCGGACGCGGCATTCAACCAGGGCGACTACTCCGAAAAGCTGCGCGGCATCCTCAACACCGGGTTTGAACGGGATGGAGCCTATTCGATGTGTGTCCCAAAAGGAAACGATTGGGAATCTCGCGACTTCTCGACTTTCTCCCCGAAAGCCATTGCCGGAATCGGCAAACTTCCCGCGACTATTCAGGATAGGGCCATCCCGATCCGACTGAAGCGAGCACTGCGGAACGAGCAACGCCAACGCCTACGTAAGAGGAAAGTGAAACCGGAGGCGGATCAACTGCGCCAGCTTGTCTCTAATTGGGCCGGGCAGCACCTCACGAGCTTGCGGGAGGCAGAGCCGCAATTGCCCGACGAATTGAACGACCGCCAGCAGGATGTGTGCGAGCCGTTGCTTGCGATTGCCCACTCCGCAGGAGGCGATTGGCCCCAGAGGGCCGCACGTGCGTTGATTGTGCTCTGTGGCAACACTGCCGAGCAGCAAGAAGGTTCACAAGGCGTCGCGTTGCTGGCAGACATCAGGGCAATTCTGTCTCCCTCAGGTGCCAAGAGAATTTCCACTCACGACCTACTCAAAGGACTGTTGAGGATTGAAACCTCGCCGTGGTCTGAGTGCGACCGTGGAAGGGCGCTGTCCGCCTATGGCCTTTCGCGATTACTGCTACCGTTCGGCATTCGCCCGAAAGACGTACGCTTCGGAAGTGCAACGCGAAAGGGCTATCTGCGGGCAGAATTTGAGGAATCGTGGGCCAGGTATCTCCCTCTGGATACAGAAAAGGGGCAAAAGGGGCAACAAGCCGCTATTGATGCGCCTTTCAGCGAGATTGGCAGAGAGCAACAGAGTGTGTCTGTCGCGGACTTGAAAAGTCAAGAATCACCAGCAAACATGCGGGTTGTCGCGGATGTTGCCCCTTCTTAGTTATCTGGCCGCCATCGGAAGAACACCTGCGATCTGAAATAGTAGCTTGCGATCTTGGTAGCCCTCGGGCGTCAGGGCGCGTTCACGCGACACCTTGAGCGCATCCATGCAAGCCGAAATTCCCGTAACCCGATATTGCTCCGCGCTGATACAACCCAAGATGCGATGATGGTCCACGCCCGCAGCCATGATGAGATAGTCAATCGTTGCCGCTTTCCGCTCAGTTGCGTTCAGCGAGTCGTGAAGGGCGACGATCTGCCGCGCCTGCTCATCCTTGGACCATCTCAAATAACTTATCGCCGTCTCGCTCAACCCTGCTTTGCGCAGGAACCGAGCGAGATTCGTTTTGGGCCGGGCATCCACTTCCAATCCGAGTGACAGGCGCGCCCGCTGAAGCGGGGAAAGCTCGCGTTTTGGGCAGAACCGGGACCTATTCATGCCGACATCATAAACCCGACGTGATTTTCTGGCGGCTGTTCTCGGATGCGGCCCGAAATTGTCCAACGACACTGGATTGTTGAAGTTAACCAGATGACGCACGGAATCACACCCCAAAAATCAGGATCACGCGCAACGCAGTGAGGCTTACAGTCCTTTCAGCTCTGCCATTTTGGAACGCACGAAATCACGATAATCGGCACACGCCATATCAAACGTCCGCCGCGACCAAGGCCGTCATGCCCAGCGGGAATCTACGGGGCTTGCACTAGTACCGTGTTGCTGGTGACCAGAGCGCCGGTGGCGGCGTTCGTAATGGTCGCGGTAACGTTCGTCGTTCCCCCTGCCGTGACCGATAGCAATCCATTGCCGCTACTACCGCCGGTGCTGATTGTACCCACTGCCGTATTCGATGAGTTCCAGGTCACGACTTGCGTCTCATCCTGGCTAATAGATCCATTCGCAAAGGCGTAGAACTGCGTCGTAGACGGCGACGGCACGGTCGCAGTTATCGGCCCAGAGGCAAGCACCGGTACCGTGTTAATGCTCAGGCTCACCACGCCGGCAGAAGGTGAGGCTGTCCAAGTGCCCTGGTCACCACTACCGCACCCGCTCGTCGCGGCGGACGTGTAGGTCCCCCCCATGGAGACGCCGTTTATCGTGCCCGTGAAGTTGACGATCGGTAATTGCTGCGTCACCCCGTCCACCGTGTAAAACAACTGGAAAGTCAACGTGTCGCCCGCGACCGAACCCATCAAGATCGCCGTGCTTTCGCAGGGCTGACCAGAGAGGATGACAGGCCCCGAGATCGACGAACCGCTTTGCCCGAACGCTGCTGCCGCAGTGAGGGTTGTATTGAAGGTATTTGAGTGGGCCACCAGTTTCCACACCCCGGTTACATTGACCGGGGCGGACGAACTGCTGTTACTGCTGCTTCCGCCACCACCGCAGGCCGCGAGGATAAAGGCAATCCAAACGATTAAACCGCAAGCGATCTTTCCGTGCGTTGACATGATATGTCGGTGCGCCTCTCGCACCAAAAGAGCGTATGCACTAAATATAGCGCAAAGACTAATTCCATGATGAACGCATGGCAAGGGACATCTGCGTGGCGACGGGCGAGCGCATCAGAAAACTGCGCCGTGCTAAGGGCTGGCGGCAGATTGATCTTGCCGAGCACTCAGGCGTTCACGAGGTTCACATTTCGGACTTGGAACGGGGAACCCGTGAGCCGGGGCTGCGCACACTCCGCAAGATCGTGGCTGCGCTAGACACCACACTCTCCGAGCTTCTGAAGGGAATTTGATTCAGGCGTCTGTAATAACCAGTGAGCAGCACGTCGCGCGCCAGCAAACTGCGCTGGCACGCGCCGTGCAACCTGACACAGCATCGTGAACCCCAGCGGCATCGTGGCACGCAGCAGGACGCTATTCGCGCCGGTGCCGGGTTTCTGCGCGTGGTCAGCACCGGGAAATGCCTCCGCCGTTCCGCTGCGCGACCCGTCTTCGCACCTCCCGGCACGAGGTAGCAGTCCCGCAAAAGGCGCGGGCCTGCGTTCTTGCTGTCGCGCGTAAGACCACGCGCTCCCAAACCCGCACGCGAAAGGCCCCGGGTTCCCCCCGCTGACGCAACACCGATAGCGCCGGGCATTCTATACGGGGGGGCACCCGGCGCGTGCGGGAGGTCGCCGCCCCCCTCCCGGATTCAGGCGACAGAATCAACCCCAACCGCAAGACCGTGGGCGCTGCCCACACCCGCGTGGGGGCTGTCTGCCCCCAGACCCCCGAGGGGTTTTTCACGTTCGGTGGTGCAGGCAGCGGCAACCGCTCCGATGTCGCGGAACAATATTCCAAAGCGATCATTTGCTGCTTTTTTCCCACCCTGCGAATTTTGAAAAAAAGGGGTCACAGCCTGCGGCCCGCGCCCTGTTCAGACAACTAAGTCGGCGTCGCGTGGAAGTTGTGTCATAACTTGTGTCATAACCCTTCCATCCCTGCCCGCATCGGGTGCTGTCGGGTGCTCTCGCTCTAGTACACGTGAGGGGCAGCGAAGATGCGTCAGACCCGCATGGACACTGCCCCTCGTTATCACTCGCGCTTTTTCTGTGTCGCTCTGCTACAGTCGGAGATGAGAAATGGCATGGAAGAGGTCGTCGGTTCGATCCCGGCCGGGTCCACCAAAACACCTAAACCTGCGAACCCAACTACTTCTTGAGATCATTCTTTGCGGAAGGTAGTCTGGAGAAACAAGACCGGGAGCCGAAGCGCCATTTCCGGCCCAGCTAGCAGATGCCAAACTGTCGAGAGATCGCTGCGTTGCTGCTGATCGTCACCGTTCCCTTCGCCGCCGGTAAAGCGGATTCAACGAATGCACCGGCCCGAACCCTACATTCCTGGTCGGTGCATTGGCAGCCGAAGCGCGTGAACAATGGGTCGCCAGTTCTATTGCAGGTGAGTTCACCGCAGCGGTTGGAGTCGCTCGCGGGAAAATGGCTGGATCACGAGGTCTTCTTCTCTTTTGACTCACCCAGCAAAACCTGGCGAGGAATCGCGGGCGCCAGCCTGGAAACCAAACCCGGCAAGTATGTTTTGACGCTCGTGGGCAAAACAAAAGCCGGCGATGAAGTTTCATTTCAGCAGCCGATCCCGGTGAGCAAAGCGAAATATCGCCAGATTGCGGTGACCGTTCCCAAACAATACACCGAGCCAAGTCCGGAACAACTGCGCGAGATTGACGAGGACAAGGCCGTGAAGCAGCGTGTGCTCGGGCAAGTGAGCCCAGAACGCGTTTGGGCGGGAAAGTTTCTTCCTCCGGTGAATGCGGCGATCTCCGATGTTTTCGGGACTGCGAGGGTCTTCAACGGCGAGACGCAGAGCGTTCACCAGGGGCTCGACTTCGGTGTACCCCAGGGGACGCCGGTCGCGGCGCTCAACTCTGGAACCGTGTTGCTGGCGCAGATGCTTTTCTTCGAAGGCAATTGCGTTGTACTCGACCACGGCCAGGGACTACTGACCATCTACATGCATCTTTCGAAATTTGATGTGAAAGAAGGCGAGCACGTGAAGCGCGGACAGCAGATCGCGTTGAGCGGCGGAACTGGGCGCGCTACCGGTCCGCACCTGCATGTGGCTGTACGCTGGCAGGGAATTTATCTGGATCCGGCGATTCTGCTGAATCTGCAAATGCCGTAAAGCTCCGCAGTCGCCGTGTCTTAGTCCATGGCCAGCGATTGCGGCATGGTTGGATGTTCGGCCTCCTGAACCGCTACGCCGTCACGAAAGCTGACAATCTTGCCTGAGATGGCGGGCACGCGTTCGCCAGGGACGAGGATGCCGACCAGATTCAGCGGATCGGCGGCGGAGAGCGTGATGGTTTCCTGCGTGGGCGGGAGCTTGCGGGCGGCGCGCAACGATTCGACGGCAACCGGCAGGGCAAATTGTTCGCCGATGAATCCGTCTACAAAGCGGCCGCCGCGAATTTCGCCACGATCTTCGATCCGGCGG
>JBKQLO010000011.1:0-16732 GCA_052147055.1 Terriglobales bacterium
GGACAAAACCCCAAACCCTCCCAGGGAAGCGAAACTACAGTGGGCTGGATCTCGAGAAAAGAAATCTCGCCTCCGGTCGAGGCAGAACTTTTTTCTTGACATCCCTTTTTATAGAACTCATTGACCCATCGAGCGGGGTGACGAATTGGTGATGGCTCATAAACCCAGGGCCTTTACTTGCTCCTCGGTTTCGTAGCCGAGCCAGTGTGCCACCTCATGCCAGACCACCCGTTTCACTTCGGCCCGCAAATCTCCTTTTGAACACCGCAGAATGGGACCACGAAAAACAAAGATCAACTCGGGGGCATACTTTACTTGGGTGTATGACCGTTTCGTCCTAAATGTGCCGCTGTACAGCCCCAATAACTCAGTTCCACGACGCCATTTGCTTCCGGCCGATATGTCCTTCAATACGTCCGCAGGAGGCTCGTCAACCACTTGAATGCCGGGGAAATCTGGAAGGTCCCTGATCTTCTGCGGCAGGCTACTGTATGCCCACTCCACAACCTTCTCAAAGCTTTCGGAATTTGGGTCGGCCATGAGGCCAACTTTACCATCCGAAAAGCCTCGAGACGAGGAGCACCCGGCAGGTTTTGCTGGAAAAATGAGCGCTCTCCGGCGGTAAGTGTTGAAAAATCCCCATTACACTCCTTGACCGGTTGTGGATTATTTTCAGTCTCCCCATGTTTCATCCCGTTGACTTGACAGTCTTGTGCAGAAGTCCATAATGAGAGCCGCTCTCGGGGAGGACCATGTCTACAACGTATCGCCGTCTCGGTTGCACCGTAGTGTGTCTGCTGTCCGCATGGGCGCTGGCGCAAGCGCCGGACGAAATCGTCGCCAATCAGAATCGCGTCCCCGCGGGAAAGCTGGAGAACGGTACGCTCAACGTCCAACTCGAACTGCGCAGCGGCGCGTGGCGTCCCGAGGCCGAAGACGGCCCCCAGCTTTTTGTGCAGGCCTTCGGCGAACCCGGACACGCGGCGCAGATTCCCGGACCCCTGCTGCGCATGCCCGAAGGCGCCACCGTCCACGCCACCGTCACCAACAAGCTCAAGCTGAAAGCCACCGTGTACGGGTTCAACCCTCGTCCCGGCGACGCGACCACTGGCGTTGAGATTCCCGCCGGCGAAAGCCACCAATTCACTTTTGCCGCAGGAGCACCCGGGACCTACTACTACTGGGCGAGGACGACCGAGCCACTCAAGTTCGGCTCATTGACGCTGATCCGGCCCTTGCGGGCCGACGCCTATCTGAACGGCGCCTTCATTGTGGACTCTCCCGGCTCCCTACCCGCGGATCGCGTATTTGTCATCAACACAATGTTGGTGCCGCCTGACGTCACTCACCAGGACTTCGAAGTCGTCACCATCAATGGCAAGTCTTACCCGTACACCGAACCCCTGGAATACACCGCAGGCGATACCATTCGCTGGCGCGTCATCAACCCCAGCTTCTCCGAGCATCCCATGCACCTCCACGGTGCGTTCTACAAGGTGCTTAGCCTGGGGAATTTCGAGACCGATACTGCCTTCACCGGCGCCGACCGGCAATCGGTCGTGACTGAGGACCTGCCAGCTGGGGACACCATGATGATGGAATGGACGCCCGAACATGCCGGCCGCTGGCTGTTCCATTGCCACTTCCAATTCCACATCTCTACCGACGAGCGCGTGCCGGCGTTCAAGCGGGCGGTAGCGGAACAGTATGGCGAACCCGAAGCTGCTAGTGAAACGCACCCACACCACGAAGCCATGGGCGCAATGAATGAAATGGCCGGACTCGTTCTCATGATCAACGTGAAAGCACCGTTGTCAGCCCAGGCGCCCACCCCGGTCCCTACGCCGCGAAAAATCGATCTTGTGATCGAGCCTAACGCGGCCGGCGGGAAGTCGCGCACCTTCTCCTGCTCGGTGCGTGAAGGCAAAAAGATGGTCGCCTCCGAGGACAAGTCCGTAGGCCCGCCCATCGTAGTGACCCGCGGCGAGCCGACGGAGATCACGGTTGTGAACCACCTCGATGAACCCACGACCATCCACTGGCATGGCTTGGAACTCGACAGCTACTACGATGGCGTAGTGGGAGGCGGCGTTGGCAATCAGATTACGCCCGCCATTCAGCCGGGCGCCAGCTTCGTCGCCCGTTTCACGCCCAGTCGCGCTGGAACGTTCATTTATCACACCCATGCTGCCGGTCCGAGCCAACTCAGCGGCGGAGTATACGGCGGCCTGATCGTGCTGGAACCGGGCGAATCGTTCGACGCCGAGCACGACCGGCTGCTGGTAATCGGCACCCGCGACACCTTCTTCGACGCCACCCGAATCACCATCAATGGCTCCGAGGCGCCCAGCCCGATGGTTTTCAACCACGGGGCAAAGTATCGCCTTCGGATCATCGATATGGCGCCCAATCTGGCAGCTGATGTTCAGTTCGGCAGCAAGCAGCACCCCGCGACCTGGCGCCCCGTTGCCAAAGACGGGGCCAACGTCCCATCACGACTAACCAAGCCAACGGATGCCGTGCTGCATATTGCGTCCGGCGAAACCTACGATTTCGAATTCCAGCCGGATGCGCCGGGCGAGATTCCGTTGCAGATCGCGAACAGCTTCAACGGTTCAAAGAAGTTCGTCGGCACAATCGTGGTGCAGTGAAGCCGGCACCTATGCCAGCCAGATGCTTGTACCATCAAAATTCACAGCTTACGGCGTGAACTCAAACACAGTCCCTGCCTCGCTGTTTCCCCCGGATGCCGTAGTCGAAAACAGATTGCCGGAGGGATCCGGATTCAGCCCGTAATAAGGATAGCCACCGTCAGGCTTTTCTTTGAAGCGGTGCAGTATGGTCTCTTTCACTCCACCCTTCACCAGACTCAGCTCAAACACCGTCCCACAGTCGCACGCGGGAAAACCTCCCATCGAGGTCGTGCCATACACGTTCCCCGCAGCGTCAAAGACCAGGGTGCTGGTGGGATATCCGCCGTCCGTACCCTCTTTAAAGCTGTAGAGCACACTCTCCTTCTTCAAGGTCCCATCTAACTTGAACACAGTTCCAACTCCATCCGTCCCACCGTAGTATGTCGTCCCGTACAGGTTGTTCTTTCCGTCCGTGATCAGGCCACCATAAGGGAAACCAGCGTCCGGCATACCCTTAAAAGCGTAAAGCGTCGTGAAGTTCCATTTACTACCACCCGCGGGAGACGCGCGGAACACCGTGCCCGCGCCATGCGCTCCACCCACCTCCGCCACGCCGTACAGGTTGCCGCTCCCGTCGAGCAGCAGCAAGCCCAGCGATCCCACTCCTCCATCGTTGCCGCCCGTGAACGCGTGGACCACAGTCTGTGTCCAAGTACTGCCTTGGAGTGAAAGCTCATATACCACTCCCTCGCTAAACTGGCCGCCATCGGGCGTCGTTCCGTAGAGATTCCCAGTCTTGTCAAAAACCACGCCGCCGCCGGGACCCGACCCGTCGTTGCCGCCGGTAAAGTTATAAAGCACGCTCTCCGTCCAGTTGCCGCCGTTATTGCTCAGCTTGAAAACCACTCCGCAACCATCCCCCGAACACACTCCACCGCTGCCTCCCGATACCGTCGTCCCGTAAAGATTGCCATTCCCATCGAAGGTCACACCGCCATAAGGATTCTTCCCGTCCGCGCCCCCCGAGAAGCTATACAGAACAACCTCCTGAAAATTGCCGTCCCCAGCCTTCAGTTCGAACACCGTGCCATATCCATAGAACCCGCCGCTCACCGTGGTGCCGTACCCATTGCCGGTGGCGTCAAACGTCAGCTGCGTTGCCGGGTCCGATCCGTCATCCAAGCCGCTAAAGCTATACACAATCTTCCCATTGCTGGCCGCCCACGCGCCACTGACCAGCATCGCCGCCGCCGCAACCATCACAAGAGCCTTCCCCGCCAACCGTCCCAAGCTTCTCATTGTCCATTCCCCGCCAAAGAAGTTGCTTCCGTCGCCAGACACCCAGCGGCCTGCCACTATAGCACTCAATCGCGCTCCCAACGCCGGTTTTGACCAACTTTTTACAGATGCTCGTGACCTGATTCGCACGTTTTCTCTGTGTCTCGGTGTCTCTGTGGTGGGTTTTGGTTTGATCAGCGGAATCTGCGTAAATCTGCGGCGTGCTTTTCGTTCCCCGCATCCAATACAATCAATCCTTTAACTTGGGAGTCGCACCCATGTCCAAAGCCATTTTTGCCGCAGGTTGTTTCTGGGGAGTCGAAGCCACTTTCCGCCAGTTGCCCGGCGTCATCTCCACCCGCGTCGGCTATACCGGCGGCCAGACCAGCAACCCTACCTATAAAGACGTCTGCACCGACCGCACCGGCCACGCCGAGGCCGTCGAAGTCACCTACGATCCCGCCAAACTCTCCTACGACAAGTTACTCGACGTCTTCTGGGAGAATCACGATCCCACCCAAGTCAACCGCCAGGGCCCGGACTTCGGCACCCAATACCGTACTGCAATCTTCTTCACCACCCCCGAGCAGGAAGCCGCCGCCCGCGCCTCAAAAGAAGCGCTCGAAAAGTCTCGCCGCTTCCGCCAGCCCCTCGCAACTCAGATTGTTCCCGCCGTGACTTTCCACGAAGCCGAAGACTACCACCAGCAGTATCTGGAAAAGAAAGGTCTCGCCAGTTGCCACATCAAGACGTAACCACTCACGCCGTCAACACAATCGGTTCGCCTTTGGTGATCACTAACGTGTGCTCGTAATGCGCCGACCGCTTTCCATCCGCCGTCCGCACCGTCCATCCATCTTTCGCTAAGACCGCCCGCCCCGATCCCGCCGCAATAATCGGTTCCACCGTAATCACCAGCCCTTCGGTCAGGATCGAATTAGCCTCCGGGTCCGCATAGTTTGGAACCCGCGGCTCTTCGTGGATGGTGTGTCCAATGCCGTGCCCTCCCAAATCGCGGATCACCGAAAACCCGCTGCGCCGCACCTCGCGCTCCACCACCCGCCCAATCTCCGACACCCGAAACCCCGCCCGCGCCACCAGCATCGCCTTCTCGAACGCGCGCTCCGCACAGCGAATCAAACGGCGGCTGGCTTCCGAAACTTCACCCACCGCCACCGTCTCCGCCGCGTCCGCCATGAATCCGCCTTTCTCAATCGTCACGTCTAGCTTCACCAGATCACCCTCCTGCACCACCCGTTCTCCCGGAATCCCATGCACTGCCTCATCATTCAGGCTGATGCAGTTCGTCCCCGGAAACCTATAAACCATCATGGGCGCTGACTTCGCTCCATGCTGCCGCATAACTCCAGCCCCAATCTCGTCCAGTTCCGCCGTAGTCACACCCGGGCGCACCGCTTGCTTCATCGCCTCAATCATTTTTCGCACGACGGCCCCCGCCGCCCTCATGCCTTCCAGTTCTTTAGGATCAGTAATCGACATGCGTTCTCCTAAGATTCCCTTTGCTTAGCCTATCTCATGCCGTGGCCGGCGCCGACCAAAAAACATCATCAAGATCAACCCCACCACGCAGAAGGCAACCACCTGTACGCCTGCGGAAAACCCTCCTTCACGAACGTCGCCTGATGCTAAATGCGAAGTGCCAGGTGCTAAATGCCAAGTGCTAAGCGCCAGGTGCCAAATGCCGAATGCCGATTGCTGAATGCTACCGCCCATGCTCCATCAACCCCGGCCGCACTCGCAAAAATACATGTAATGACACCGGATTCTCCCCATAAACCGGATCCAGCACCCCCGGCTTCGTATAAAACGTCACATCCGCTCCCAACCCCAGTTGCCATCGCCGGTTCTGCACCACATCGCGCACTCCGCCAAACGTGTACGCCCCGATCCGGTACGAAGGATGCGCCTGCAACTCCGGAAACAGTTCATCCTTATCCACCAACTCCAGCCGCGTATACGCATAGTTCCGCTGCCGGAAGTTCAGCGTCGACTCCATCAGATAGCTGTTCTGGTTGGTGTCCTCCGCTTCCTTGTGCTTGCGTCCCCACACCACCGAAGTCGCCCAATTCCCTTGCCCCAACCACCCACCTGACAACGGCCGGTTATATTCCACCGACGCCGTCTGCCGCCGTTCATCTTCCGGATCCGCCGCCTCCGGATGCATCAGCCGCCCATAGCTGTACTGTGCCGTCCAGTTGCGCGTGGGCGCCCCACTCGCGCGCAACGACCACGAATCGAGCGCCCCTGGCTGTATACTCCAGCGCTCCTCATTCGGTTCGCGTCCATTGAACGCCGATCCCTCAATTTTGAACCGGTCGATGACCACGCCGGTGGTCACCACTCCAAAGCTGGTATGCGTCGAATCCTGCAAGTGATGCCCCAGCGGCGCTTCCGGATCTTCCGACGCCGATTCCCGGTGAATGTACGTCACCGGTCCCAAAGCCGGCTCCGCCGACGGCCCGCCATAAAAAAGCCACGAGACTTTCTTGCTGATGGGCACCGTATACAGCAACGCCAGTTCCGCAAACACATTATGCGGATGCTGATGGTCCACCAGCGGCTCCCCGTGATAAGTCTCGCCTGTCTGAAACAGCTCTGGAAAACCGGGATGTGGAGAAGTCAGCGATTCCGCGGAAAACATCTCGCGGAACAGAATCGTCCCCCGCCACCAACGATGCTGCTCCATGAACATAAAATAATTGGTCGACTCAGCTTTGCCCTCGCCGCGTGGCCCGCCCTGCTGGTTGTAAGTAGCAAAAATCACGCCATGTGCCATCAACTCCCAGCCCCCGCGCGAAATCATCCAGTCATGCTCGGGCACCGACGCCGGTTGCCACCCCGTTCCCGATGAAACATGCGGCGAAGGCAGCGCCAGCGTCCGATCCATATTCATTCCCGGCATGCCCCCGTCCTGCGCCACCGACGCGAGCGTCAATCCGCCAATCGCCAAAATGCACCACGCCAACTTCCGCACGTCAAAGTCCTCCGTATCTGAAAACCGAGAACTGAGAACCGAGATCTGAGAACTGGTTCTCTAATCAGCCTTGGGAAGGGCACGGCTTCCAGCCGCGCCGCCGAATCCATAAGAATGCGGGCCTTAGCCCCTGAGCGCTATCGCTCGTTCAGTCTGCGAAGCTCTGAGAGAAATGGAGGAAGAGTCCGGGCTAGATACGCAACGAAGTTGCGGCCGGAGGGCTGAACGCTAACATCCAGGGATTCGATTGGCGTGCGCGATTAGAGTCAGCGGCCGCGGGCACCACAAACTCAATGATGCGAGATAACGACAGAAGCCGGCTCCGCAAATTCAACGCTTCCCGCACCGTGGCGATTTGATGTCCCACCCGGCAGCATTGATACGTCACCGGGCTGGGCGTAGGCGGCTTCTGCCCATGCTCATGACAACCCGCCGGTTTCTGCGGCGGAGCTTGTGTCGAACCAAACACCAAGACACCCGGCGAAATTACCGTCACCAGCACCGCCAACGCCATCACTTTGCACAGCAGCTTCATGGAAGGATTATGACCCAGTGATCTTCAATCGCAAATCTTCCGGCAAACGCTCGCGAATCTCCGCCGGCAGGCGATCATGTACATGACGCGCCCCTATCTTGGCCGCATCCACCACCGCCATCGGTGCGGGCGTCGCCACCGCTACCACCAGCCAGATCAGCGCCGATAGCGCGAACCCTGCCAGCGCCGCGATTTCCAGCCAGAACGCGTGATGCGGCCCAAAGTGGCGAATCACCCCAAACGCCAACAGAAATACCACCGCCGAAGCGGAAGCCAGCGCAATCAGCGAAACGTCAATCGTCCGGTGCAGCCGCTGCCGCTTGTGGCAACGTTCGCAGGCGGCGAAATGCTCTTCGTAGGCGCCCCGCATCTCCGGTGCAATCCCTGAGATGTCGTAACGCCAGCCCGCCAGGATCTTGCCCACCACCGGATCTACACACTGATTCATAGGAATACTGATGACCTACAACCGGATTGGTTGCATGGCCTGGGATTGCCTCGCCAGTTCTACCCGATTGTGCAGCAACGAACGGCGCGCTCCCAAGGCCATCTCGGCCTCTCGTTTCGCCACTTCCGGATGGTTGTTTTGCTCCGAAAGATGCGCTAATACGATGTAGGCTGCACTTCCATCATAGTCGCCGGCAAAAAATTCCCCAAGCGCCTTGTTCGATAAGTGTCCCGTGCGGCTTCCCACCCGCTGCTTCACCGACCAGGGATACGGCCCCACCCGCAGCATCTCCAAATCATGGTTCGATTCCAGCACCAGAATGTCGCAACTACGCATATGGTCGCGCACGCTGGCCGGCATGTATCCCAAATCGGTGGCCATGCCCACCTTGATCCCCTCGCTGCGAAATGTGAACCCTACAGGATCGGCAGCGTCGTGAGGAATCGTAAAAGGAGTGACCGCAATATCGCCGATCTGAAAACTCCGCCCCGACGAGAAAAATTCAACCCGCTCCGTGTCCGGAGGCTCTCCCGTCGCATCCCGCACCGCACGCGACCAGGCCTGGTGCGTGGCTCCCGTCATGAAGACCGGCACCCCGAGCTTGCGCGCCAGCACCAGCAAGCCCGCAACGTGGTCCGAATGTTCATGAGTGATGACGATGGCCGTCAGCGCATGCGGATCGTCACCCGCTTCCTGCATGCGTTTGAAGGTCTCGCGGCAGGAAATTCCCGCGTCCACCAGGATGCGCGTTAACGAGCTTTGCACCATCGCGCTGTTTCCCCGGCTGCCGCTGGCCAGCACCGAAACCGACACACCCATCCCCGCAGCATACTCGCCTCCACTGTGGAAACGGAATACCTTTCTAGATAGCCCATACCTTGGTGCTGTCAATGTAGGCGTGGGCGTCCTCGCCCGTGCGGCAGCAACTGGCATCTAGCACTTGGCACTTAGCATTTGGTCGCACATGGCCTCCTCGCGTTCATGGCGAATGCCGCCCACCAAATGCCAAGTGCTAAATGCCAAATGCCAAATGCTAACCCCTAGCAAGCTGCCCCCAAACCCGCCGCACCACCGCGCCGCCATACGCCCCCGCAATTCCCGTCAGAAATCCCAAGAAAGATTCGTAGATTTGCGCCCGATACGGCTTTTTCGTGAGAAAAACATAGGCCACTAAGTGCACCACGGGCACGAATACCGCCACCGTAACCGTCCAACGCCACGGTTTCGCCGGACGCAGCCCGCCCAGCACCATGGTGGAAGCCAACACGAACAGCGCCGTCAGCAACAAATCCCCAATCTCTACATCCAGCACCCCAGCACAAATACCCAGCACCGCTCCCAGCAGATACACCCAAGTATCGCTCCGGTTGCTAGCGTCGGGCATGATCCTGCCTTTCTCTGCGCTCTCCGCGATCCCTCTGCGCCCTCTGCGATTCAAGGGTCGCCTTTAGTCTGTCACCACCCAGCCATCAGGGCTGAGTGCTCAGTGCTAAATGCTGAGTGCTAAATGCTAAAAGCTGAATGCTGAATGCTATCCCCTCGCCATCTCATACAACTTGCTCACCGTATTCCAATTTCGCATGGTGACACTCACCGCCAATACTCTCTCCAAGACCCCATGGGTCAGCAGCCTAGCCCGCCCCATTCCATCCACGTAATAAACATAAATTTCCTTGCCGCAACAATGCGCTTGCTCCGCCTTCGTCGCCCGCGCCTGCAACTTCGAGACCGCATCCGCTTTCGCAGCCTGCGTCAGGAACCCAATGAAGACCCTGGACGGATCGCTGCGGCTTTCCTTCACGAAAGGGTTACCTTGGATCGCCCGTCCCAACTCGTTCGCCGTCCTGGTGATCACCAGCGCACTAAATCCGAACTCAGCCACCATCCTTTCTTCGATCCTTTTCGACAGCACTGACGTTGCGCTTTTGCCGGTTTTGAACACCACATTCCCGCTATTGATGTACGTCCGCACCTGCTCGAACCCCATCCCCTCAAGCATTTCCCGCAGTCGCGTCATCTCGACCCGCTTGCGGCCAAGAATATTGATCCCCCGCAGCATGGAAATGTAAATCGGCATAGGTTTGTCCGGGCCTGAAAGCATTGAAAGGGCGCGGCTTCAAGCCGCGCCGTAAATCGTTCTTGAAAGACTTAGCTAACTCCGCGATCTCCGCGCTTCCTCCGCGCCCTCTGCGATGCCAGGCTTGCCCTCAGTCATGCCCACCACCCAGCCCGCACGGGCCGAGTCCTGAAT
The DNA here is from genome assembly GCA_052147055.1 of Terriglobales bacterium. Taxonomy (GTDB): domain Bacteria; phylum Acidobacteriota; class Terriglobia; order Terriglobales; family Acidobacteriaceae; genus JABCZH01. Next base: position 10,141 of record JBKQLO010000011.1, read on the forward strand.
GCCGAGTGCCGAATGCTAAATGCCAAATGCTAAGTGCTGAATGCTGAGTGCTGAATGCTGAATGCTGCTTTTCTAGTACCGATAAAACCCTCTCCCACTCTTCCTCCCCAACCACCCCGCATCCACCATCTTAATCAGCAGCGGACACGGCCGGTACTTCGGATCTCCCAACCCATCCTGCAACACCCGCATAATGTCCAAACAAACATCCAACCCAATGAAATCGGCCAGCGTCAGCGGCCCCATGGGATGCGCCATCCCCAGCTTGAACACTTCATCCACCGCCTCCGCCGTGGCCACACCTTCCATCACTGCATACATGGCTTCATTCAACAGCGGCATCAGCACCCGGTTCGACACAAACCCCGGCGCGTCGTTCACCTCCACTGGCGTCTTCTCCAGCTTCACTGCCAGGTCGCGCACCGTCTGAAAGGTCTCATCCGTCGTGGCCAGCCCGCGAATCACTTCCACCAGCTTCATCACTGGCACCGGATTAAAGAAGTGCATGCCAATGACCTTGTCCGCCCGCTTGGTCAATGCTCCCAGCTTGGTTATCGAAATCGAAGACGTATTCGACGCCAAAATCACTTCCGGCCGGCAGACCTTATCCAGATCGCGAAAGATCTCCGCCTTGATTTCAAACTTCTCGGTAGCCGCCTCAATCACGAAGTCGCAAGCCGCCAGCTTCGCCCGGTCGACCACTGGCTCGATCCGTCCCAACACAGTCGCCTTGTCGCCAGCGGCAATCTTCCCCTTCGCCACTTCCCGATCCAGATTCTTGCCGATCGTCTCCAACCCGCGATCCAGAAACCGCTGCTCCACATCGCACAAAATCACCACATAACCGCTGCGGGCAAACACATGCGCAATGCCGTTGCCCATCGTCCCCGCCCCCACCACTCCCACCCGCTGGATGTTCATGAAAACTTCCCTCCACTCGGAAAACCCCAAAGTGTAACATCCGACCGGGTTTGGGTGGAGCAGCGCTTCTATCGCTGCATTAAGGCGACCCTCCTGAGTTGCGCACGTTCGGGTCTAAGGCCCTGCGCGCCCTGTTCCCCACGCCGGTATGTCGCGGGAGAGTGACAGCGCATCCGCACCAACATTTCTGGCACCGACTCGGGGGTATCCTAGGGACGAAAAAGGTCATCGAGTCGCAAAGCATCATCAATGGCTCACCGAGACCTTGGCCGTTTTGCGATCGCGCAACACATGCAACAATTGGTTCATGCGGGCTGCAACTACGTGGGACCAGTTTTGCGGGATGATGCAAAGCGCTTATCCTAACCTGGACACAACGACGTTGCTGGCACTTCAGGATTCAGACTCGGAGTCGGCTACTGGATGAAAGGACGCTATGGCGAAATACATCATCAGCTACGACCTGCGAAAGCCAGACTATGACTACCAACCGCTTTACGATGCATTGGGGGAACTTGGCGCAACACACATTCAGGATTCTGTATGGGCGTTACGAAGCAGCGATACTGCTGAGGTCGTTAGCCAGTACCTTTGGCAACACATGCACAATCAAAAAGATCGCTTGCTGGTAGTAGAAATGGAAGAGGGGAACTGGAAGAACCAGAACGGCATCAACAAACTGAAACCTGTGTAGTGCCAGATTCGGCGAATGGTTCACCCGGTTCTTTGTCCGGTTCTGGTTGTGAAGCGAAGGCAGCGAGAGCTTCCTTATTCCTTGTTATTTTCGGATTTCACTACCACTGAATCGTTAAGCCACAGAGTTATCATTCCGTTTCCTCTCCTTTGTCGTTTGACTTGGCTCCCTCTGCGGTTGGTCCTACAGCGGGCGCAGATTCCGCGCTCGGAGTGGTCGGGGTAGTTGTTTGCCCGGCTCCGGCTATCGCGGTTTCATCAACCAACCAGACGGTGTTCTTGCCGACGAACAGCGCTCTGTTGAGCTTGGCGAGGAATTCCATGCCTACCAGCAAGCCGGTACCCTTTGACTCCAGTAGTATGGTCCCCGAGACGGATTCGTCTTCCAGCGTGATCGTTCCAAATCCCAGTAGCTTTGGTTGGATACTTCCATCTGCTAGTTCATAATTCATTGTGCCGAACAACGTGAGGGCTAGTGGGAACGCAGCGGTCAATGGAATCGAGAGGAATCCCGTGAAGCCAGTATCAATCATGGCTTCGAACTCTTGGGCGAACTGGTCGGCAAGCCCCCATACCTTTATCTTGATATGAGGGTGACCGTTAGCGCCCAAATATCCAATCTTGACTGGGCCCGGCATGTGAAGTCATTGCACCGCCGGAGTACACGCTGGGATGGCCGACGCGAACAAGATGGAAGAGGCCAACTGGGTCCTTTAATCTTCCTTCTTCCAATGCTTGCTCAGGCGTATCTCCCACGCTCGCTTCCTCTGTCCTGACATTGACAGCCACAAAGCGACCGCGTTGATGCGCCTCCATGTCAGCCCGAAAGCGCTCGTCGTATATCTTTTGCCCGGTTGCTGCAATTGTTGCTGGACTCATGAAGGGCGGCTGACGTGAAGATGCCATGAGCGTATCCTCCGAGGACTTATGAATTTACCACAATTACGAAAGACGTGTCTGTGACGTATTTCTGGCACAAAAAGCGCGCCTCTTCCCGACGGGGCCAACGCGCAAAAGGAACTGGCTACTCGCGGTCCAAACTCTCGTCAATCACCACTTTGCCACTCTTCTCCACGCTAATCACTTTGTGCACACTCTTGAATCCAGTCAGGGTGATGTCAACCTCGTAATTGCCGGGATTCAAATAGAATTCAGCCGGCGACATCCGGTCCACAATGCGATTGTTGACCGCAATCTGCGCCCCTTTGGGCTGGGTCCTCACACTCACCGAGCCCATTCCCGCCGTATCCCCGCCCCCAAACACCTTCTTGAACTTCCCCCCAAACTTGATGTCGTCGGTGTTTCCCAGCGCCCGCAGCGTCGGCGCCAACTGGAACGTCTGCCCGACTTGCAGGTTGGCGCTGGCGGTTTCATCCAGGTACCCCTGCTTCTTGAAAGCAAACGTGTGATTGCCCGGCTTGTCCACCGAAATCTGCGCCGGCGTCACTTTGCCGGTGTCCTTGCCATCCATCCATACCGCTGCTCCGGAAGGGTCGCTGTGCAGCGAAACGCTCGCCGACAACTGCGTCAGTTGCACGCTCATCACCGACTTGCTACCCGAGCTCACATCCACCGTTCGCGTGTCCGTCACAAATCCCGGTTTGCTGACCGTCACCGTGTGCTGACCCGGCATCAGTCCCGCCAGATTGAACGGTGTGACTCCCGCCGCTTGCCCGTCCACCTGAATCTGCGCCCCTGGCGGCGTGGAATCGATGCTCAACTGTCCCTCGACGATGGCCGGGGCCGCGGGCACAATTTTCCCTTTTTTCTTATTGGCCTTGGGACTGAATTTCGGAGTGATCGAAACCGCCGGCGCTGCTTCCGCCGGAGCCTCCGGCGCCACCTGCGCCGGGCTCGGCGTCGCGGCCGCCGCCGCCACCGGACTCGCATTCGCCGGCACCGCCGTCTGCGTCGCTACCTCGTTGGCCGCCGCCGGCGTGCTGTCATCATCCGCCTCCCCGGAGTGAATGTGATACCAAATCCCCCCAATCACCAGCAGAATCACCGCCGCCGCTCCTGCAATCGAATAAACGAACAGGTGCGGCGGAGTCTTCGTGATCTCGCTGACCGCCTTTTTCGCAACCTCACGCGGCGGCGTCCGCGGCTTCTCTGGCGCCGCATTCCGGAACACCGCTGCCTTCACCGGATCCACCGCCTGCGGCTCTTCCACCTCTACCGCTGGCTCCGGCTCAACATAAACTTCTTTCAACGGCGGCAACTCGCTGATCTCCGAAAAACTTACCCCCCTGCCGCCCGCCAGCCGGTTCTCATCCATCATCGGATCGACACTGATCTTCGGAGATTGAATCTTCGGCGCCCGCACCTGCGGAGCCTCCGGCTCTGCCACTGCCGCCGACATCTTCTCTTGCTCCTGCGCCGCCGCTTCCACCGTGGCTTTCACGCATGTGGTCACAAACTGCGACGTCGGATCCAAATACGGCGTCTTCGGCGTATTCCCCGCCGGTCCTGCCCAGCTCGCGCTCGCCGCCGCCGCTTTCGCCGCCACTGCCGGAGCCTCTTTCTTCGCAGCCGCCACCGGCTTCGCCGCCACCACCGGCGCATCCGCTTTCGGCGCCACCGGAGTCGCCGGCTTCACTCCCACCTGCACTTTCGCCGGACTCGCCTTGCACTTCTCCAGATCGTTGATCAGCTCCTGCCCCGACTGATACCGCTCCTCCGGCGCCTTCGCCAGCGCCTTCATGATTACTTGGCTCAGCGCCGGATGCGTCTTCCGGTTCACCTGGTCCACCGCCACCGGCATCGATTCCAAAATCGCATTCCGCACCTGCTCGGCGTCATCGCCATTGAACGCCTTCCGCTCCGTCACCATCTCGTACAAAATCGCGCCCAGGGTAAACAAATTCGAGCGCGCATCCACTTCATCGCCCCGCAACTGCTCCGGAGACATGTAATGCAGAATCTCCGGCGCCGCTCCCGCCACCCACGCCGCTCCCATCCCTGTCCGCGACGCGCCAAACCCCAGCAACTTCACAATGCCGTCCCACTGCACCATGATCTTTGCCGGCTCCAGGCTGCAATGCACCACTTTGCGCACATGCGCATGGTCCAGCCCCTGACACGCCTGCCTCGCGATGTCCTGCAAATCCCAGATCGAAAACCCTTCTTTGCGCGCCAGCATCGTGGCCACGCTGTTCCCCTGCACGTACTCCATCGACGCGCACAGCTTGCCCTCAAGCTCCGCCACGCCGTGCAACAGCGCAATGTTATGACTGGCCAACACCTTGCTGGCCGCGGCTTCTTCTTGCACGCTCTCCACCACCGCCGCCGCCTGCTCGCCGAACCCCTCCAGCAGCATGGCTTTCAAGGCCACCGTCTGCCCGCCTTCGGTGTCCGTGGCCTTGTAAACAGAACTCCGCTCCGACTTCGCCAGCTCGCTGAGTATTTCGAAACGCCCAAGCTTGTTCGACATTTCTTTGAACCCTCGTACAGACGCACGCCGCCCCTTCACAAAGATGAGGTCAGCGCCATTTCTTGAGGGAGGAGAGACTAGGATAATCCGCCCAAACCTAACCTGGGAGTTACGAAAGTACTTGCGACAAAAGGGTGTTGATGTAGGCGCGGGCGTCTCGCCCGTGCGGGAGCGCCACTCTCAACCTATTGTCATTCCGATGGACTTTCAGTCCTGAGGAATCTGCTGTTTCCCTCGTTCGGCTTTGTAGTCGTAGGCCGGATCGAAATCGAACGTGCCAAAGGCCTCCAGCAGCCGCAATTGCTTCCGGCGCCGGACGTACTCGATCAGCGCCGTCGTGACTGCTTGTTTCTTGGTCTTGTGATTCCCTGCGAGTCTTGCCTCTTCGACCAATTTGTCGTCCAGTGCCAGTGTGGTCGCCATATCTGGATCATTGCATATCCGAATGGGCGGAGGAAAAAACGGAAGGCTCGCTACCCCCTAAGCAGGTCCCACGCCTCGCGGTATTTCTTGTATTTCTCCCAACTTCCCCCAGGAGTGAAATGCAGGGCTGATCTCCCTTCGACTTCTTCGAAGGGCAGGATGTACCAGGCATCGATGGGGATCAGGTACGCGGCAACGAACTCCAGCTCGCCTTTGGCGTAGCGTCGCTCATGGGACCCGACCAGCCGGAGGGCGTAATAGGGGGTTCCGGGCCGCTGGCACGTGGTTGACTTGATCTGCACTCGCAGAATTCTGCCCTTAGACTCCACTCCGACGTCATAACTGGCCGAATCTCCGAAAGGCTTCGAGACGGATAGGCCCTTACCCGCGGCTTTCGCCATGAAACAAAGCTCCACCCACTCCCCGCGTGCCTTGTGGGTTTTGAACGTACTTGCAGAATTCTCCATTTTTTCTCCCCCAATAAAAAACGCGGCCGCTTGGGCCGCGCGCGCTCTCTAACTTGTCATTCCGAGGACCTTCAGGCCCGAGGAATCTGCTTCTGGTCTTGAATTTGTGTCCCTATTTCCAGATTAGCAAATCGGAGGGGTAAGTGAGACACAGTTTGGAAATTTATATTTGGATTGGATGCAGTAAGATGGAAAGAATCATTTACTATCTCGCTATTGACAGGCATTTCTCGAGGGTCATCCCAAACCGGGAAACGGCCGCTTTTTCGCCGAAATTGTCCCGTTTCGGAACCACACCGCCCTGCCGATTCCCTGCCAGGGTGGCAGGGTTTCGCGCGCCATGTAGGCGCGGGCGTCTTGTACGGCAGTTTTAGGGTCACACCGAAAGCGGCAGCCACATCTTCGGAGTCTTTAAGAGAACGGGGTCTGACACTCCCGCCAACTCGCTCTTACGCGCAGCTTCTTCATACGTGGCCCCAACCGCGACGATGCGCGTTTCATCTTCCGATAGAGCCACCCAACTATCGAGAGGCGCTTTATTCAGAAGCTCCAAGCGGACATCAGCAGCTGCGGTTGTCATTTGCTTCACCTGACGTATAGATGCTAAAGGCTATATTAAGGCTTCGGACGGCGTCAATCAGTCATCGGTCTCTATGCC
>JBKQLO010000012.1:0-3780 GCA_052147055.1 Terriglobales bacterium
CGAGGCGAGCCTTGGTTGGTAGAGCAAAAGCAAAACCTTCCACGAGAGCGAAATGGCGCTCTTCGGAGTGCACGGCCTGGTGCGCCTCAAAAGTGCTTGACAGCGCCGACATTGTTAGAGACGCCTGCTGACGACAATTGAGCTGCTAACCGAAGAAGAGTATTTTGAGCGTTGAGGCTCTCTATGAGCTTTGTGATGGAGTTCGACGCAAAGAACAACGTCTTGCGAGGAACTTTAAGAGGCCGCGTGACAGACCAGATTCTGCTGGATTACTACGCGGCAGCGGTTCGATTTGCGACATCGCATCCGCCGTGTCGCAGCTTGTGGTACTTCTCGGAAGTGACCGAGTTTGAAGTTTCTAGCGAATGTATAAGGCAGGTGGCAAGGAAGACTCCAATTGCGGCTGGCTACATGCGCGTCATTGTTGCTTCGCCAGACTTCCTTTTTGGAATGATGCGCATGGCGCAAATACTCAGCGAATCTCGCCCCGAGTTGCACGTGGTTCGTACGATGGACGAGGCATACCGTTTGCTCCAGGTAGAATCACCAGAGTTTAGCCCCGTAAGCTGAAGAGTTCTCTCCCCCTTCGGGGGATGAGCCGGCAAAGGCCCGTGCTCCAGTTTCTCCGCTGTATACCCCCTGCATTCATTGACTCGCCCTTTTCAATCACGTAAGATTCGCGAACAGTGATCGGCCAGACCATCTCGCACTACCGCATCGTTGAAAAGCTTGGCGGCGGAGGTATGGGCGTCGTTTACAAGGCTGAGGACACCAGTCTGGGCCGCTTGGTAGCTCTGAAGTTCTTGCCCGAGGAGGCCCTGCAGGATCCGCAAGCGCTCGAGCGTTTCCGCCGGGAGGCCCGCGCCGCCTCGGCCCTCAATCACCCCAACATTTGTACCATCTACGAGATTGGCCAGCACGAAGGGAATCTCTTCATCGCGATGGAGTGCCTCAGCGGCCAGACGCTGAAGCACTTGATTGACAAGCGTCCCCTGGAGTTGGAACAACTGTTGAGTCTCGGCATAGAGGTGGCGGACGCGCTCGATGCCGCGCACGCCAAGGGGATCGTGCATCGCGACATCAAGCCCGCGAACATCTTTGTGACCGAGCGCGGGCACGCCAAGATTCTGGATTTCGGGCTGGCGAAGACCACACAAGCCACCAGGCCTGAAACCGGCGATTCGCCAACCATGGCGGAGGTAGCCAGCCTTGACCTGACTCGCCCCGGAACCGCGATGGGCACGGTGGCCTACATGTCTCCCGAACAGTTAAGAGGCAAGGAACTGGACGGAAGGACTGACCTGTTCTCCTTCGGCGTCGTGCTCTACGAGATGGCCACGGGGATTTCGCCGTTTCGTGGAGAGACCTCGGCGGTGGTCACCGAAGCCATTCTCAACCGGACGCCGACCCCGCCCATCCGGCTGAATCCTCAACTCCCGGTGAAGCTGGAAGAAACTATCAGCAACGCACTCGAGAAGGACCGCGAACTTCGTTGCCAGTCGGCGGCCGAGATGCGGGCCAACCTGAAGCGGCTGCAACGCGAGATTGGCTCGTCGGGCACTTCCGTGCTTGCTGAGAAGGCGGAGCCAGCGACCGCCGGCGCAGCCGTGCCACCACCCGCTAAAACGGGACCCAAGACCACTCGGCTTCTCCCGCTTTTTGCGTTCGCTTTACTCCTCGTGGCGGCTGCCAGCTTGTTTGCAGGCAAACTGCTGTTTTCGAATCCGCCCTCGCTGCCGCCGCTCTATCGGCAGCTCACCTTCCGCCGGGGCAGCATTCGGTCTGCACGGTTTGCTCCGGACGGGCAGACAATTCTCTACAGCGCCGCGTGGCAAGGCAACCCCACCGATGTGTTCACCGCCCGTCCGGAAGCCCCGGAATCGCGCTCCATGGGACTCGGTCGGACGCAGCTCATGTCGGTTTCGTCTTCTGCTGAGATGGCCGTTCTGTTAGATAGCAAGGCTATCGGCACGTGGGTGAGCATGGGTACGCTGGCCAGGGCGCCGCTTGCTGGCGGTGCTCCTCGCGACGTACTGGAGCAGGTGCAGTGGGCGGATTGGGGACCAGATGGCAGCAACCTGGCAGTGGTGCGTGATTTCGGCGGAAAGAACCGCTTGGAATACCCAATCGGGAAACCACTTTACGACACTGGGGGCTGGATCAGTCATCCACGAGTTTCTCCGAAGGGGGATTTGATCGCTTTTCTCGACCATCCTACCGAGGGCGACGACGCTGGTTCGCTGGCCATAGTCGATCTCAAGGGGAACAAGAAGGTGCTCTCGGGCCTATGGGAAACGACGCAGGGATTGGCGTGGTCTCCGGATGGCAATGAAATCTGGTTCACCGCCAGCAAGACCGGCACCGATCGAGCCCTCTACGCCGTGACGCTTGATGGTAAAGAGCGCATGGTCCTGCGCTTGCCCGGCGCCCTCATGCTGTTGGATATTGCCAAGGATGGGCGGGTGCTGTTAATGCGTGCCAGTTGGCGGCGCGAATTGATGGGCGTTTCCAGTAGTGATTCCAAGGAGCACGAGCTCTCGTGGCTGGACTACTCCTACCCGGCTGATCTTTCGGCGGACGGTAAGACCCTTTTGTTTGATGAGGAGGGTGGTGGAGGAGCGCTGGCCTACTCCAAATCCGGCGGGTTGGCCTACGCGGTGTACATTCGGAAGACGGACGGTTCTCCGGCTGTCCTGCTGGGAGAAGGTGGAGCGCGAGCTTTGTCGCCCGACGGAAAATGGGCGATTTCTGTGACGCAAGATTCACCCACACAGTTAAGGCTGCTGACCACTGGCGCTGGGGAGCCTAAAAACCTGACCAACGACAATATTAACCACGCCTTCGCGCGTTGGTTCCCCGATGGCAAGCGCATCCTTTTTTCGGGGAACGAGCCCGGCAAGGGAGTGCGGCTCTATGTCTTAGAAGTGGCTTCGGGTAAGAGCCAGGCGATCACTCCCGAAGGGGTGAATGGCACAAGGTTTGTCATCTCTCCCGATTCTCAGTGGGTGGCCGGAATCGGCCCCGATCAGAAGGGATATCTCTATCCAGTCGGAGGCGGTGAGCCCCGCATGATTAACGGACTCAATCCTGGCGAGCAGCCCATCACCTTCAGCTCCGACGGCCACTCCTTATACCTCTACCAGCCGGGTGAACTGCCGGCCAAGGTTGAGCGCCTCGATGTGCAAACCGGGAAACGCACTCCCTGGAAGCAGCTCATGCCATCCGATCCCGCTGGGGTCGAGAATATCGGCCCGATTCTGCTGACACCCGACGCCAAGAATTGTGTGTATGGATACCACCGCATGCTGGCCGACCTTTATCTGGTCGAGGGCTTAAAGTAACTCCAACTGGTTTCACCAAGCTGGAGAGGGCCCTCAGCAAAAGCGAGCGGCTAGGCTTGTTGTTCGCCCAAAGCCCGTGAAGCGAACTCAGCCCTATCGATGCTCACCTCGCCACTAGTTCTCGCCGCTGCAGGGTTCTGGCGGACAGTTTCTTCTCGCTGCTCGCTCAACTAAAATTATTCTCATTTCCAGTTCTAATGCGGTGATACCGGTCACTGCGCCGGGACAACCATTGCCATGGTCACCGCGATGAGGCGAGATTGGACAACTGTTGAGACTGGCGATAACGGTCAAAACCCCTCGATGAGCGTTATTGATTCCATAACAATGTCGGCTCCGACGCCCGAGTAAGCTTTGGTGGTGCGAAGCAACCAAGGCCCGGGAGAAAGGAGCCGAACGATGATCATTATAGGAGCGGATTACCATCCGGGCTTCCAGC
>JBKQLO010000013.1:0-35780 GCA_052147055.1 Terriglobales bacterium
TCCGGAACCACTCCGCCATAAGGCTGATGCATAGCGATCTGCGAGGCAACGATGTTCGACAAAACCCGCTGCCCCGACCGCACCACCGCCGCGCCCGTCTCATCACAGGAGCTTTCAATGCCGAGGATGTAAGCGTCAGGCATAATGAGCTGTCAGCTGTCAGCTGTCAGCCGTCAGCCATCAGGCTATCAGTTTCCAGTTTAGACGACGTGCGGTTGGTGTTGCTCTACCTGATGGCTGACCGCTGATGGCTGAATGCTGAATGCCGAACGCCAAACAACACGCCGCCGAAATCGTCCGCGCTCTGCGCGAGCGCGGCCACCAGGCCTTCTTCGCCGGAGGATGTGTCCGCGACCTCCTTCTCGGCCGCGACCCCGCCGACTACGACGTAGCCACCGACGCAACTCCGCAACAGGTAATGCAAATCTTCCCCCAAACCTTCGCCGTAGGCGAGCAATTCGGAGTAGTGCTAGTGCCAGCAGACCCCAGTGGACCGACGGGCATCCCCGCCCGTCAAGGCGAGCGTAGTAAAGGAGCCGTAGAGGTAGCCACCTTCCGCTCGGACGTAGGCTACTCCGATGGCCGTCATCCCGACGAGGTTCGCTTCACCAAAGACCCGCGTGAAGACGTGCAGCGCCGCGATTTCACCATCAATGGCATGTTGCTCGATCCCCTGATCCTCGATTCGTCGGCCCCCGATTCAACCGCCAACGCAATCCTGGATTTCGTAGGTGGCCGCGAAGATCTGAAGGCTGGAATCGTGCGCGCCATAGGCGACCCCGAGCGCCGTTTTGCCGAGGACAAACTGCGCATGCTCCGAGCCGTGCGCTTCGCGGCCCGCTTCGATTACCAGATCGATCCAGCGACGCTCGCGGCGATACAAAAGTTAGCGCCTCAAATTCGCCAGGTTTCCTGCGAGCGCGTGCGAGAAGAGCTGACCAAGATGCTGGCCGAGGGCCAAGCCCGTCGCGCCTTCGAATTACTGGATACAACCGGCCTCCTGCCAGAGGTCCTGCCGGAAATCGCCAACATGAAGGGAGTGGAGCAACCGCCCGAGTATCATCCCGAAGGTGACGTCTTCGTGCACACGCTGCTTCTCCTGGAAAAGCTGCCGGCCGGCGTCTCCAAGACGCTGGCCTGGGGAGCGCTCCTCCACGACGTAGGCAAGCCGCCGACCTTCCGCATCGCGCCCGACCGCATCCGCTTCGATGGCCACGTAGAAGTAGGAGTGAAGATGGCCGCCGAAATCTGCCGCCGTCTGCGCTTCTCGAACCACGAGACCGATCAGATCCTCGCGCTGGTAGACAATCACATGCGTTTCGCCGACGTGCAGCGCATGAAGCAATCCACCCTGAAAAAGTTTCTCCGCCTGCCCGCCTTCGAAGAGCATCTGGAGCTGCACCGCATAGACTGTCTTTCCAGCCACGGCCAACTCGACGCGTACGAATATTCCCAAGAGCAGTTGCGTTCCCTGCCGCCCGAGGCGATTCGTCCTACTCCGCTAATTACTGGCCGCGACCTGATAGAAGCAGGTTATGAACCCGGTCCAAGATTCAAAGAAATCCTGTCCGCAATCGAAGACGCACAACTGGAGGGTCGCCTCACATCGCGCGAGGCCGCGATGGAGTTTGTGCGGCGCGAGTTTCCCGCCTAGCTTCGAAGGGCGACGGAGACACGATCTCCCAACCTCTACCGTGTCAAGGCAATTGATCCTAGTTCTAAGGGCGGCCACTCTGGCGACGCATTTCACCAACAATTCCCAATGAGTGTAAACGTTACAACACCTATACTTGCAGCAATCATGAAAACGCAACTTTACTTCGACCTTGCAGGAAGACCAACCACCCGAGAATCCATTTTCGCGAATCGAAAGAGGTTGAAGAAATCATGGAGGATTTAAGGAAGGAAAATATAGCTGTTTTCGAGATTGATGGTGCGGCCTTATCCTCGCACGAAGGCTTGTTCAAAGCGTTCGCAATGGCCCTGAGGAAACCAAAGGATTGGTACGGAGGTGAAGAATACCCAAGCAACGTAAACTCTTTCCTAGAATATCTCGACGATGTGCTTGACTGGTTTCCCGCCAAAGGACACGTTGTGTTCGTTCGTGGTTCTGAGCATTTATGGCGCGCTCACGCTCGACTGGCTGGAGAGTTGACCGAATGGTGGCAATTCGCAACTGTCACTAATCAAGCCACTGTTCATCTAGTGTTCATTTGGTGAAGCAGATGACTGTTGATCGGAGTAGGGATCGTGATGACTCACGACCCCCTCCTCGGACCCGGACGAGCGCTCGTTAGCGCATCCGGTTCTTATCGCAGATGAATGGCGGCAAAGCGTGCATCTGGAAAGGGATGAAGCGTGCTCGGTTGTGGAAGCCAGCGCTGAGCCAAGGCAAGAGTACGCGTCCACGAGATCCGGTGTTTCTGGCTCCGGCGGCGGAGAGTACGCCACCATAGCGCCAGCACCCGGTCACGGAACGCCCCCAGACTTGCGAGGTTTCCCGGTACCGCGTAGTAGTTGAAGTGGCCTTGGACGACCGACTGCAGCCATCTTCCGGTTTGGGACAGCGGATCGTGCATGCGCATCCGAAGCTGCTGCTTGACCTTTCGCAACTTGCCTCGTATGCGTTTGCGGATCGTGTTGCGCCGTACCATGAAGCGCCCGAGACTGTTCTTCCCGCTGATATGCGTGAAGCCCAGAAAGTCGAACGTCTCCGGCTTCCCTTCTCCTCTACGTTTCCGGTTCTCTTCGGCAAACCTGCCGAATTCAATCCGGCGCGTCTTGTCTGGGTGTAACTCCAGTCCAAACTTGGCCAATCGTTCTCCCAAGTTTTCTAGAAAGCGATCCGCGTCCGTCTGATACTGAAATCCCAGAATCGTGTCATCGGCATATCTGATGACCACGACCTCGCCTTGCGCCCACTTCTGGCGCCAGACGTTTACCCAGAGATCGAAACTGTAGTGCAGGTACACGTTGGCGAGCAACGGTGAAACCACCGAGCCCTGCGGCGTACCCGTCTGCGGTTCCGACCATTGGCCTTCCTCCATCACTCCAGCCTTCAACCATTTTCGAATGAGCCGCAGTATGCGAGGATCGGCCACGCGATGCTCCATGAACTGGATCATCCAGCTTTTGTCGAGGTTATCGAAAAAGCCGCGGATGTCCGCGTCCAGTATGTAGTTCACCTTCTTCTTCAGCAGCGCATACGACAGCGCATCCAGCGCATCATGCTGGCTACGCCCCGGGCGAAACCCATACGAGAATCCCAGAAAGTCTTCCTCGTAAATCTGGTTGAGGATGGTGACCACGGCCTGTTGGACGATCTTGTCTTCCAGGGCCGCAACCCCCAATGGACGTTGCCGCCCATCTTCTTTCTGTAGGTACACTCTCCTCGAGGGCAGCGCTCGATACGCTCCACGATGAACCCGTCCGTGAAGGTCGACGAGCCGATCCTCCAGGCCGGACTCATACTCCTGCCACGTGACTCCGTCCACTCCCGGTGCCGCTTTCCTCTTCAACGAGTAAAAGCTTTCCCGGAGTAGATCGACAGTCAAGTGGTGCAGCAAGGCGGTAAACTTCATCTCCTTGTGTTCCCGTGCTGCTTTCCGCACGCCTGCCAACCCTTGGGACACGCCCTTCCCGCTCTGCGTCGGGTACGTGTTAGATTGACCGGCGTTCTCCTTGATCAGCGGCCTTCCCTCCCCACTCTCCGCCGACAATCTCGTGTCTTTGTTCGAATGGTTCATCGGTAGTACGCCACTGTGTGACTCCTCGCAGACGTACACGCGGGCCGTGCGGCCTGAGCCTTCACCCGCCGACCTGCCGTCTGGTTTGCCAGCAGGTGTCTCCGAGGTCTCCCGGTTCTCGTGCATGAAGTTTCTAGGCGTGCCGTGGGGTCTTCGACCACGCCGGACCGACCGAGAACTCGCGCTAACGTTCCCGTCCATGTTGCCTTCCGCGCATATTTACCGCGTCGGCGTCCGGGTTGTATCTTTTCGCGGCTCAATGGCCACCCCGCCTATCCTCTATCTACGCTTCACTGCGTCCCTCGCGGTAGCAGCGCAAGACTCGAGGCCAAGTGGATCGCTACTCCTTTCTTGTAAGGCTCTTTCATCCTCTACTTCATGCCGGTTTATCCCGGCGCAACAGATATTCCGCCACCGCCGTCATCTCTTCGGCAGCGGGCGTTTCCCGGGATCGCTCTCGCTGCCGCCAATCTCCAGCTACTTCTTCATAAAGGTCGATCCAGTCGCCCATGGCACTACTTAAGCTGGCCTCTTTGCGCGTCCGTTCCGCGACCAAACGGGCATCATTCGCGTCATACTTTCGAATTTCAGCCGCAATCAATTCTGGATCCAAAGGGCGCACCAGAGTTCCCGCCCCAAAGTTGAGCTGGCGCAGTTCCGCAAACTTGTCCGAGCTGACCATCACCCCCAGCCCGGCAAAATCGCACAAGACCACCGCCGAACCGGTGGCCATCGCTTCCAGCGCGCATCTGGCTTTGGCAAAAACCAGGTCATATTTCGGCAGCACCACCTCTGGTCGGGAGGTGGAGGTGTTGGCCCCTTTGCCGATCACATCCAACTCGAGACCCAAACTCTCGCACGCCCTGGTGATCGGGACGGTGTGCGTCCATTTTGTGGCGTAGTTGCTGAAAATCGCGGCGCGACGGGGCTTCTCCGGCAACGGCGGACGCGGTTTGAAGCGCGAGAGATCCACCGCATTCAAAATGACGCGGATGTTTTCGCGAGCGATACGCTGATTTTTCTCAATGCGCTGACGGCAACGCTCGTCGACCGCAACATAGCGCAGCACGCGAGGGAAAATAAGCGGCTCGCCAGCCCAGGCGGTGGCATCGTGACAAACAAAGATGGCGGGAGTGACGGGGAAACGCAGCAGGGCCGCCAGGGTTTGCGGATGACTGTGCCCGTGAATGACATCCGGGACCGGCTCGATACTGCGCGCATTACCAAACACTGGAATGCCTTGATCGCGTATTTCGTCGGAGAGCGGACCCAGAGCCGGAGAATAAATTGCCGGAGCATGCCCGAGCCTTTTCAACTCGAAAGCTAAATCTCGGGTAACAATTTCCGTGCCGCCGCCGCGAACCAATTCCCGGTTTGTAATGAGGACATTCAATTTCTCAACTCATGCTTATCCGGACGCACTCGGGGCATCAGCCTCTAACATCAGCTTCTAACATAGACGATTTTATGCGGACGGGATTCAGGAAAATACTGAGTGCGAGTCTCTGAAGTACGGAAACGGGAAAAATTGCAGCGACTCAATCTTCGTTCAGCAAAAGGTTCAATGCGGCCGCCAAGCGGCTCATCTCTCTTCGTCCAGTAACCTGATCAGGCGCCGCCGAAAGCACTGCAAGCTGCTTTGCAAGCACAGCGATGGCCACATCCTGGGAGACGTACAGCCGATCGCGTGGCATAAACACCCTCCAGCCGTTTTGCTCCCGGCGAAGCTCCCATCGGAGCTCCTGAACCGTCGCCTTTCCCCAGCTTCCGTCCGCGGCCGCCACCCGCGTGTTTCCGCGCACGCCTACCCAGCCTTTATCGCCCTTGATGTGTACCGCTACGACTTGCACGTTGCCGAGCAGCACCACCGGCATCCGTCCGCGATTTTCGGCGTCCAGCAGGGACACTGGGGCATTGATCAGCGCTGAGACAGCGTCCCCGACATCCCCTTTAGTCGGCTTGCCGTGCCCGGTTGCGATCTGCATGCTGGGCGGGACGTCATCGCCGATCACATGGTTGAAAGCGTTTTGCGGCGACGACGCGGGCTCGACAAGTCTTGCGGATGATCTCCCGGACGCTTGAGTGGCCGCTTCTGTGGGAACGACGGCACCGTGCGCCGGAGTAGTTCCGATGCTGCGGGCGGGAATGTCGCCGAGTCCAGCAAGCTCGGTCGAGTCGCCGACAACATAACGATAGAATCGCGGACGCCCTCGAGTCTGCCAGTACTCGCTGCTGTAATTATCCGTGCCTATCCCGCTGCCCTTGGAGCTTAAGAATTCGCTGCGCTCGGTGTCCACCACCAGTCCCACATGGCCCGGCCATACAATCAGGTCGCCAGGTTGCGCGTTGCGGACTCGACGAAACTGCGGAATGCCGGCGAATATTTCGTTAGATGTCGCGTAAGGATAGGCGAGTCCGGTAGTGGAGAGCATCTGGTGCACCAGATGCGAGCAATCCAGCCTGGGACTCGACGCGGAATACTCCAGCGCGCGGTCGACCAGCGCCACGCCTTCCGCGCGAGTGAGCAAGCGCCCGCCGCGTTGCTCAACCGTGTCAACAATGACCGCTTTCTGCTCACAAAAAGCAGCGTTGCTGGTAAGCAAGCAACCCAGCGCCACCGCAGCTTTCAGAAAACCTCGCGCATGTTCCGAGCGGCGCGCGCCCGCTGGACATGGGTCCTCGGCTGGATCCTCGGCTGAAGGCCAACGATCGGCGGTCTGGTACAACAATCTTCTCATGACGTACCCTTCCGCGAAACGGCGCGACCCCCAAGGACTCAAACCCCATTCTGGGACAGTAGTTTCTAGAAGAGGAGTTACGGAGGGACAGGGGCGGCTGGGCCACCTGCCAACCGAGGTGGAACGCGGACTGACGGGTGTAACGTACAATGTTCCACGTGGAACATTGTGTACTGTCCATAATGTATGTACATTAATGCTGCAGACGAAACCACTGCGCTTTTTAGGGGTGGGTCACCCGGCTGGTTCGTGCGCCGAGAGCATCAGCCAGAACCAGCGCAGATCCGCTGAGGGCTAAAATATCAACGAAATTGTTCAGCCCACTGTCTACGTCGGAAGGGTTTGCGACTATCATCGGGAGGTAAATAAACACTCCTAGAAGCAGAATCACAATCGTCAGATAGGTTGCTGCTAAGCGTACCTTTTTATTGACGACAATACACGCGCCGCAAGCAATGAGAGCCGCGCCCGTGAGATAGGCCCAGAAAAGATGCCCGGGAATCCATGTCGGCGTTTTTGCTTCCATAGGAATGCCGGGCGCGAACGCGGGATGCAGAAAATGCTCCACGCCGAAGACTATTGCCGGTATCCCCACGAAAAAGCGCCAGAGAGTTACCAGCCCGGGCGCGCCGTCCGAAGGCGTTCTTTTCAAGTGTCTTCCGGCCATCGCAAAAGCTCCGCCGCTGAAGGCGAGATCCCTCAGGGCGATGACCCAGAACAAACGAGCGCCATGGGTGGCCACCAGGTTAGGGATATGGATCAAAGCCACGAAAAGCAGAAGCATGCATCCGAAGAGTGTGGCCGCCAACCGTGCATGTTTCTCCAGGATGATGCTCAGCGCCGTGGCCATAACCGCAACGCCCACCAGATAGACCCAAAATGTGTGCCACGGCATCCAGGACGGAACGATCGTCGCGACCAACTTTGTATTGATAAAGTGCTGCGTGGCGAATACTCCCATGGGGAGGGCAAAGAACAACGGCCCGAAAGGCAAGATCTTGTCGAGCCCCTGTTTTTGCGGCAGCTCGTCCTTGATGATCCTGGGTAGCCCGATTACCAAAAGAATGGCCCCAGTAAAATACGGCCAGAACACGTCCGCGTGGATGGGGAAGACTGCGAGTGCTAAGGCAAGACGAGCGTGGTGGAAAAATTGGAAACTGCAATGCAGCATGTTCATTCTGGGATCACCGTTAGCCGATTCTGAATCACAAAGGGCTTAATCTCAGGGTTGGGCCACCCCGCCGGACGCTTCTTATACTGTGATTATTGCATGACTCATTATTGGGCCGTGGTCCCCACCCTTGCGCAAAGAACGCGCAAGAATGGGGCACCCCCGGTGGGTGATGCAGGCGAAACGGAGCTTCTCGAGGTTGGGTCACCCGCCGCTACTGCGGGTTTTCGGGTTTGGGGCGCGCGACTTTCTCGACGATGGGCAGCTTCCTGTCTTTTCCGTAATCGTCCAGAATATGCGCGTTATTCCCGTCAATGGCAATTCTTGTCGGTTCGTGCAGCGTCACGTTCAACAACTGGCTCCTGGTGAGAACCGGGCCAAGAACGTAGATGGTATCGCTGGTTTGTATCCAATAGAAGGTCTTTGTGACGGGCACTCCAACCAGCGCTGCGACGGGAACCACCACCGGCCCGCCCAGGTCGGACGTGATGTCGATGACCTTGGCGTCTTTCCACTGGTGGCTTTTATCTTTATCTTTATCTTTGGCCAGTACTGCCGGGACCAGTGCTGCCGAGGTGCACAGAATGGCAAGGATCAAGGCGGCGCTTCTCATGGAGCCCTCCGCCTTCCGTTCTACGCGAACGGATATAGGACGGAAAGATTCCGAAAGGTCTCGTCTTAAGGGTCAGGTTTCGTCCGGTCAGGGTCGGCGGGTAGCCGGACCTTGGCGCCCATCCCAACTCTGAAGGGTGCCCCCCGTCCGGGCTTCGCTTGGGCGGCGCCTTTGACCTACTGCGTACTCGCCCCGATCAGGTGTCCTTGCCAAGGGTGCCACCCGCCGTCACGGCTTTGATTCCTGAAGAAGAACAATGTCCGAGGTGTCTTGCTTGCGAAGCACTAACAGCAATTTTCCATCCCGAGACCAGTGAAACCCCGATATTGTGTCTGACGCAAAATTCGTGATCTGTTGCCCCTTCGACCCGTCAATCGGCTGCAACCAGATATTAGCAATCCCTTTGTCCTCGACCGGGTATGCCACCGCTTTCCCATCGGGGGTAAACTGGACAAACATCGTGGCGCGCGGGTCTATGTCTAACGTTCGAGGCGGCATGACTGAGTTCACAACGAGATTCACCAGCGCGAGTTTTTGGACAACCGTCATCGTTGCTGGAGAATCAATGCTAGCGATATAGGCCAATGTATTCCCATCGGGTGAAATCGCGATTCTGTAGAAGATCGCATTGGGCACTACGCTCCCCGGTACTGGTTCGGGTGTGCTCCCATTCTCTGACACCCGCATAACCCGAAAATCCGCGGCGTCGGTGAAATACACCCATTTCCCGTCGGGAGAACAACGCGGGCTGACATCCTGTTTCCCGTTTGAGAGCCGCACGAGATTCCCTCCGTCTGCGTCGGCGCGCCAAACGTTCTCCGAATTCGCACCACCGTGATACGACCAAGAGACCACGATCGACCTGTCTGCACAACTCTCGACGTCTCCAATCCAGGCAGAAGGATCATTCAGGAGCACCGCGGCGTTGCTCCCATCGCTGGCCATTCGCACCAAGCGGTTATCTTCCGAGAGCAGAATTTCTCTGTCTGGTGTCCAGGTCACAGTATTGATGGCGGTTCTCTTCGATATTCGAGGAACGACGGTGGCAGTTCCACCGCCGCTGCCGGTCAAGATATCGACTTCGCTTGACCTCTCGACTTGAACCGTCGTAAGCATTCTTCCGTCCGCCGACAAGCTGATGTGGGAGTAGCTATTCGTGTCGTTCGTGATGGCACGAAATTGCCCACTGGGGTATGAGAGCAATCCAATCTGTGTGCGCCGACCCGACTTTCCCTCGTATAACACTAGCAGGCCTCGACCGTCCGGTAGCCACTTCAGGTCGAGGACCCGTTTGTCATCAAATCTGACAAACCGGCGCATCTGTCCACTCAGAATCTCGAAAATGTCAATTCCGCCGATCCCATTATCGGGCTGAAGAAAAGAACAAGCGATCCGCTTTCCGTCAGGTGACCACGCGACGGAGACCAATATTGGAAAAAATGAGCCGATCCGCAGAACCTGCTCGTCGGTTCCGTCCGACTTTGCCGATATGAGCCGGTTCTTGCCGGGATCCGGATCCTGCCATCGCGCGAACGCCATCCGCGTGCCGTCAGGAGAAAATGTGACCGCGGTATCGATGTCCTTCGCAATAAGCCGAGGCGTGCCTCCAAGCACGGGCGCTCGGTAAAGATTGAACGCCGTCAGCGTTTTATCGGTGGCTTCGCGGTAATAGATGTAATTACCATCCGACGAAAACGCGAGGCTAGCATAGGAAGATGCCGACAAGGGCAGCACCTGCGTGTCGCTACCTGTCGGTAAGTTTCGCAGCCAAAGGCTTTCTTTCCCTTCCTCGTTTTGCACATTTAACAGGTATCTGCCGTCGGGCGAAATCGCGGCACTATCCACCTTCCCCGAATTGGTAACCTGCGTGACGGTGAACTTTTCGAAGGGCGTCGCGGCAGGACGGTGCAACATTGAGAAGACGCCGATTCCTGCTGCGCCAATCACTGCCAACGCTGCAATCACTCCTCCCGCGACCGCCAATTTGCTGCGCTTGGCGGCGGCAATCGCGGATGAACTCCCCATGGTTTGTACGGGCTGGGCCGCTGCGAGGGTGGCCTCCCCGTTAGCCGCCGAGATGTGGCGGCTGGAGTCAGTGTCCCGTTTTAACCGTTGCAGTTCCGCTCGCATATCCGAGGCATGCTGATAGCGCAGATCGCGATCTTTTTCCAGCGCACGGTTGATGACGTCTTCCAATTTGGCTGGAAGGTCCGGGTTCAGTCGTAAGGGAGGTAGCGGAGCACGGTTCAGGATTGCCTCGAACGTGGTTGCTGTACTGTCCCCACGGAACGGCAACTGACCGGTCGTCATCTCATAGAGGACGGCTCCAAACGAGAACAGATCGCTCCGTGCATCGAGTTCCTTTGCCCGCGCCTGCTCCGGCGACATATACGCGACGGTACCGAGTGCAGAGCCGGGGCTGGTCAGGTGCTGTTCGTCGGCCGTGGCTGTCATGGTATTCGCCGACCCAAGTTGGCCCAACGAACTGGTTGCGGGTGCCACCTTCGCCAAGCCAAAGTCGAGAATCTTGGCATGTCCGCGCTTGGTGACGAAGATGTTGGCAGGCTTGATGTCACGATGAACGATACCAGCGGCATGAGCCGCGTCCAGCGCATCGGCGATCTCAATTCCCAGCGACAGAACTGTTTCGATCTCCATCGGCTTGCCGCGGATGCGGTGCTTCAGCGTCATGCCATCCAGAAACTCCATGACGATGAAAGTCTGGTCGCCGTCTTTGCCGATCTCGTGGATAGTGCAGATGTTGGGGTGGTTCAACGCGGAAGCGGCTCGCGCCTCACGTCGGAACCTCTCCAGAACCTGCGGGTCTTGGGCTACGTCCGCAGGCAGGAATTTCAATGCGACGAAACGCCCCAGCTCGGTGTCCTCGGCCTTGTAGACCACGCCCATCCCACCACCACCGAGCATCTCGATGATTCGGTAGTGCGAGAAGGTCTGTCCCACAAGTTGGGAAGATGTGCCCATTGGCGGAAATACTAGGTCAGGATAAGCGGAAGGTCAATTGCAGCGTTGCAGCGGGGCAACTGCTGTTGCACCTTCGCGTACTCCGCGTTGGCATTCTCCAGGATTGGGATATCTGGATCGGCGTCTTTCCAGAGGGTACGGCAAGATCAAAATCAAGACCAACGTCAAGGGCAGCGGGCGAGGGCGCCCGCTCTACACTTAGATCGGCGTGCTTCCCTTAAACAGCCAGATCAAATCGATGATCAGAATAATGACCACCATCAGCTCCAGCACAAACGCTCGGCTCTGGTGGAATTGGTCCACCATGAAGCGGTAGAGTTCTTCGGCGGTGTGGACTTTCTCGTTGACCAGGTTCTTGTAGTCGGTGACGCCGATCTTCAGCGCAGCGACTTTATACAGACGCGCGGAGTACATGTCGCTCAGGAATTTGATGGCGTTGTCGGCGCGCTCGGTCAGTTCGCCCACGTCGAGCAACACAGTATGCAATCGGCTGGCGCGTTTCGCGGTGCGCCAGCGGGCGGCTATGCCCATCGAACCGTTTTCCATGAAGTCGTAGACGCTTTGCAGTTCGCGGGTCAGCAGTTCGTCGTAGTGGCGGAATTCGAGGAGCTGCGAGTTGGCGTATTCGAGCAGCTGGATGACGGTTTCCGCGCCCGCCGTTGAGTCATAGAGGAAGGCGCCGTTCCAGCTGATCACGGCCAGGTCGTTGGGGTAGTAGGAAATTTTCGACTGCATGATCTCCTGCTGCTCGCCGTCGGAAAGGGGAACGTTTTCGCCGCGCACGATCTGGGCAATGCGTCCACCTTGAGCCGCAAGCAGTTCGGCCGCCGACGGATTGCCGGCGATGTCGCGCACGTGGAAGATGAAATAATCTTCATGCAGCCAGCTGTCGTAGACCTTGACCAGCGCGGGGCGGGCGCGCTCGATCTTCTGTTTGGCGATTTTCTGGGCAAAGCTGGTGAAATCGGTGTCCCAAACCCAGCGGCTGGCGAGGCGGACGAGCGTGTCCCAGTCTCCGGAAAAGGGCAGCTCGAAGACCACGCTCAGGACGCCGTAATCGTAGTACTTGATCTGCACGTCAAGCCGTTCGCCGCTTTCCAGAATCAGCGGTTCGACCGGTTCGACCACCGGCGGACGCTGGAATCGGACGTATCCGGGAGCAGGGTGCTTGAAGCTGGCCTCCTGGCGACGGGCTCCAAAGATGTCGCGCAGGGCGTCGAGGTTGATCTCTTCGCAAACGTCGAACTGGATCAGCACCAGGACCGAGCCTTGCAGCATTTTGTTCTGGGCAACGGCGGTGACTGCGGAGGGGGCTGGCGTTGAGGCTGGGGCTACGACTGGTGGCTTTGCGGTTTCCATAGGGAGGCCTGCTGTCTATTGTCCCAGAAAGCAGGCTGTATGGGGAGTCTGGCTGGTAAATCCATATTTATCAGTTGATTGCAGATTGCGTAGCGACGGCGCTTTGGCGGGGTTGCTGAGCTTCGCTCGGCTGGACGGGGCAGAGCCCCGCCCCACACTGGCTTAACGTTTTCTAGCCAACGCCAACAGCAGGGCTGCTCCGGCTGCTATGCCCGCAACCGCCAAGCCGGTGCGCTTCATATTTTTTTCGATCGCTGCACGGTGCGGCCGCACCCAGGCGTCTTCGGGATAGTGTTGCGGCGCGGGATCGAACATCGGGAAGCCTTCGGGAGTCTCGGCGGCTTCGCGCAGTGCCATTTGCAGAACTTCGGCGAGGTGCAAGCCGTGACGGTCGGTTTCCTGGGCGATCTGCTCGCGGCAACTAAAACCGTCGGCGACGATG
This sequence comes from Terriglobales bacterium, assembly GCA_052147055.1. GTDB lineage: Bacteria > Acidobacteriota > Terriglobia > Terriglobales > Acidobacteriaceae > JABCZH01. The sequence continues at coordinate 13,052 of JBKQLO010000013.1, forward strand.
AGCCAGTCGGTTGGAGCCTGGCGGACGGCGGGCAGAAGCTCGAGTTCGCCAATCGCTTTCGAGACCTCGTATTTGTCTTTTTCGAAGCCGAAGGCTCCAGCCATGCCGCAGCATCCGGGGGCGGGAGCGGTGAAGTTGATGCCCATGCGCCCGAGGACGGCTTCTTCGGCGGTCATCTTCATGATCGCCTTGTGATGGCAATGGCCGTGGATCAGCGCGCGGCGCGCGATTTTCGGAAGCGGGAAATCTTTTGCCCGCTGCTCGAGAAATTCGCTGAGCAGGAAGACTTGCTTCGAGAGGGCTTGCGCGCGTTCGTCTTTGGGGAAAAGGTTCGTGAGTTCGTCGCGGAAGACGGTGGCGCAGCTCGGTTCGAGGACGACGATGGGCGTAGCGGCTTCGATTTCAGGGAGAAGCTCGTCCATGATCTGGAGGAGCAGGTGCTTGGCGCGGCCGAGCATGCCGACGTCGTAGAGCGGGCGGCCGCAGCAGAGGTGGGCGCGCGGGACGCTGACGTCGAAGCCGGCAGCTTCGAGGACTTCGGCGGCGGCTTTGGCGGTTGCGGGGAGGAAGTGATTGTTGAAAGTGTCGGCCCAAAGGAGGACGGGGCTGGCTTCGCGGGACGGGCGAGGGCGCCCGTCGCTCCACCTGTGCTCCCACCAGTCTTTAAACGTTTGCGGTGCCAACGCCGGAATGCGGCGCTGGGCGGGAATTCCGGCAGCCAGCTTGGCGAGGTCGCGCAGACCGGGGAGTTGGGTTGCGAGATTCACCAGGCCCGGCGCGTGCGAGGCGGCTCTCATCCACAGGTCGATTTTCGAAAGGGCCATCGCATTCAGCGGACGCCGGTTGGTTTCGTAGTAGTGCGACAGGAATTCCGCTTTGTAGGTCGCGACATCTACACCCACGGGGCAATCGCTCTTGCAGCCTTTGCAGGCGAGGCAGAGGTCGAGCGATTCTTTCACGGCTTCGCTCTGCCAGCCGTCTTTGATGAAGTCGCGTTTCGTCATCTCCCAGAGCAGGTGGGCGCGGCCGCGGGTGGAGTGCTCTTCCTCGCGCGTGACGCGGTAGCTCGGACACATGACTCCGCCGGATTCCCGGCGGCACTTGGCGACTCCCACGCAACGTATGGTGGCGGCGGCCAGGCTGCCGTGGTCGTCGGGAAATTTGAAATGCGTCTCCGGCTGCCAGGGACCATAGCCGGCGCCCAGGCGGAGATTTTCGTCGAGGCGATAGGGATTGATGAGCTTGCCGGGGTTCATTTTCCAATCGGGATCCCAGAGCGACTTGAATTCGCGGAAAGCCTGCATGAGTTCAGGGCCAAACATTTTGGGAAGAAGTTCACCGCGGGATTGCCCATCTCCGTGCTCGCCGGAGATGGAGCCACCGTAGCGAACGACGAGGTCGGCGGCCTCTTCCATAAACTTGCGGAACTTGCGGATGCCTTCGGTGGATTCGAGATCGTAGTCCATGCGCGTGTGCACGCAGGCGTGGCCGAAGTGTCCGTAGAACGAGCCGTCGTAGTGATGGTCTTGCATCAGCTTGCGCAGGTCGCGGAGGTAGGCGCCGAGTTTGTCGGGCCCTACGGCGGAATCTTCGAAGCCTTCCCATCGAATCGGTTCACCGGGGACGTGCGCAGTCACTCCCAGGCTAGACTCGCGGACATCCCAGATGCGGCGCATCTGGCGTGCGTCAGTGAAGAGCCGCATGTTGGGTGGAATAGCGGAGCGGTCGAGCGTCTTCATCAAATTGTGCGCTTGCGATTCGGCTTCGGCGACAGTGTCGGCGCCGAATTCGACCATCAGCCAGCCCCCGCCTTCGGGTAGCAGCGTGAGGGCGTCGAGGTTCACGCCCTTGTGGCGGCTCGCGTTGACCATAATGTCGTCAAAACCCTCGAGGCCGATGGGGTGATGCTCCATGATCTGCGGGACGTGGTCCGCGCAGATGTAAACATCGGGCCATCCGATGACGAGTAGCACGCGAGCCGGCGGACTTTCGACGAGGCGGCAGGTGGCTTCGAGAATCGTGACGCAGGTGCCTTCGGAGCCGACCAGGGCGCGCGCCACGTGAAAGCCGCTTTCGGGCAGCAGGTGGTTGAGGTTGTATCCGGAAACCCGGCGTGGGATGTTCGGAAACTGGCGGCGAACCTGGTCGCCGTAGCGGTCGGCGAGGGACTTGAGGCCGGTGTAGATTTCGGCGCGGCGTCCGCCTTCGCGAATGAAGCGGTCGAAATCGTCCGCGCTGGTCGCGCCGACGTGCAGGCGCTGCCCGCCATAGGTTAGGACCTCCAGCGACTCGATGTTGTCGTCCGTCTTGCCGGCCATGATCGAGTGCACGCCGCAGGAATTGTTGCCGATCATGCCTCCGAGCGTGCAGCGGTCGTGGGTGGCAGGATCGGGAGCAAAGGTTAGGTGGTGCTTCTCGGCTGCGGCGCGCAGATTATCCAGGACAACGCCGGGCTCGACGCGCGCGATGCGCCGCGCGGTATCGATTTCGAGAATGCCCGCCATGTACTTCGAAAAGTCGAGGACGAGGGCGGCGTTGCAACATTGTCCCGCGAGCGAAGTGCCTCCGCCGCGCGCCAGCAGCGGAGCGCCGTGGTCGCGGCACAGGGCAACGGCGGCGAGCACGTCTTCTTTGTCGCGGGGAACTACGACTCCGATCGGGACCTGGCGATAGTTGGAGCCGTCGGTTGCGTAAACGGCGCGGCTGCCCGAGTCGAAGCGAACCTCTCCGCGAAGGTGGCGGCGGAGAGAAGCTTCGAGCGTGGCAGCATCGAGTTGCGCGGAATGGGCTGGGGGTGGGGCGATGGTTTGCGACATAGGGATACAGAACATCTTCGCGGATGCGGGCTTTGCGCGCAAGGGCTCGTATCCTGCCTGGTGTGGATTATCGCCTGTGCGAGCTGTTCTTCAAATGGATCAAGCAGCACCTGCGGATCAAGGCCCTCTACGGCACCAGCGAGAACGCGGTAAAGACTCAGCTGGTTTTTCCTATAGATCAAGCTCTTAACCGTCGGATGTCGCTTTGTTGGCCCATGCAGACTAGACTTTCGTGGAGAAGCCTAACTAGCCGCCCGAGTTAGCCATCATGAGCGCGAACAGCGCAGGCAAGTAGATGATCGTAGCCTGCAGCAAACGCCGGGCTGACGGTTTGGATGCCGCAGCCGTTGCCAACTGTTGCGGATACGCCATTCCCATGGAAACGCGGAAAAGCGCCGCGCCCATCAGGATCGCGCCGACCAAATACACACGGCCCGCCATTCCCAGCGCAGCCGGCAAAACACTCACCGGAATCAACGCTCCGGAATAGGCCAAAATCCGCCATACCGTAGACTTCCCATCGGAATCCACCACCGGCAACATGCGAATGCCGCCTTGCGCATAGTCCTCGCGATAGAGCCATGCGATCGAAAGAAAATGCGGAAACTGCCAGACGAACATGATGGCAAAAAGAATCAGAGTCTCGACTTCCAGTTTTCCGCGCGCCGCCGTCCACCCCAGCACCACCGGCATCGCTCCCGGGAATGCGCCCACAAATGTGCACACCGGAGAAACTTTCTTCAGTGGAGTGTATGCCGCCAGATACACCAGCGCCGTCAAGAACACTAATAACCCAGTTAGTAAGTTGGCATAGATCGCGAGATAAGCGGAACCACCGAGAGTCAGCGCCAGTCCTACTATAGCCGCGTGGGCCGTGGTCATTCTTCCCGCAGGCAAGGGACGCAGCGCCGTGCGCCGCATCCGCGCATCCACGCTCGCTTCCAGTACTTCATTCAGCGCCGCCGTTCCGCTCGAAACCAGCGCCACACCCAACAGGGCGTGGAACAAGCCCAGCGACCACGACGACACCCCCAAGCGGTGCGCGCCAAAGAAGTAGCCGCACCACGCCGTAAGAACGATCAGAGTCGTAATGCGCGCCTTGGTAAGCTCGGCGTAATCGCGCAACCGAGAGGCAAATTTTTGCAGCATGAACCCCACACGCGCCGTTTGCCACTGCCGCCCTCATCCGGCGGTTTCGTTCAAACCGGCGTCCCCAATGAATTCCCCACGAAACATTGGAACAGCGAAGGTCAGAAGACAGCATTGGTACCGTGCCGTGGGTTCAATGTCAAGCCAAAAACCCAAAGCGACAAAGAGTTTTGCTCTCACGGTGCTCACGTCAAACGCAATCTTCAAACGCAATCTTCATCAAACGCAATCCCTGGCAACCAGCGGCGACAGTTAGTGGGTGCCCGCAGGACTGGAACCCGCCAAACTGGAAACACTGAAGGTCTCGGGCGGATCAAAATAACATCGATGCCAGAGGGCCGCGTCGGTCAATTTGCCAGCCTTCCATTGTTGAATCGTGGGCATGGTTATGGCGATCATGCCGCCATCGACGGAATCAAACATCAACACCACTCCGGCGAGCTCCTGTGACTTTGCCGCCAACTCCGCATAGTCCTTGTCGAGCAAAGACCTGGCGAACTCCAGTTTTGCTTGCGCACCGCTGTTTTCTTCGTTTTCCTGGATCTTTTGCACCGAGATGATTTTCACGTTCTTGCCCCGAAGCGGATCCCAATCTCCCGGGAACGGTGCAGTCTCCTCGCGCGACACCAGAAACAGATCGACCGCAACCGGTGCCGCCTTCGTGCTTGCCAACGGAACGTCTGAAATACCCTCCGGCATCTCCAGGCTGGTGCGCCAGATCCACCCCCGCGACAAGCCCGAAATCCGCACGTGAACCCAGTTCTCATTGAAATCCAACATCTCAAATTCATCGTGCGCGGTCGCCAAAAACAAAGTCTTCGCCTCCAAACTGGGAGATGCAACTACCGGCGTCCCGGTTTTCTTTATCGCGACCAGATTCTTCGGATGCGTCTGGTTCTTGAGCACTTCCTCCAAGCTCGCCGCCTCCGCTTGCAAGCTGGCTGCTGGTTGATCGGCAGCTTTGCTCTGCGAATTTTTCGTCTCCGCCAGTTGCTGACTTGACAGGCCCTGTTCCGATGGAGACGACAACGTGCGCCCGGTTTCCGGCAACTGGGGCATCGGCGCCGAGATCGCAGGTTCCGCGACGCCCAGGTTCGCAACTCCTTTTTCCGGGGTTGCTGGCCGCTTAGTGGATGCTGCCGGTGGAGCGCTCACCGCGAAGCCTTCCCTCGATCTCCCGCTCGAACTCCCGCCAGAATTCGTCGCACCAGAATTCTTCGCACCAGCATTTGTCGCACCAGAATTTGTCGCACCAGCGCTGGTCGCTAGCAGATCGGATAGCTGGTCAAGGAGGTCGGATTCGATCCGGCCATTCGAAGTCAGCAGTTGGTATCCCGAGCGAGATGGAGTCGAATCCGCGTACCATGCCGTCACCTTCGTGCTCACCCGCACCACCGATCCGCCCGACGCAATCGAGCTCACCTGCACGGCAGATTGGTAATACGCCCGCTGGTAGCGGTTCAACGGATGATCGCCCGTCAAAGCGAAACCGTCGAGAACGGGTAGCCGTCCACTCATCGCCGGCTGCAAGTCCTTTAATGCCTTTTCCACCGCACTTTTTGGTTGATGAAACGTGCGTTCGTAGGGGCCGGCTTGGGCGATACCAGTCCGCACCAGTGTTGTCAAAAGAACAGCCGCCACAGCAGCTGCCACCAAGAACGCGGATCGCGCGGCGTGAACTAAGGGCCGAGTGAACCAGAAGGCAGCCGCTTCTGTTTTCCCCCTCGTCACGGCAGTTGCTCCAGCTGATCTCGTCGAATCCATCCGTGATCGCCATCGTGGGTCTCAACCCCGTACCAATATGGTGTTGTGATCTCAACCAGTACTTCAACACCCGGTTGCAACGGTTTCAGCGTGGTGGCGGTGTGGAACGGAGCGGATTTGAGCGGGGCACCGGGCTGCTTGACCAGTCGCTCCAATTGCTCGCGCAGTTCCGCAACGCGTTGTTCTAGTGTTTCACCAGATTCCTGGTAGGTCAGCGCGGGGTGCGGCATTGATGATGGTGAGGATGGTGATGGCTGTGACGCAGAGGCGGTCGTCTTTGCACCTGCAGGGCTCTCGCCATTCGTGCTATCGCTGGCCATCGCAATCGACGGCGGAGTGCTGAGCAGTTCCTTGCCGCTATCGTTGTTGCTACTCACCTCACCATCTTTGCTGCTGCTCACGTTACTGTTCGGGCTGGACTTCTCCTTCGCCAACCGTTCCTGTTTAATTCGCAAAGCCTCAGCGGTTTCCTTTTTGACCAACTCGATCGATGCCAGCCGATCTTGGATGTCCTTGTATTCGGCGCTTTCAACCGAGCCGTTCGAGGGATGCGCCACGCGGCGAAAATCCTCCACAAAGATTGCGTCGATGCGCAGCACCGTATTCTTGTCGCCCTGCGGTTTTACTACGTAGCGCACGGCCAGTGTTCCCACATCGGTGCTGTCTTTGAAATTCCTGGGATCCAGAGCCTGCTTCCGCACCTTGTAGAAAACTCTGCCGTCCTCCGTCCATTTCGGAAATACCGGCGTAGATGTGGCTGCCACCGCTCCCGCTACGTACTCGTCCTTGTTGTATTCTTTGGTTCCCCGGATGATGGTATCCTGCACCGCTTCTTCCACCACCTGCGCCACTTCGGGCTCGGGCAGCGGAATATTGATGATCAGGCCCTCGCCGTATGCGAGAACATTTTTGTCGCGGCCGCGCGCGGGAATGGCCGCCGCCGTGAGCAGAAGAAATGCTGCGGTCACCCGCAGATAAAGCGCAGCTCGATGAAACATAGCCCCGTGAAGCGCAGCCCAACCAACCAGCCGCTTACCACGAAGACTCTTGTCCCCCATCACGGCCAGCTCCGCTGCTCCTGTTGCAAGAGTTTCTTACGTGAGGTTGGTTACTGTCAACTGGCATCTCGCGAACACCTCACACAGGTTCTCGCGGTTACTCTTCTCGCGGTTACTCTAAGGGCGGCGTGTAGCCAGAGCGGTGTAACCAGGGCGGTGTAAAACAATTCTAAACATTTCTTGCAAGTTCCTTGCAGTTCATAAGTCCTCATTACCTTTAGCCAATTTTCTATGTCTTTTACCGCACAATGCTGTGTTCGACGGCGAATACAGCATTCACTGTATTACACCTCCATGGGATGGTAGTAATATCCCTTGGATTAGGGGTGGGTGGCCACTTACCTGAAAAAGTGTTGGTTGTTCTGCTGGGGCGCCGGGGTTCATCGCCGTCAACGGGCGTAGCGAGCACCTCGCCTGCCGTTTTCTCAGAGAGCGCGGACGGCATGTCAGACGGCATGTCAAAAGATTGTAAAAAAAATTTTACAAATCCCTTGCACTTCGTTTCTGACGGTAGTAATATTCCGCGCCGGTGGGGGTGGTCGGATCACTGGACCACTCAACCGTAAACTTTTTGGGTCGGGCGCACGAGCTACTAAGCCGTTGTCTTTACGCTTAGCTGCTTCCAACGCGCTCTCGTTTTGGGTGCAGTGGGGAATTCCGTTTTTGCAAAAACTTGTGACCTTGGTCTGAGGAGTGCAGCATGCGTATGTGGGCGCAGTCTCATCTCTTCTGGCAGAAGCCGCCGCGGGTAACCTGCGTCCTCGCCGCCGCTTTCGCGTTAATCTTCTTGATTCTGGGTGCCAGCCAGTCGGCGAGCGCGTTACCGGCCTTCGCCAGGAAGTATGGACTGCGCTGCTCGGCCTGCCACGAGTCGTGGCCCGCCTTGAATAACTTCGGGCTGAGGTTCCGGGACAATGGCTATCAGTTGATGAACGATCGGGATGCTCCCATCTGGCAGAATCCCTCGTACTGGCCGGTGACCTTCCGCATCACGCCCATCTGGCACCGGCTGAGCAGCCTTGACCCGGTGGACCAATCGCCTTCAGGTGTCCAACGCGTCTCGTCGTCCGGCTTTGACCTGAGCGGGCTCGACTTCCATACCGGTGGAACGCTCGAGAAGAACGTGTCGTTCTATGTGCTTCCGTCGTCCGACTCAACGGCATCGTTTCATTTTGAGACCGTCATGGGTCGCCTCGATAACATCCTTGGCACCCCTTGGCTCAATATCAAACTGGGTAAGTTCGAACTTAACAACCTGCTCTCTGAAAAGCGCATCCTGACCCTGACCGGTAACGGCGGTGTCTATCAGACCTATCACTTCATCCCGGTGAATGACGGGAACATCTACGGGCAGATGGGGGACAACCAGCTAGGCATGGAGTACGTAGGGCACTCGCTGGACGATCGAACGCGTGTTTCGGCGGCGCTGCTCAGTTCGAATGACGGGAACGTGGGGCTGGTTACCGGAGCCAACTCCTATAGCGGATTCTTTACTTTCGACCAAGGTATTGATACCGGCAAGCTAGGGGTGGATCGCCTCGGGGTATACGCGTTTGTAGGAGAGGCGGCAACGTACTATCGGACTTCCGGCGGGGTACCCATCCCTGGTTCGGGAATTGGCAACAAGGGATTCAGTCGTGTGGGCTTTACCGGACAATTCTATTTCGGTCCCCACTTTGACGTAAACGTAGTGACACAGCACGGCGAGGATAACGAATATTTCGGGCAGGGTTATGGCAACGCAGTTAACCCAAGCAATGGATCTCCTGGCACCCCCGGGCCTAACTTTCTGCCGGGAACCGTTCTTCCGGCGGGAGCGCGGGCGCCCACCTGGAACGGCGTCACGGTCGAAGCTCGCTACGTGTATAGCCCGCAGATGATTTTCCTCGCCCGGTATGAAGCCGAACGAATGTCGCAACAAGCAAGTTCGACGAACGCGAGTAACCTGGGAAACGTCACCAACTATGTAATCGGCTACCGCTACAACCCGTTTATGACCAGCCGGGCCGGCTTTGCCTATCACGGCGAATTCAACTTGTTCCACCAGGACGGTACCGGGCCTACCAACTTGGCTGGCAACGCCACCAACATAAACACCAGCGAATTGCTGTTTGGATTTGACTTCGACTTCTAAAGAGGGGGATGACTGTGCATACAAATTTACGCAAGTGGTCGCTGTTGTTGAGCGCGGTTGTCGCTCTCTGTTTGTCTACTGCCTCGTACGCCCAACTCACCACATATCAGCAGCAGGAGTGGTTACATTCGCCGGCGGCGTCCAGCCACATTGGCAACCTTACCGGCGCCGCCCGCGCCGCCGCGTTGCCGTATCGCCGGTACTGCGTCGGCTGTCACGGTGAACTGGGAGATGGTAACGGCGAGAATGCGGTGTGGTTTGCTACCCCTATGTACGCCCAGCCGCGCAATTTCCAGTTGGCGATTTTCAAGTGCCGATCCACTCCGACCGGAACTTTGCCCACCGACCAGGATCTCTTCGATACGATTGGCCGGGGGATGGACCGCTCGAATATGCCCCAGTGGAATCCGTTGTCAAAGCAGGAGCGAGCGGATTTGGTTGCGTGGATTAAGCACTACTCGCCGCGCTGGCAGACGGAGAAGGCCGGCACTCCCATTCAAATCCCTCCCGAGCCGGAAATCACGGCAGAGCGGGTCAAGGCCGGACAAGAAGTGTTCGCCAAGATGCAGTGCTACAAGTGCCACGGCGTCCAAGGTATGGCCAATGGCCCCTCGGCCTCTACGCTTACCGACGATCTCAGCCAGCCCATTGCGGCCTTCAACTTCACTGATGGTTCCCGACCGAAGTGCGGAAGCACCGACGTTGATATCTACAGAATCTTTATGACCGGTTTAGACGGCACGCCGATGCCGTCATTCGCCGACAACATCAAGCCTGACGAGGCTTGGGACCTGGTGTTTTATTTGCGCTCGCTGCAGCCGCATAACGCGTTCAACGCCAAAGAAAGGGAGATTGCCCACCAACTGGGGTTGAAACCGGTAAATCCAAATGCACCAACGCAGTGATAGGGAGGGTAACCTTCCGAACTTAGGAGAAAAGCCATGAAGCAACAACGCAACCGTGGGTGGGCTGTGATTGTAGCCACTCTAGTGTTGGTCGGTCTTGGATCATTAATGATTAACCACAAGGCGAGTGCGGCCGCTGAGGGCAAAATTACCGGCACCGTCAAGCTCGACGGCACGCCCCCGCACATGCGGGGTATCGACATGTCAAAGGACCCGTTCTGTGTGAAGGCAAGCGCCAACAACCCCGCCCATTCGGAGAATGTCGTTGTCGGTAAGGGCGGCGGTTTGGAGAATGTTGTGCTCTATATCTCGGAAGGTTTGAGCGCTAGCGAGGCCAACATGAAACCCACTCAAGTCCCTGTGTTCGACCAGAAGAACTGCATGTACACGCCGCACGTGCTGGCCATGGACGTAGGCCAGGAATTCAAGGTGGAGACCAGTGATCAGACGGCTCACAATATCCACCCGGAGCCCAATCCTCTGACTGGCAATATCCCGTGGAACCAGTCGCAGCCGCCGGGGGCTCCGCCCGTCACCAAAAGCTGGAAAACCCCAGAAATGATCCACGTCAAGTGCAACATCCACCCGTGGATGAGTGGCTATTTCGCTGTGGTGAAGGGTCCCTACGCAACCACGGACGAGAATGGTTCCTACACGATCCAGAATGTGCCTCCCGGAAATTACACGGTAACGGCGTGGCAGGAAACCTACGGTACGCAGAATCAGAAGGTGACGGTGGCGGCGGGCGCAGCGGCAACCGCCGATTTCACCTTCAAGGCTAAGTGAGAGTTCTCGGGTAAAGAATCTCGGGTAAAAAATCAATCCGAGAGCTGGCCAATCCGCCCGTTTCCGACACTCCGCAAGGAGCGGTCGAGACCCGGAGACGCTGCGGGCCTTCAGCGATGGCACAGGAGGGTACATGGAAACCGCAATCGGAGTATTTGCTTCGCGTGATCACGCCGAGAGTGCGGTCAGGGAGTTGCGGGGGCGGGGTGTGCCGGAAGAATCCATCGTTTTCCTGACTCGCTCGGAAAACGAAGCCAAATCCATCGCGAAGGAACTCGGCGCGTTTGTGGGAGGCTTCGTCGGGGGCGCCGCCGGGTTGACCACCGGGGTGGTCGCGGCAACGCTGCTTCTTCCCGGGATCGGGACGGTGTTCGCGCTAGGGATCGGCGCCGCCGCGCTGCTCACGGGCGCGGGTGCGGGCGCGGGTGCCGGCTCCGCGGTAGGATCGGCGTCAACCCACGAGGCGGACGCGCCGCGCCCCACAGCGGCTGAAAAGTCCTCTGAGGACGTGGCCTTCTTCCAGGAAGTACTCAAAGAAGGGCGTTCGCTGATTGTGGTTCGGACAGAGTCCAAGGAACTGGCGAATTCCGCGTGCTCCGTTCTTGACCGGCTGGGAATGGCGATGGAAGGACGGAGCCCCGTCAAGATGCAAACCACCGCCCGCCAGGTGGGCGGAGTGACCGTCCTGGACATCAGCGGAAGAATTACGGTGGGCGAGGGAAATGTCATTCTCCGCGAGATTGTTCGCGATCTGGCGGCAAAAGGCGCCAAGGCGATCGTGCTGAACCTGGGCGAAGTTCAGTACGTCGACAGTTCTGGTGTCGGAGAGTTGGTCAAGGCGCACACCACGATTCGGAACCAGGGCGGACAATTGAAGCTCACCAATCTGAACAAGCGAGTACATGATTTGCTCGAACTGACCCGGTTGTCCGCCGTTTTCGATATTCAAAAGGACGAGACGAGCGCGATCACATCCTTTGCCGGATCGTCACAAGGGGTGGCATAGCGCATCAGTTTCGCGAGGCGTTCATCGTCAGGTCCGCGGGGAGGGCGAGCAATCCTTCCTGAAAACGGACTCATGGAGACGAGCTGAAACCGGTCAAGGCGAGGACATCATGGCAAAATTCTTTGCGGTCACCATCGTCGTAATCGCGATCCTGTCCGCGATTCCCATCCTGCGACACACCTGGGTGGCGCCGGAAGACATCTCGACTCATGGAGCCCTCATCGATGAGCAGATGTCGGAGACCATGGCCGAGGCCGGGATCGCCTTTCTCGCGGCGCAGTTCGTTCTGGCGTTTTTCGTCTGGAAGTTCTCCAATCCTGGCCCCGATGCAAAGATTAAAAACTTTCCCGGCGGCGCCACAGGTTTGGTGATTGCCGCCTTCCTGGTGGTGGGCATAGAAGTCCTGGCCCTCGGAATCTTCGGGATCAAGGCATGGGCCAACGTGTATCTCACGCCGCCGTCGGCTAACGCCATGCCCATCCAAGTCCAAGCCGGGCAGTTTGCTTTCTACTTCCGCTACCCCGGCCCTGATGGAACGTTCGGCCCGCTGCATCCCGAGCTCATTAATGAGAGCACGCAGAATTACTTTGGTCTCGACCTCGACCATGACCAGGATTCCAAGGATGACATCGTGACCGCCGAGATGGCGATTCCGGTGAACAAGGAAATCCATCTGCTCATGCATTCGAAAGATCTTGGGCATTCTTTCTATGTGCGGGAGTTGCGGGTACAGCAGGACTTTGTTCCCGGATTGGATGTTTCTCTGCACTTCACGGCGACCAAGATCGGCAAGTACGAGATTGTCTGTACCCAGCTTTGTGGCCTGGGACACTACAACATGAAGGCGTACCTGGAGGTAATGTCCCAGCAAGACTTCGATGACTGGCTGAAGAAGGAAGCGGCCATGCAGTAACCTCTTTCCGTCCGCGTTCACGCGCGAGTGGATCAAGACAACTCTTTTGAGGTGAGGAAATGCACGACGTAGCAGCGCACGCGGCGCATCACGCTCCTCCGACAAGTTTCATTCGGAAGCACGTCTTCAGTCTCGACCATAAGGTAATCGGCAAGCAGTATTACGCGCTGGCGCTGCTCGCCGCCATAGTCGGAATGATTCTTTCCTGGCTCATGCGCATCCACCTGGCGTGGACCAACGCCGCGATCCCCGGCCTGCAATTGCTTTCGAAAACCGGCGCTCCGGGCGGGGTGATGACGCCGGAGTACTACCTGCAATTGATGACCATGCATGGCACCATCATGGTCTTTTTTGTGCTCACGACCGCTCCCTTCGCGGCCTTCGGTAATTTCTTCCTGCCCATCCAGGTAGGCGCCGAGGACATGCCCTTCCCGCACTTCAACATGATGTCGTTTTGGGTTACATTTACCGGCTTCGTGGTTTTGATTGCGTCATTCTTCGTGAGCGACGGACCGACCCTGGGTGGCTGGACGCAATACGCCCCGCTCAATGCCGTGGGTTCGGCCGCAGGCCCCGGCCAGGGTACGGGGGTGGTTCTTTGGATGACGTCGATTGCACTGTTTTGTGTTGGCCAGTTGTTGGGCTCATTGAACTTCATCCCCACCACACTCGATCTGCGGGTAAAAGGCATGAGCCTCCTGCGCCTGCCGCTCACCGCATGGGCATGGTTCATTACCTCATGCATGGGGCTGACAGCATTTGCGGTGTTAATGCCGGCATGTATCCTCGCTATTCTCGATCACGTAGCCGGTACCAGCTTTTTCGTTCCGTCAGGCCTGGTCGTCAGCGACCAATTGGTGCCCCACTCCGGAGGCTCGACGCTCCTATGGCAGCACCTCTTCTGGTTCTTTGGACATCCGGAGGTGTACATCGCGATCGTGCCCGGCATCGGCATCGTTTCCCATGTCCTGATCACTAACATGCGCAGACCCATGCTTAGCCAAAGGGTACTCATCTATTCCATGGGATCACTGGCCGTCCTCAGCTACATGGTCTACGGGCATCACATGTTTGTCAGCGGGATGAATCCGTACTCCTCGCTGGCATTCTCTTTCCCCACGCTGGTCATAACCATCCCGTCCACCATCGTGGTGCTGATCTGGACCTTCAGTCTGTATGGCTCTAAGCTGCGTATCAACTCGGCTTCGCTATTTGCATTGGGTTTTATTTCGATGTTCGTCAGCGGTGGCGTGAGCGGCTTCTTCCTGGCTCAGCCCTCGATCGATATCATGCTGCATGCGACTTACTTTGTGGTGGGCCATTTCCACCTCGTCATGGGCGTTGCGGCCATGTTCGGCATCTTTGCCGGAACTTACTTCTGGGCGCCCAAGATGTTCGGACGGATGATGAACGAGACTCTCGGAAAAATTCATTTTTGGCTAAGCTTCGTGGGCGCTTATTGCATCTTCATGCCATTCCACTACCTGGGCATGGCGGGAAATGTGCGCCGCTACTCGACGTTCGTGGATGACTACCTGCAGCCGCTGATTCCGGTGCACCAATTCATCACCGTCGCTGCTCTCGTTACTGGCGCGGCCCAGCTTATCTTTGTCTACAACCTGATTCACAGCCGCTTCTGGGGCAAGCCGGCGCCCGATAACCCGTGGGAAGGCACTTCACTGGAGTGGAGCACGGCTACGCCTCCGCCTTTCGACAATTTTGGCGGTAAGCATCCAGTGGTTTACCACGATCCCTATCAATACGGAGTGCAGAGTTCGGTTGGTGACTACGTCATGCAGGCTTCACCCGAGCAAGTCAAGACGGAACACGATGAGAAGTAACTCGCAAAAATAACTCGTAAACAGCCATCTGAGGGGAGTTTCAGTCGTTATGGCGACTACAATACATCAACCGCCTCGAATCGGTCCGCACCGTTTGCCCGATCAAGGGCACTCGGGAAATGGCGGTCGGAGAAACCTGGTACCTGTGGATGGTGACCCGCGTGTGGCGCTGGACTACTCGCCACCACCGGCTTCGACTGCCATTTGGGTAGTGCTTTTCGCCATTACGATGATGTTTGCTGCCCTCACCAGCGCACTGATCGTTCGTAAAGGTTCGTCGCTCGACTGGAAGACCTTCACGCTGCCGTCGATCCTCTACTTCAATACTCTTTTGCTCCTTGCGAGCAGCGTGACGCTGGAGGTCTCGCGTCGCCGCGTCGCTACCTTCATGGGCGGCATGAAAAGTCAGGTCGGGGGCCCCGCACGCTGGCTCTACGTAACATTATTTCTCGGCCTGCTTTTTGTGGGCGGTCAGTATGTCGCGTGGTCGCAACTGAGGGCCGAGGGGCTCTATCTGGCCACCAATCCGAGCAGCTCTTTTTTCTATTTGCTGACGGCTATACATGCGCTACACGTGCTGGGCGGGTTGGGTGGACTGATCTATGTCATTCGCAAGCTGAGTAAGTCGGCCCTGCTGCGGAGTCAGTTGGTTGCGACTGCGCGTTACTGGCACTTCATGGGCATTCTTTGGCTGTATCTGCTGTTGCTGCTTTGGATGAAACTTTAACCGACTCGACAATTAGGAGGCGCCGTGAGCCAAGCGGACTTGACCATGGAAGGGCACGCCCCAGGTCTTACTGTAGGACCGGCATTTTCGATTCCGACAAAAAAACTGGCGATGTGGCTGTTCATTATCGCCGACACCATGACGTTTGCGGCGTGCCTGGTGGCTTATGGATTTCTGCGCAACGGGACGCCCAACTGGCCCAGACCGTTCCCCGGCATAACCAACGTCGCCCTGATGACTTTCATTCTTCTGACCAGCAGCTTGACCATGCTGATCGGACTGCGCTCCGCTCGGGCGGGGGACAAAGCCGGGGCCTTCCGCTGGACCATGATCACTGCGGCTCTGGGTATTGGTTTCGCCCTGTTGCACGTTCGGGAATGGCTGGAGCTCATTGACCAAGGCATGACGCTCTTTAAGAATCCGTGGGGAACCGCATTGTTCGGGGCGTCATTTTTCAGCATTACGGGCTTGCATCTCACGCACGTCACCTGCGGCGTAATCGCTCTAATCGTTGTGGGTGTGCGCTACAAGGGTGGCCGCTACAATGCCGATGACATCGAGGTTCTGGGCCTTTACTGGCACTTCGTGGATCTGGTTTGGATGTTCGTCGTACCGTTGGTCTACCTTTTGAATCTCGCCCACTAGATCAGGAAGCTTGGGAGCAGAATGCTATGACAACCGCGGAAGCGCATAAGAGTGACGGAATCGGCAAAGACCTGGTCGTCTATGTTTGCCTGTTGGCTCTGGCCGGCTTGCAATTCGTAATTGCCTATCAGAAGATCGATGCATCGCAGATGTTCTGGCGCATGCTGACCGTCTCCTGCGTCGAGGCGGGGCTGGCAATGTTGTTCTTCATGCATCTTTGGTCGGAAAAGCGGACCTTTCTGTGGTTTGTCCTCATCTTTACGATTTCTGTCCTGCTGGGGATGCAATATGGGTGGACCGACTCCTTCCGGATGCTGATCGGCGCGCCATTTTCAAAATGAGTTATGTAAGGGAACGGCGTGGAGGAGAAGAGATGTTAGGAAGAGAGGTCGAAGGACAGATAAGAACAAAGGTGCGAGTCGAGAGACCGTTCCTGCTTGTTGGTATTGCGCTGATTGCGCTGGTCATGCTCGCCGCGCCGCTCCCAGCCTTCTCCCAGAGTTGCGCGCTCTGTTATACGCAGGCGGCGTCCGCTGGCGCTCGAATGATTCAGGCCTTGCGCAGTGGAATTCTGATTCTTATCGTCCCTCCAACCCTTATGTCGGTTGGCATGATTTTCATTGTTTATCGCAAACGCCATCAGTTCAGGCAGGACGCTGACGCAGCTGACTCTGACCACAATTGGTAGAGTTTGGGTTCCGCCACGCTTGAGCGTGGTCTAGTCCCGATGCTTCCGGGAAAGCCCTATCCAGCCTTTCTCGGCGGTATCCAGTAGACCTCTTCCTTGAAGTTCTCTTTCTGAAATCCGATGCGTTTCAGAATGCCCTTGCCGTGCTCGATCATCACCGGATGTCCGCACAGATACGCAATGCTGTTGGCTGCTGTGCATCCCCAGCGGTCGGCATACTTGCGTATCAACTCATCCACGCGGCCGATTTCGCCATTCCAATTCGCATCCTCCCAGGGGCGGCTGATGGTCGGCACGTAGCTGAACCAGGGCGCCTGCTCGGCAAACTTCTCCAGTTCCTCACGGTACCCGAACTCCCAGGAGCGGCTGGCGCCGTGCAGCAGAAACAGGCTGTGCTCGCCGGTGAAGCTGCCTTTCTTCCAATCCGCGAACAACGTCCGCACGTAGCTGACGAACGGCGCCACACCGGTCACGGTGCTGACCATGAGGTGGTTCTTGCGCGCGGGCTGCGAGGTTTCCAAGGTAAAAAGTCCCTTAGCCACCTTGCGCATCAGCACCTCGTCCCCGGGTAGAAGATCGTGCAGCGGAGGGGTGGTCACCCCTTCCGGGACCAATTCGAAAAAGAATTCGAGTTCCCCTTCGTGGGGCGAAGAGGCGATCGAGTACGCCCGCTCCACGCGGCGCGTGTCCCGCTCGACGCCGAGCGTGGCGTATTGCCCCGGCGTGAACCGGAATTCGGCCCCGGGATCAATGCGGATCATCCAGAGGTCGGGCGCGAAATCGACGCGCCTGGTAATACGGGCCCGGTAATGCTTGTCATCCATGGTCCGGTTGCCTTTCATCCAGAAGCGGCTCGCCGGTGCTACGAAACCTTCGATGGTGGCGACCGCGAAACTGACGGAGGAGCAAATCCAACGCCGAACTGACACCCACCTGCATACTTGATTTTCCCAACTTGTTTCGATATTGGGTAGTGGAAAAAAGATTCCGCCGTTGGCCAGCGCCGCTGGGCACAGCTCAATTGCAATCTCAGAACAGCGTAGCTTTGATGGCGAGTTGATGGCAAGTGCGCTGACCCTGCTACAGGGCCAAGCACCGTTTCCGATTGTCAGAGAGAGGCGATGTTACGCCAACCAACTGGGCTAGAGGCCTCAATGCCCTTGCGGCATCTGCCGGGGTTGCTCGAGGGTAAAGTTCACCTCTACGGCAGAGCGGGCAGGAACCGTTACCGGCTTGCTCCAGATTACCGGTTCGGAGAAAATGGGATGGTTCACGCGAACTTGGGTCTTGAGGTCATAGAGGGCGTTCTGGCCAACCACCTTCCATCCCTCATGCCAGGCAACAATTTCGTAATCGCCGGGAGGAACCTGGGTCAACTCGAAGTTACCGTCCCGATCAGTCACCGCATAGTAGGGATGCCGCGCTACCATCATTTCGCCGTTCATCCAGACATGTATGTTGCAGCGCACGCTGACGGCGCCGTCGCGGGTCATGGGATGTGTGAACTCCTGCCCTTCTGCAGTAAAGGGAAAATTGTAATCCGCGCTCCCCGACATTTGCACCGTGTGCAGCAAGGGGTCGCTGCTCTTCACGGTTAAAGTCGCTTGCACCGGCACCAGCAGGACATGAGGTTCGTAACGGCAGCTCTTTTGGTTGAGGAACCGGCGCGTCACGGGTAGATCCATCGCTTTCCCACGGCTAATGTTCCTGAGAAACACAACCGTGTTGGCGACGCCACCGTTCGGGGCGACCAGCAACCGTTCAAGGTCACGGTGCTTCTGACCCTGCGGGTCGCAGATCTCCTGGTCTTTGTTGATATCGTAGGACACCAGGTGAGGCAAGGCCCCCTGCCACCGCACGGTTCCCCGGATCGTTCCTCCGTCTTCGACGGAGATAACCTGGTAACCCGCTTGGCCAGCAGAAAGCTCCGGCGCGAGGCCGATCACGAGCAGTGCAATCATCCGCAACAGGTGCTTCATACACACCACCTTGAAATGGCGTCGCCTGGGGTGGACGACTGGATACAGCACTGACGGGGAACACAGCGACCGCGGAGGGACGCCAAGCGGCTTCCAATGCATTGTTAACTTCGCGGCTCCCCACGAGACCGCTGTTTACCGCTCGACCATAAGGCATATCCCCAAAGCCAAGCAAATAACCAAAGGACAAGGACTGTCGGAAATACGATTGCGCGCGCGTCGATTTCGAAAATGGGCCGCCATGTACTTCGAAAAGTCGAGCATGTTTACTACAGGGCAATCTAGTTAGACTCGGAAAGGAAATCCATGATGGAGCGCCGGAATGAATCGATGAACCGACTCGCCCATGGACTGCAACACGATCTGGCTTAGGGCTTGTATGAATTTCGGGGTATCGTTGAGCCCGGCGCTCATTTCAAATTGCGCGATGCCCAGCCGGCGCGCTTCTTCGCGGGCCGCGTGATCAATTTCCCCCAGCGTTTCCACGTGATCGGAGACGAACGCTACCGGCACGACGCAAACTTCGCGAGCGTGTTCTGCGGCCAGATCGTGCAGCGCGCGGTGCAGGGAAGGCTGCAGCCACTTGCTTGCCCCCACCTTGCTCTGATAGCAAAGCCGGTTCCGGTTGCTCCATCCACCGCGTTGTACCAGGCGCCGTACCGTGTCTTCGATCTGCTGCTGGTAAGGATCGCCCTTCTCTATCACCGAAACTGGCACGCTGTGCGCGCTGAACACAAGCTCCGCCCGCTTCGGCACGGCGAACCGTGCCAGCGCTTCGTCAACTTTTTCAATCACGGCGTCGAGATAGGCCTCGTGCCGGTAGAAATTCTCCACGCAGTGTACGGGCATGTCGTCGTGAAAATGCCTGCGCCACTCATTCAAGCTCGAGCCCGTCGTGGTCGACGAATATTGTGGATACAGCGGCAGCAACACCACTTCGTCGCACTGCGCCGCTCGCAGTTGCCGAATCGCCTCGCTCGTAAACGGGTGCCAGTACCGCATGGCCACAAAGCAGCGGGCATCGATTCCGCGGCTCGAAAGCTCCGCCTCCAGGGCCCGGGCCTGCCGTTCGGTGAAGCGGCGGATGGGCGAACCTCCCCCAATCGTCGCGTAGTGGTGCTGCACCTTGCGCGCTCGCGTCGTCGAAATCAATTTGGCCAGGGGTTTACGCCCGATGCGGGCAAAAGGGAAGTCAATAATATCGGGATCGCAGAAAAGGTTATAAAGAAAAGGTTCGATCTCTTCCAGTTTGCCCGGTCCGCCCAGCTGAAAAAGAACTACACCCAAACGGCGTGATGTGTCCCCAACCGAGGTCGATTTCGTGATCGGAGCCTTCAGCGCGGAATCGGTCGCGAAGCCGTCGGTCATGGTTGAGCGCTTAGCGCAGCGCCAGAAGGCGTTTGGCTCGAAGCCGATGTTCTCCAGCGGAACAGCAGAATCGTGAGCGCTGAAAAGAGCAGCACCGGTGGGATGAGCAAAACGATGATTGCTCCCTGCAAGGCATGAATGACGCCCTTGCCGCCGCCGGCGACAGTCGTGTAACACATGGCACAACTTTGGCCATAGAGGTTATGTGCCGCGCCCAATAGCACCAGCCATAACCCGATAAGCTGAGTGAATACGCGCCGGATCAGTGGTGTTATGAGCTTTCCAGAATCTGGCCGGACGTCCATAATACTCGCTTTCTTTCGAGGCGCTGCGCCGTTGCTAAGAACCAGCGGCGGCACGCATTACTGGGCGCTCTTACTGAACACTTTTATTGAACCAGCGATCGCATATGCGCGAGTCGCGTACTGTCCGCGAAGATAACGGTCATCATAATCAGTATGAAGACCAGTGCCGGAATCAGCGTCACAAAAAGGCTTGGCTGCTCATACCGCAGGTGCATGAAGTAGGCAATAATCAATGCCGCTTTGATAACGGACAAGAACATCAAGACGGTGAGCATGGTCTCCAGGGGCAACTGACGATAGGCGAGAATCACCTCGAGAACCGTCAACCCGAGCAAACCAAACCACACGGAGAAGACGATTTTGTTTCCAGCAGTTTCCGCGTGCTCCATGTCTTGATCCTTTCTACGCTAGGCCGTTTTCGCCGACAGCAAGTAAACCAGCGGGAAGATGAACATCCATACCAAATCGACGAAGTGCCAGTACAGGCCGCTTACTTCCACATCCGCGGCTGAGAACTTTCTCCGCCCGAAGCCGACGGCGATGACCAGCAGATACACGACACCAATGGTGACGTGAAGCATGTGAAGCCCGGTCATGGTAAAGAACGCGGCCCCGAACATAGGCGTGCCCCAGGGATTGTGAAAAGGACGGACGCCCTCTCCGATTAGGCCCAGCCACTCGTGAATATGCAGAACGTCAAAAACCACGCCGCCCAGTGCAGTCGCCACCAGCCATCCTACCGCGCCGCTCACCTTGCCCAAGCTTGAGGCTCGGACGGCCAGAACCATGGCTACGCTGCTGGAGAGTAACACGAAAGTCATAACGGCCGCGTTGGCGATACTCGGCGTCTCGAACGGCCGCGGCCAAGCCGCGGCTGCGAGCCGCAAATAGCCATACGCAAAAATTACGGCTGAGAAGGTGATGGCATCAGAAACGATAAACAACCACATTCCCAGTTTCTTCGAGGGTACGGCGTAAGGCAGCGATCCGCCTCCCCAACTCGGGATATCCTGAGCATCATGAACCGCTGCTACTGAAACTGGACCGTCCAAAGAGGACATGTTCGCGCTCGCTCCGTCGTGAATTTACTGGTCACCGTGCTGCCACAGACCCAACTAACTTTTTGCCGGCTGCCCGGCGGGATCAGTCTGCATGACGTAGTCCTTCCCGTTGTGCACTTCTCCGTATTCATAGGCATCGTGATACACCACGGGATGTTTGCCTCCGAAATTATCAAAAGGTGGTGGAGACGGCACGGTCCACTCCAGAGTCGTGGATTCCCACGGGTTCTCAAGCGCCTTGGGACCCTTGTACATGCTCCAGAAAAGATTGACGAAGAAGATGAACTGGGCTGCGCCTGTGATCAGTGCCGCGATGGTCATGAATTTGTGCACCGGCATCAGGGGTTGCATAAGGTCGTTGACGAAACTCGAGTAGCGGCGAGGCATGCCTTCAAGGCCAATGAAGTGCATCGGCATGAAGATGCAGTAGACGCCAATAAACGTGATCCAGAAATGGATTTTGCCCAACCGTTCATTCATCATGCGGCCAAACATCTTCGGGAACCAAAAGTAGGTGCCCGCGAACATGCCGAAGATGGCCGCCACTCCCATTACCATGTGGAAATGTCCTACTACGAAGTAGGTTCCGTGGAGAAAGATATCGAGCGAGGGCTGCGCCAGGAACATGCCACCCAAGCCGCCGGTCACAAACACCGAGACGAAGCCCAAGGCAAACATCATGCAAGCGGTGAAGCGCAGTCTGCCGCCGAAAATCGTACCCAGCCAAAGCAGGGAGACGATGGTAGCGGGTATGGTGATAATCAGCGTGGGGACCGAGAACAGGAAGCCGGAATAGGGGCTCATCCCGCTCACGAACATGTGATGTCCCCAGACCGTAAAGCTCAGGAAACCAATCCCCAAAAGGCAAGCCACCATTACTTTGTAGCCGAGAACGGGTTTGCGCGAGAAGACCGCGAGCACATGCGAGATCAGCCCAAAGCCGGGGACAATTGCGATGTACACCTCGGGATGCCCGAAGAACCAGAACAGGTGTTGCCACAGCAAGGGCGAACCACCCGAGTGGTTTTGCAGCTGGCCGTTGACCAGCAAGCCAGAAGGGAGGAAGAAACTGGTGCCGGCATTGCGGTCGAGGATCAGCAGAACGCACGCCGCAAATAAAACCGCGAAGCTCAACAAGCTGAGGATTGCCGTAATGAGCCAGGCCCAGCAGGTCACCGGCATGCGCGTGAGCGTCATGCCCTGGCATCGCAAGTCAACCGTAGTGGTAATGAAATTCAACGCGCCGAGCAAAGAGCCCACACAAAAAAGCGCGATGGAAACCGCCCAGAGATTCTGCCCCATCCCCTGTCCCGGCCCGGCGAGGCTACCCACAGCGCTCAGCGGAGGATATGCCGTCCAGCCCGAAATCGGGGGACCGTCCTCGACAAACAGGGTCGAGACCAACGCGCATAGGGCTAAGAACGTCACCCAGAACGAAAGCATGTTCAAGGTGGGGAAGGCCATATCTTCGGCGCCAATCTGAATGGGCAGCGCATAGTTGCCGAAACCGGCCTGGGGCGCCGTGGTCAGCACAAAGAACACCATCAGCGTGCCATGGAGCGTGAGCAGCGACAGGTAATACTC
>JBKQLO010000014.1:0-15094 GCA_052147055.1 Terriglobales bacterium
CGCGTCTTCCGCTGTAAATCTCCCCATCACCAGGGCCAACTTACGGTTGGTTGTCGTCTGGATGGGAAGCTTATCAATCCGCAGCACGTATTGAGGAGCGTGAGCACCGCCGCGGTTGACTTTCACAACAAACTTGATATTTTGCATGGTTCCTTTCTGCCTCTTATCGATCCGACAAAAAACGAGATGACAAACAGAAAGGAGGCGATATGTAAGCCGGCTCCCTGTTTTCTTACTTGCCATCCGCAATCGAAGGCCCGCGATGGGCCTCGATCGGCCATGGCCTCGACTGTCCTCTCGCTGCCAACATGACTTGATCGGCTTGGGTTTGCCGTCCGAAAGATCCCCAGCAGACCGCGTCATGACTCGGACTTCTCCTCAGAGCAATCGAGGAGGAGCCAATTCTCAGATAGGCTAACTTGGTTCAGAAGAGTAAGAAAAGGTGCTTGCTCAATGTCAATGTTAGGCTTATGCGCTACCATTGTCAAGCTTCACACACCAGCCATGCCCAACAACGTCAACTCCGAAGCTGCCTGAAACTACCACGAAGCTACCATCAGGCACGCACCTGCCGCCATTTCCTTTGCGACAACGGCACCCTGCCCGGTTCGTCGAAGCAGATTGCCCGGTTGCCGCAATCCAGGGGACGGCACGTTTTGTGCGGGTGTGAGCAATCTTATACAGAATAACGAGCCCTGGCGTGTCATCGTGAGTTTGGCGGAGATGCGGAAAGGGAGATTTCTCCCCGCGAGCATTTCGGCCACTTGCCTCATGACGGGACCGTCCGTGCATGGGGAGAAAGACGAAGGTGGATCGCCGATGGAACGCGCTCTTCGTCAGTTGCGCGATCGTTTTCATAGACGGCTCGCCTTCATCACCGCATCCGTTTCCAAGCTGTTCGCGTCAGTTGTGCCACCGGTTCGCGGCTACGCATCGCAAAGGGTGTGCCCGTTTTGCGGGTTAATCACGCCGCGGTCCAAGTCGTGTTGCCTGGAGTGCGGAAAGTCGCTCGCGCCGGCCACAGTAAGATAGATGAGTTTTCCCGGGACGCTCATTTTTCGGCGACCCTCAAATGGGCAAAGGAGATCAAACATGCTTTGGACAATTTTCGTTGTGCTTCTGATTCTGTGGGTTCTTGGTTTCAGCCTCCACGTGGCCGGCGGTCTGATTCACCTGCTGCTGGTGGTTGCACTGGTGATACTAGTCATTAACCTGGTGAGCGGCCGGCGTGTGGCGTAAAGCCTGGAAGGCTGCGGAAAAACTCGGCGAGCGCAAAGAGCACACGCCGGGCGCTGATAAGCTTGCGGAAAAAATCGGCGCTGCCCTTGCTTTTCGGTGGCGCTGCGGTTTACCGCTGCGGTAACTGCGTTTTTGGGTGGCGCAGCGGTTCACCGCTGCGATATCTGCTTTGTTTTGAATTCGGCTTTAGCCGCTGAGGGCGCGGCTCTCGATCAGGAATTGCTTTTTCCGCAAGTTGTGAAGCGCTGAGACAGGATGCACCCAGAAGAGACCAGCCTTGCAGCAATAAGAAAGCGGGGGGAAAAGGTAAAGGCTGTGACATTGGTTGTGCTCTAGCCGCCAGCTCCTGCGAGGGAGCCCATCAGCGTGGAGGCACGTACCGTCACAGCCCTTGATGCGATCACCGCTTTCGCGGTCCCAAACCCCGGCTGCTCCTCGCAGAGCGGTCGGTTTTTTCAGGTCTGGCTGCCCTTCGGGTTGCCCCGCCGGGCTGATCACTCAGCCTACTTCGGACCGGCAAAATTTTATTTAAGCCAACCCTTTCAGCCGTCGACGGAAGCCAACTTAGAGACTTGCGCGTTGTTTGTCAATGCCCTTTTTCAGTGCAATCGGCGTGGTGCGATGGATCAAAACCTAGAAACTCAACCCATTGATACGTTAATGCTTAATGAATGGGAGATTAAATTGTTTTCTATTTTTGCACAAAAACATCCACAGGCGCTAAAGGCGCTACAGGGAGCGCGTGGAGGAACCAGCTAAATATCTTGACACCGGAAAATGCGTCAGGCATGGTTACTAGCAACTCACCAACGCAATGTCAGATCTCGTAGCCTACGTCGATGGCGGCTCTCTCGGGAATCCCGGTTCGTCTGGTATTGGAGTGTTAATTAACGGCTCGACTAACGGCACAATCAGAATCGCCAAATGGATCGGGCGCCAGGACAATAATGTCGCCGAGTACGTTGCTTTGCTGGAAGCGCTGCAATGTGCCCTGGCGCTTAAGGCCAAGGCGCTCCACGTATTTTCAGATTCCGAAGTCGTGGTCAAGCAG
Organism: Terriglobales bacterium; assembly: GCA_052147055.1. Classification (GTDB taxonomy): domain Bacteria; phylum Acidobacteriota; class Terriglobia; order Terriglobales; family Acidobacteriaceae; genus JABCZH01. Next base: position 2,291 of record JBKQLO010000014.1, read on the forward strand.
ATGCGAGGCCAATACAGTTGCCGCAGCCCGCGGCTCTATTCCCTGAATTGGATCTGCCGGAAATTGGCGCGGTCGCTCGATTTCTCTATCGCCCACGTCCGGCGAGAGAATAACCTCGAGGCCAATCGTCTGGCCACGTCTGCCGCCCGCGTTGGAGCGGGAAAAGCCTTTAGCGCTGGGCATTAGGGTGGATGAGCGAGTGCGATGCCCGATGTCGGGCTCCACATCGGACCTTAAAGAACTCAGAAGAACTCAATCGTCAGGGCCTTGGAGGCGCGGTGGGCGCTCGTGGTTGCGAGCGCCCTCCGTTTCCGTTCAAGTCCCGTAGGATGGAACATCTAGTGCCTCACGACGCCAGCTTCTGAAAGCTAGGCTACCGCCTGCACCTTTTTCGCCGACAGCGATCCTGCCGGCGCGGACGGGCGTTTGACCGCCAGTTCGCAGATCAGGGCAACGAACGCCAGACCCGCCGCCGTGTAGAACGCCATCTGGTAGTTGTGGTACTTGTCGAACATCCAACCGCCGATGCGGCCGCCAAGGAGACCGGCCACACCCCAGGCAGTGAACAGCATGCCGTAGTTGAGACCCAGGTTCTTGGTGCCCCAGAAGTCGGCTGCGTTGGATCCGTTGACCGAAAGCTGGGTGCCGTAGCACCAGTAAACGATGAACAGCATCACGAACAACGCCACCACGTTGCCGCCCACCTTATACAAAATGGGCATAGCAACCATGGAGACGCCGATCATCAGGCGCAGCACGTTGACGCGGCCCAGGTGGTCCGACATCCAACCGGAGAAGATGCGGCCCATGGCGTTTCCTGCCGCGCCCACCACCAAGCCAAAGGCAGCCAAGGTGGTGCCGGGTATGCCCACGCTCTTAGCGAAGGGCACCAACTGGCTGATGACCATGAGACCGGCCGCGCAGCCAAAGGCGTACGCCACCCACAGCAGGTAGAAGGAAGGTGTGGCCAGAACCTCGCTGGGGGTGAAGTCATAGGTGGTAGCCGCAACCTTGGAAGCCGGAGCGGGCGTCCAGCCAGCAGGCTTGTAGCCCGCGGGTGGGTTCCTCAGCAGGAACGCGCCAAATACCGTCATCACAAGGAAGATCAGGCCCAGAACCTGGAAGGTGGTGCGCCAGCCATAGTGCGGGATCAGGTAGCTGGCGGCCAGCGGGCCAAAGATGGCTGAACCGCCGCCATAACCGGCAACCGCCAGTCCTACCGCGAGACCGCGCTTGTCCGGGAACCACTTGGACATGACAGGAATTGGGGTGGCGTAGCCAAAACCATTGCCCAACCCCCCTAGGACGCCGAAGAAGATGAAAAACTTGTTTAAGCTGTCGGCGTAAGAGCAGAGGAAAAAACCCAGGCTTACCAGAATGGCGCCAGCGATGGAAATCTTGAAAGGCCCAAGTTTATCCTGGAGCCGGCCAGCTACAATGAATGTGAGCGCGAAGACTATCACGGCGTAGGTGAATACCATCGAGGTCTCAGCTCGCTTCCAGTGGAATTCCTTTTCCAACGGGGCCACGAACACACTCCAGGCATACAGCGAGCCCAGCGCCAAGTTCATCGATACCCCGCCAATTACGTGCCACCAACGATTAAGGTGGGTTTCTTCTCCTGCCATATGATCTCCTTTGAATTTGGAAAGAAATGCTTTCTGTCTTCAGCCAACGCTTCAAGCACGCACCGATGAATACGCCCGACTTCGTTGACGACCTACCGAGTTCCAACATTACCTAAAAAGGTGAAGAGCGGCCCAACTCGGGCCGCCGGTCCTGCCAGACGTGGGACTGCTTTCTCGCGACATCTTACAGCGGTCCAGCCTCAGGCAGAAGGCTGGACCTTAACGCGGGAACGACTAGCACTCGGTCCCGCCGTAGCTTCTCGAACCGTTACGCCGCCTTCGGCTTGCTCACCAACGGCCCGCCCACAGGCAGGATGTTTCTGCCGTAGACCTGCAAGAACACCACATGGGCCATCATGTAGAGCGCAAGCGAGGCGCAAACGATCAAGTCGATAGCGGTGATTCTCAGCACCGACTTCATTCCATTTATAAAGACCAGGTCAAGGCCGATGAAGCCGAGCAACAGTGTGAAAAACGTGAGAACCATCGCGACGTGGACCGCGAATGAAGCTATAAACATGATCGCCGTGTAGATGGTAAACACCAACAGGAAGTATCCAACATCGGTCCCGGTGATCTTGAGAGGGCCTGTGATAATCGAGTTTGGCAAGCTCTCCAAATCGAGAATCAGGAAGATGAACCCCAAGGCCAGCCAAAATGCGCCGTACGCTGTAAAGGCGCTGTAGCCGAAGTTATTCCCCGCCTTGAATTCCTGAAAGCCAGCGATAAGCTGTGCTCCACCGCCGAACATTAAAGCGGTGCAGAAGACAACGCCGCTGCCGCACCAGCCGAGATTATGAAACTGAAGCAATAGTGTCGTTACTCCGAAGCCTGCTAGACCGACGGCTGCGGGGTTTGCGGTTCCTTCTCCTGCCATGAAATCTCCTTTGACTTTGAAATAGCCGCTATTTCTCGCGACATCTTATATCGGCCCAGCCTCAGGCAGAAGGCGGGACCTTAGCGCGGGAACGAATATAGATACTTCGTGTCTTACAGTCAATCTAATTTAAACTTATTGCGTCATCACTTAAACTTATTACGCCACTCCCGGCACCGCGGCTCAGATCTGTCCTCGCAACCGCAATCCGGCTCAGGGCTGCGTCTTTTCCAAAGTAGCCGTCACATTCACCACTGAATCCGCCGCTACCGTAAGTTCCCGCTTCCACTCGGCAAAGCCCGGCAGGGTCAGGACGACGACGTGCGTCCCGGTACTAAGGCTGATTACCGATGGCGTGCTGCCCACATATCTCCAGTCAATGGTGATGTCCGCCCCGGGGGGTGTCGAACTGAAATTGCACTTTACCTTCTCCGCAGGGACTGCCTGCGCGGCAACGGGCGGCGGGGCCGGTGAACTCTGCACTGGCGCCGTAGTTTGGGGCACGGGTACGGGGGCCGACGAATTCTGCGGTGGTGCCGCAGCAGGCGGGGCTGGCTGAGTTGCAACTGCGCTCGCGGCCGCCTGCGGACCGGCCGTTCCGCCCGCACCTACCAGCCTGTACAACTGGCTTCGCGCCTTGCCCTTGTCGTCCGCGTAGTACACGGTAATGCCGTGTTTCTCTCTTCTTGCGTCGAAAGTTGCGCCCTTGGGCAACGGCGTGCACCGGGAAAATTTTGACTCAATTCTGCAACTGATACGGAACGGCGGTTCGTTGCCTTCCTGCACCAGCAAAGTACTCATCATTGGCGCGCTTCTACTCGAACGGCAATATGCGTCGAAAGTGACTTGTTCGCAATCGTTGGGAACGCCGTTGTCGTCAGTGCCAGTGCCCGACGCTCGAGTTTCAGAATCCAGAACCGTGATCCGCATCGCATTTTTCAGCGACGAGGCGCTCGCTAACATGGCCACCAACAGGAAACCTGCCAGCAGGGCCGCCATCCTACGCATACTCATCAAACCAACTCCTCCAAACACTGCGGATGCATCTCTCGCGTACCCGGTTTCCCCGAACGATTCTGGAAGCCGGTCCCGCAGATTCGGTGCATTGTGCTCTCTTGGCGCGTCCCGCACAATGGCTTCCCCGTTGGAGGAGGTTTGGGAGGACAGGCTCACCCGCGGGCCATCGCCCGAGGGGAGCCCGTCCCCCTTTGTTTGGTAGCCGGTGCCCTCAGTCTGCACCGGCCATTTCAGTCATCCGACCGGAGAACCCGGCGGGCCAGTTTTTGGCCCGCGGGGTGGAGGGTCGGTTCTAGAACGTAAAGACAGGCCCGAATTCGGTGCGGTGATCCTGCCATTCGTTGGATGGAGTTCCGGCAATTGTGTATAGGTTGACTTTGTCGTATATACGGGTGGAGTAGATCGACTGCTCGAAGCCGAACTGGCACCAGTTGTTGAATTTATAGTACAGGGTTGCGATACCCACCTTGGCCATCGAAAGCGGGAGTCCCCCATTACACTTAGTGTTTCCGTCCGCGGAGGCGCAGGTATTACCATTGGCTTCGTTCTGGTCCCTATCCACCACCTGGTCCTTGCCGACGGACAAGTAAAGTTGCCAACCAGCGTTGTGGCCATTCGGATTGGCATTGAACCACCGGGAAAGCGGCAGGCCGAGCTGGATGAATCCGCCAAACGCCCGGATGGGCCGCTCCGGAGCAACCACAACATTGCCAACCGGGCAGTTCCCGTCGTCTGGATTGACATTGCAACCGAGTTGGGCGCCACCGGCAGCAGCCAGCGGACCGCCATCCGCGGTTACCAGCGGCGAGGTTACGTTATACAGGCCCTTTACGTCGGTGAAATAAGAGTTGATTTGGCCGCCGAAGTAGAAGCGCATGTCGCCGCCCCTATAAGCGCTGGCCACCAAGGTAAACCATCGTGTGGGCAATTGCAGCGTGAGTTGGTTGCCCCACAACGTGCTGGAAGATTCAAAGCCATGCGGGAAGGCAACGCAGTAGTTGGGGTCGGGTAACGTGCAATCTCCACTTGAATCCATTTCCGACCCACTGGGAACGATCGATGTGCGCCTAGAACGGAATCCAGCCAGGGCGATTTGTGCCGGGGCGACACCCCTGGCATGGTCGAGTTGGAAACTCAAGGCCACTCTGCCTTCCCACTCGGGACGGTCGGCGTCGGCGCCCTCGCGCTCGCCTTCTCCGATCTGGGCAGGGAGACCGCCCGACCCGAGCTTCAGGATTTGACCTGTGCTGGGCATCATGATTCCAAATTGACCCTCGAGCTTGACTTTGTTCTCACGGCTCAGCGTCTGCACGAAGCCGACCCGCATTTGTGGCGAACGGGTGTAAACGTCGCCCGAAAATGCGGCGTTGAATGTGGTTTCCAGCATATTGGTCAGTGCGCCGGAACCGAAAAGCGTCCAGTCCTGTCCACCTACGAAGAAAAGGTCGGTGTCATCGCTGGCGTGGTAATCCATGCGGACGTAGGCCAAGCGCAGTTGCGGTTCATTGCTGCGAATCGAGGAAACGTCGCGGTTGTCGACTTCGCTGAAGTTGCCTTCGAAGTCGCCTTCGATCTTGCCGGTCAGCGTCAGCCTTGGCGAAATGTCCGGCCATTCGAGGTTGAGCCCAAAGCGCGTGGCTCTCGCCTTGACGTGGACCTCGGGATCCTTGGTTGGGCCGGTGTTGAAGGTCGAATTAGGCCCGGCAGTCAAGAATATGCCGGGAAACGGGAAGTCGTCGCCATTGGGGTCGCTGCTGTCATGAACGACCGTCGACTTGATGAAACCATAAGGCGCAAGCGTGATCGGGCCCGCTTTTATGCCACTCAGACCGCCGGTCTTGGGGGGGTCGACTGGGAACACGCGGATGGGAACAAGCGCCGGGACCACCGCCGGTGGCGGCGGCATTGGCGGAGCACCGTGACCTTGCGACGAGTCCGCGGGGTCCGGGCTGGTGACGGATGTGGAGACGGTTGCTGCAGCGCTGGTTACGTTCGCTGCGTTGTCATTTGAGGTTTTTGCATCGTTGTTTCCCGCCATAACGGGCACAGCCATGATGGCCACTACAAACAGGCTCAACAACCACCTTTTTTGCTTCAGCATAGTTGATGTTCTCCTGGTTCCGGCTCGGCTCAGGGCTTAGCTCAGAACATGGGGACGAACATTACGTGAGTGTGCGGGGTGATGTCAATGTGTTTATGTCGAAATGTGACGCACATCACACAGTACGGTGACTAACGTCATTGGAAAGCGGCTTTTTCTCTGAGTATTGGTATGAAAATACAAGTATTTGTAGGTGAAAACACACTAAGCTGTGATCTGCGTCACAATAGCGCCTCCTAAGCGGCTTAGAAAGCACGTCATCCTGATTGGTAATTAGCCGCACTTTTTGGGATTTCCGCATGACGCTTTTGCTGCCTCGCGGCGGTTGACGGCGGAGGAAAAGAAAAACCATTAACCGGGCGCACGGGTGGCTGTTTCTTAGTTCGCTGCGCTCAAGAGAGGCCTTGTGTTTCCAGGTAATCCTGTGCCTGGCGAAGCACCTTGCGCTCGTTGCTGTACGCAAGCTGGCGGGGCGCGTCGGCGAGCGGCACCCAGAGAGCTTGCTTGACTTCGATCCGCATATCGGAAGTGAGGTTGTCGATTTCTCCGGAGACATAGCGCATCAGGTAGAAACTCACGATTTTGAAAACGCGTTCGCCATCGCCCCAGGTGCGGACGTAGACGTACTTATTATCAGAGAGTTTGGCGACCGGCTCGGCCACGATGCCGGTCTCTTCGCGCACTTCCCGCACGGCCGCAGCCTGCGGTTTTTCGCCGGGATCTACCAGGCCTTTGGGAAGCGCTAACACGGCATGGCCGCGCTGGCGCGGACTTATTGCAGGTTGGGGGCTTTCCTTTTGCGGCTCACTTTTCTGTGGTTCGTTCTTCTGTGGTTCGTTTTTCTGTGGCTCGCTTTTCTGCGGCTCAATCACGGCGACTTGCCAGACTCCGGAGATCTGCCGAAGCACGACACCGCCCGCTGAGATTTCCCGTGGCATAACCTACACCTAATCGCGAATCTGACATTACGCTGTGACCGGACAGTGACCGGCGGCAACTGCCGATCTGCGCTCGGCTTGGACGGCCGAGGGCGGCCGTCCCTACACGAGGTACAAGGTATCAGGAATTCCCGAGCTTCCCAGTCTCTTGCTGGATTCGCTGCCAGGCGCGTTCCACATGGCGGGCTTGAGTGTGGGTTTGGCCGACGCAGAGCCGCAGGGTGAACTTGCCATCGAGCTTGGTATGAGTGAGGTACAGGTCGCCGCTGCTGTTCAGACGGTCCATCAGGAGTTGATTGGCTTGATCCTGTTGCGTACGATCTGCCGAGCGCAAACGGAAGCATACGAGGTTGAGCTGGGAGGGCGCGGCGAGTTCGAAGCGCGCATCGCCGCGCACCCAGGCGGCGAATTGCTGGGCCAGGCGCACGTGCTCGCGAATGTGGTGCCGCAGGCCTTCGATTCCGTAATGCCGGATCACGAACCAAAGCTTGAGCGAGCGAAAACGGCGCCCGAGCTGGATGTGCCAGTCGCGATAATCGATGACCGCGCCGGATTCCGTGGCCTGGTTGCGCAAGTACTCCGGCAGGACGGAGAGGGTTTGGATCAGGTGCTTGCGGTCGGCGACGTAAAAGCAGTCGCAATCGAAAGTGGTGAACATCCATTTGTGCGGGTTGAAACAGTAGCTGTCGGCGAATTCGACGCCATCGTGAATGAAGCGGAGTTCCGGGCAGAGCGCGGCCGTGCCGCTCATGGCGGAATCCACGTGCAGCCAGAGATTGTTTTGGCGGCAGATGCGGGCAATTTCGCGGACGGGATCGATCGCGTTCGAAGATGTCGTCCCCACGGTGGCGCAGACGAAGCAGGGGATCAGGCCCGCCTTGATGTCGGATTCAATCTGGCGCGCCAGCGCTTCGGGGCGCATGGCGAAGTTCTTATCCACTTCGATCTGGCGGAGGTTGTCCGAGCCCATGCCGGCGATTTTCATCGCTTTTTCGACGGAAGAATGGGTCTGCGTGGAGCAATAGGCCGTCAGGCGTCCATCGCAGCCTTTGCGATTGCTGGCGAACTGCGTTGCACGCTCGCGGGCGGCGAGAAGCGCGCACAGCGAGGCGCTGGACGCGGTGTCTTGAATCACCCCGCCTCCGCTGCTGGACGAAAGAAACTTCTCCGGCAGGCCCAACATGGGGACCAGCCAATCGAGCACGTGGGTTTCAAGCTCGGTGCACGCCGGACTGGTGGACCAGAGCATGCCTTGCACGCCCAGTCCGGAGGAAAGCAGATCGCCGAGAATGGCCGGCCCAGAGGAGTTCGACGGGAAGTAGGCGTAGAAGTTGGGCGACTGCCAGTGCGTGATTCCCGGAAGGATGACGCGCTCGATGTCGCCGAGAATTTGGCCGAAGGCTTCGCCTTGCTCCGGCGCGCTTGGCGGCAGCTTCGAGCGGATTTCTCCCGGCTGCACGCGCGACAGGACCGGGAAGCTTTCAACGCGGGAATGGTAGTCGGCGATCCAGTCCACGACGGCGTGGCCCTGGCGGCGGAACTCCTCGGGAGACATGTGGAACGATTTCGGCTCGGACATGGTTGTAATTTGTGATTTGTAATTTGTGATTTGTGATTTGAAACCCAACGCGGTTAAATTGCAAATTACAAATCACAAATTACAAATGCCCGTAGTACACACGCGTGTTGTATTCAAATTCGACGGCGTTATCCGCGGCGTGGGCGCGAAAGATCCGCTGGAGTTCCTGCATCATCGGCGCGTGGCTGGGATGACCTTCGAGGGGCGCGTACGAGGAAGACAACAATCGTCCGGCAAGGCCTTCGTAGTCAAACTGCTGGCGCAGGCCGAAGACGCGCTCCTCGGCCAGCGCGGGCGCGAAAAACTCATGGATCATGGCGGTCGTGCGTTCGTGGCGCACTTCCTTGTAGTCGGTGCCGTGGTTCAGCAGGAGTTGTTCGTAGTCGCGCAGGAAGGGAGTAGTCGTGACGATGCGCTCATTCCAAATCAACACGCACCATCCCCCCGGCTTCAGAATGCGGGCGAATTCAGCGCGCGCGCGAGGCAGGTCGAACCAGTGCGCCGCCTGGGCTGCGGTGACGAAGTCGACGGCAGCGGAGCCGAGCGTCGTCTCCTCGGCCGTTCCCGCAACGGATACGAGCTGGGTATAGCGTTCGAGCTGATGGACGCCCATCTCGCGCATTTCCGCGTTCGGCTCGACGGCAAACACGGAATTTCCGTTTTCCAAGAGAAGCCGGGTAAACACGCCGGTGCCGGAAGCGATGTCAGCGACAATGTGACTCGGCTGCAGTCCGCATTCGGCGCGCAGAAGGTCGAGTACTTCGGGCGGATATCCCGGGCGATAGCGGACGTAGTTCTCCACCCGATCGGAAAAACGAGCCGTTGGCGACTTGCTCATCGCTCTTTAGTGTAACGCGTTCAAACGGCGGCTCGCTCCGCACGGTACAATCTTTGGCTTGTGCGGGTGAATTGTGCCGGGGCTTGCCAACTGAGTCGCTGTTTTCTATGAGGAGCTTCATGAAACTTCTCGCGGGTGCAGTTTTGCTCTGCGTGCTGATTGGTTCGAACCTAGCGTTTGATCAGGCTGGCAAAGATAAAGACAAAGACAAGAACAAAGAGCAGCCGGACGGCTATGCCATCAGTGGGTTCCGCGACGTTGCTGCCGAGCGGGCCGTCGAAGAGAAGTTTATGGCGGTGCCCGATCCCAGGCTGGCGGAAGAGCACCTTCGCATTCTGTCGCAAGCCCCGCACATCGCCGGATCTCCGGAGGACAAAGCGACCGCCGAATACGTGGCGAAGAAGTTTCGGGAAGCCGGACTGGTTACCGAGATTGTCGAATACAAAGTTTGGTTCAACTATCCCGCGGAGATCCGGGTGGACCTGACCGCGCCGCCCGGAGTCGAGATGCATGGCCCGAAGCGCGAGCACGTCGACGACGATCCGTTTCAGGACGATTCTCGCGTCGTGAATGCATACAACGCCATGTCGCCCTCGGGCGACGCCGAGGCGGAAGTTGTCTATGCGAACTACGGCTCGCAGGCTGATTTTGACAAGCTGAAGCAGATGAACGTCGATGTGCGCGGCAAGATCGTCATCGTCCGTTACGGTGAGAATTTCCGCGGCGTGAAAGCGTTCGTGGCGCAGGAGCGGGGCGCAGCGGGAGTCATCCTTTATTCCGACCCAAGAGACGATGGCTACTATCGCGGCGACGCCTACCCGAAAGGGCCGTGGCGCCCGGCGAGCGGGGTGCAGCGGGGATCGGTCGGATTCAACTTCCAGTTTCCAGGAGATCCAACCACCCCGGGAGTGGCGTCCACTCCCGCTCTGCCGGATTCGAAGCGCGTGTCGCCCGCCGACTCCGATCAGTTGCCGAAGATTCCCGTGACTCCGCTTTCCTATGCCGATGCTTCGCCGATTCTCGAGCACCTCGGCGGGCCGCTCTCGCCGCGCGAGTGGCAGGGAGCGCTGCCCTTTACCTACCACGTGGGTCCGGGTCCCGCGAAAGTAAAGATGCACCTTAAGCAGGACTACCAGTTCCGCACAATTTGGGATGTAATTGGGAAAGTTCGGGGAACGTCCTCACCCGATGAGTGGGTGGCGGCGGGCAATCATCGCGATGCCTGGGTCTATGGAGCGGTGGATCCGAATAGCGGCACGGTGGCGATGCTGGAGGCGGTGCACGGCCTGGGTGAGCTGCTGAAATCGGGTTGGAAGCCCAAGCGGACGATTGTGTTCGGGAGCTGGGACGCGGAAGAGGAAGGACTGATCGGTTCCACGGAGTGGGGCGAGGATCATGCCCGGGAACTGGGGAACGCTGCCGCCTATTTCAACATGGACATGGCCGTATCTGGCAAAAGGTTCGCAGCGTCTGGGGTGCCGACTTTGAAGGAGTTTATCCGCGAGATCGCGAAGGCGGTGCCTTCTCCGCAGGGCGGGACCGTGTACGACGCATGGAAAAGGGCGAGCCAGCCGAATGCGGCGAACAACCGGCCGCAGCCAACCGGCGCTTTCCGCCCGCCACCGACGGCGCCGCTGAACGACGTGCCCGTGGGCGATCTGGGCGGTGGTTCCGACTACACGGTGTTCTTGCAGCATCTGGGTGTGCCTTCCACCGATATCAGTTCGGCGGGCGATTATTACGGCGTGTATCACTCGGTGTTCGATAACTTCGCCTGGTTCAAGAAATTCGGCGATCCCGACTTCCTCTATGAGCAGGAAATGGCCCGCATTTTCGGTTTGGAGGTGCTGCGCATGGCGAACGCCGACGTGCTTCCGGACGACTACGAAAACTACGGAAAAGAAATTCTGGTCTACCTCGACGCTGCCCGAAACAAAAGTAAAGAGCGCTTCGGAGACAAGACGCCGGACTTCTCAGCCGCCTTGGACGGAGCGCGCCACTTGCAGGAAGCGGGCGCGAAAATGCTGCAAAAGCAACGGAAGATTCCGGCAGCGCCGGATCGCATGAATGCTAAACTCCGGGAAGCAGAGCGGGCGCTGCTGATTCCGGAGGGGCTACCCAACCGTCCGTGGTTTCACCATGCCATTTACGCCCCGGGACAGTACACGGGGTACGCAGCCGTGGTGATTCCTGGAGTGAACGAGGCGATCGATCGTGGGGATCTTCGCCGGACCGAACAACAAATCGCAGCGCTGGCGGCTGCCTTGAACCGAGCCGTTCTGGCTCTGGAATCCCGCTAACCGCGGCCAGAGGGCTTCGCCTCAAACGTGCGCGGGGGTAAGCGCCGAGGGCGATACGAGCGATGGCACTGGCAAGAATCATTACGCGGTCTCATGCCTGCTCGCAAGAGCTGGCGCTCGATCTGCTTGCCCGCGGTTACGCCGTCGAAATTGTTTCTCCCGACGCGATCCCGGACAATCTTGCCGATCTGGAATTGCGGGTCGACGCCGCTCCCGGCGATCGGCTGATCGCGAGCGTGGAAGCGCACAACGGCGGACATTCGGCTGCGCTTGACTTTCTGCATCATTTGAAAGCGCCGATGGTCGACTTCATTCGCCGGCCGCCGGAGCGTGGTGACGCGCTTCACTTCCCGGGACAGCCTGTCGCCTTCAACGCCGAGCCTAGCATCGAAGATATCGAACTGCCCGCGGAAGCCCCGCAACCGGCGCCCAAAACCGTTTTCCCGGCAGCCGAAGTTCTGCGCGATCCCGTACTCGATCCGGAGGAAGGCGCTCGTCCGACTGCACCGCAGGATACTTTGCCATCGCCCCCGCCGGCGGCGGAACCACCGGGCTATTTTGCGGTAGAGGACTGGAAGGCTCCGCGGCCAACCATGGTCCGGCCAGAGGTCCGGCCAGCGCAGGCTCCGCAACGGCGCTATCGCCCCGCGAGATGGCGCTGGCGCGCCGCACTGACTTTTGCCAGCGTCGTCGTGCTGGCTCTGGTTCTCGGGTTCGGCATGCGCCGCACCGGTAAAGCCTCCGCTCAGATTTCCGGAGAGGCGCCAGCCGGAAAAGTCGCAGCGTCCGCCGATGCGGACTTGTTGAGCGCTCCGACTCCCGAAAAAGATCTTGAAAAAGGCCCAGAGAAAGATCCGGGACAAATCTCGGCTGTGGCCGAGGCGCCTCCAGCCATGAAATCGGCAGGAGCTTTCGACCACGCGCCGAAGGAAACGCCAGTGGCGAAGACCGGCGCTCCCGCCGCAGGAACTTCGGCCGCCAGAGCTTCGACTGCCAAAGCTGTGGCCAGGACTTCACGCTGGCACGGCGATGGCTTGATCGCGCACGACACCGTCACTTATTTGGACGAGCGCTACAAGCCTGCGCCGACGGCCCAACCGGCAAAAAGCCTTGCTGTCCTGCATCCGAATTCGCGCCAGCATCGCGGCGGCGTGATCGCGGCCAGTAAAGTTACCTATCTCAACAATCCAGCTGCGAAGGCGGCAGAGCGGAAATCCGGCGTCAAGCGCCACTCGAATCGGAGGCCTGTTCCGTAGCTCTCATTTCTCTGTTCACTTGAAAGGTACCCCACCCCCCTCCCCCCCTCGCTAATGGAATCATTGGGTTAGGAGGAAATTTCAGCTTCGGTCTTTGATTCTAAAGGACTTACCTATAGAGTCTTTGAAAACAAATGACTTAGGGAACCTCTGAAGAACTCTCCGATCCACAGGCTGAGCGTATAGGGTGTAAGTCGAGGTGAAAAGGCGAATGCGACAGCAGACTCTGGCGGCGCAGACGGGGTTCGAGAAGTACGGGCGGCAGTCGAA
>JBKQLO010000015.1:0-2916 GCA_052147055.1 Terriglobales bacterium
GTCTACGATTTCGAGCTCGAGTACCGCGACGACGGTCCCGCCGTGCTGGTTGATGGCCTAAAAGAAAAGTACGGCCTGGTGCTCGCGCCGGCCAGACGCACCGTCAAAATGCTGGTCGTCGAGCCGCGATAGAACGAAGAGCATTCTATCGGTAATGCCCGCCGCCTAAAACTCCACCAATGGAAGAAATCAATCCACTCGGCGGGATTACCGATAGAATTCGTTGAACTGAGCCGGAGCGAGAGCTATGGGTATTGAATGGCAGTCCGTTTCATCGGGCGCTGGGAAAGTGCCGAACGATGAAGCAACTCGTCGGTGTAAAAAGTCACCCTCCCAGTGGGGAGGGTGACCAATGCCATGGTTGGCAACCGGAGCCAGTGTTTGTGGAGCACTAAAACCGCCAGCTCGGACAGAGATCTCCCTTCGCCCTGACGGGGCTAACGAGTTAGGCCATGACTCGGTGGAACTTGTGCGCATAGCGATCATGAGGTGTCTGCGGTCGTGGGCGCCGGCGCACGGGCGAGTGCCGCGGCCGGGAGTATTTCGATAGAGACCAACCAGCCGACCTTGCAGATTGGGCAGAGGCGTGGCTGCGGTTCGCCAGTCTCTGTGTTGGGCTCGGGGACGGTTGGACGGGCAGGCAGTAGGGAGCGGCAGAGCGCCAGCTTTTCCGCCCGGTGGCGATTGGCCAAAAAGCCGAAGTGCCGGATCCGAACAAAACCGGAAGGTAGCACGTGGAGGAGAAAACGCCGAATGAACTCCACCGCATCCAGCGCCATTGTTTTGCTCTGGCCCCCGTCGGCGTAATCTCTCCACTCGAAGGTGACCTGCCCATCTTCCAGCGATAGGAGCCGGCTGTTGGAAATGGCTACCCGCTGTACGTATCGCGCCAGATACTTGAGAACCTGTTCGGGTCCGCCGAATGGCGGCTTGGCATAGACCACCCATTTGTGTTGGTGTGCCTTGTCGCACAAGACGGCGAAAGCCGACGGCTCAGCCAGCGGCTCCAGTTCGCCTTGAAATCGGAGTTTGCCCTTTCGAAACGCCTTCTTCAAATAGATCAGGAACTTCTTCCGGAACAGACACCCGAGAACCTTCACCGGCAAGAAGAACGACGTCTTTGGCGGGGCAATCCAATTGGAACCGTCGTTGCTGATGCCTCCACCGGGCACCACACAGTGAATGTGCGGGTGCAGGTGGAGATTCTGGCCCCAAGTATGAAGTACAGCCAGGAAACCAATGTCGGCGCCGAAATGCTGGGGGTCCGCCGCGATTGTAAGCAGGGTCTCGGAGGCTGCGCGAAAGAGGATGCGGTAGATTTCTCTTGCATTTTGCAGGGCCAGTTGGGCGATCTCTTGCGGCAGTGTAAACACCACGTGGAAATACGCGTCAACAGGCAGCAATTCCTTTTCCCTTTCCGCGAGCCACTTGGCGCGAGCGGCAGCCTGGCACTTCGGACAGCTCCGATTGGTACACGAGTTGTACACGGGGACGCGATGCCCGCAGTCGAACTGCTCCACATGGCCGCCCAGGGCCGCTGTTCGGCAGTCGCGAATATCCGCGAAGGCCTTTCTCTGCTCACGGGACAGCACCTGTCCCCATTGCGCCAGAAAACCGTCTTCGTGAATGCGGAAAACATCGGCCACTTCGAGCCGCTGTTCACTCATCGCTCCGGTGAAATGTACTGGCAGCCTGAACAATGTCGAGTGGGTCCAGGAGTTCCAATGGACTGGTGGTCGAGCGCACCGCCGTATCGGTGACGTGCAGATAGCGGGCGGTGGTCTCCAATTTTGAGTGGCCGAGCAGGATCTGAATGGTGCGGAGATTCACGCCCGCATCCAGTAGGTGAGTGGCAAAAGCGTGGCGTAGAGAGTGCGGATGAACGGGCTTGACGATACCGGCATCCCGCACGGCCTTCTGACAGGCGCGGAAGATGGAGTTGGAACAGATAGGCTGACCGGGCACGTCGCCAGGGAACAGCCATTCCTGGGGATGCTTCCAGCGGAAGTAGACACGCAGTAGTTCCAGCAGTCTTGGCGGCAGCAAGACTTGCCGGTCCTTACGGCCTTTGCCGCCACGAATCCAGATTACGTTCCGGCTGCTGTCAATGTCGGCCACCTTCAGTTTTGCAACTTCGGAAATCCTGGGGCCAGCGGCGTACATGGTGGTCAGCATCGCGCGGTGAGAAAGATTCTTGGGCGTCTCCAACAAAAGCTTGACTTCCGCCGGGCTCATAATCACCGGCAGTTTCCTCTCGTACCGTGGCAACGGAATGCGGTCGACACTGACGGGAAGGTGCAGGGTGTTGGAGTAAAGAAATCGGAGAGCGCAAACGGCCTGAATGTAAGACGGAAGGGAGACAGCTTTCTCTTTGACCAAGTACAGTTGATATTCGCGGATCTGCTCAGAGCCGAGCAGTTCGGGCGATTTGCCGAAGTGTTTGGCAAACTCGGCGACATTGCGAATGTAGGCGGCTACAGTGGTGGGTGCGTAGTTGCGAATCTGGAGATCTTCCAGCATCCGCTTGCGTAGTGGGGTCATAACGAAAGTCCTTTCGTTTTGACCACATCACCAACAATCGCCGGAAGGAAGGGGCTATCGGGAAGGCAACCAGAACCAGGCGATCTTGAACGGGAATCAACTCCGCCGGCGGCGCAGGCTGCCGTCAGGCAGCCGAGTACGACGGCCAGCGGACGAGGGGACGCCCGGCAGGGCGGCCACTCGCCCGCCATTCTGCCGCCCAGCGTCTTAGTTCAACGTCCTTTATCATGCGTTGCAAACAAAAAGCGAAGAAAATGGTTTCAGATTCGAGACAACCTTTTTCGTGACTGAGGGGATCTGCCCCTCGCGTGTCAAGGGCTGCGCCCTGCGGGTTTTGGTTCCCCCACAAAAAAGTCTCTTCGCAACCCTTGCCCG
>JBKQLO010000016.1:0-5403 GCA_052147055.1 Terriglobales bacterium
GATGTCTCCATCGCTTTCGAGAAACGTCTTTGCCATCGCATCCACCAGCGCCGGAGGCGGCGTGTCGCTCACAAAGCGTTGCGCCAGTTTGGTGGAGATGAAGCGCGCTGTGGCCGGCTCATGCGCCAGCATCTCCAGCGCAGCCTCACCCTCGCGTTGCCCGTCCTCGTGAAAGACCCGCCCCAGCACTGTCTTGTCTCCCGGCTCGTGCCTCGGCTCGCGGAAGACGAAACCTCCGCCCTGCCTCGGCTCTTCCAGCGTCCACCCGGTCAGCACCCGCGCCAGTTCGGCCACATCCTTCTGCGTGTAGCCGCCGTTCACGCCCAGGGTGTGCAGCTCCATCACCTCGCGCGCATAGTTTTCGTTCAGGCCCTGCGCGGCCTTGCCGTTATTCTTGGCGCGCGCGGCGGCCTGCGAGTTGGGACCCACGCTCTGCCAGTTGTCCAGATACCACAGCATCGCCGGACTCTTTGCCGTGGCCAGCAGCAGGTCGCTGAACTTTCCCAGCGCCCGTGGACGAATCACGTCGCGCTCGTACGCCGTCACCAGATACCGATCCGCGCCCTTGCCGATAAATACGTTGAAGTGATTGAACCAGAAGTCGGTCATCACCTCCTGCAGTTGCCGCTCGCTATACGTCGCGCGCAACAGCTTGCCCTGCAGCAGTTCGCCGTTCACCACCGCCACGGGATTTTCCAGCGAGAGCAGCAGCTCCTTTTGTTGCGGAGTCATATCGGAGGTGAGCTTGTCGCGGTCGTCCTGCGAGAGAGCGCGCCAGAAGCCGCGCCGCTCGTCCGCGTCCATCGCCGCCAGATTTTGCGTGCGCGAGTCGGGAGCCATCTCCACCAGATCCAGCGCCCGCGAGCGCGCATGGTCCCGCGCCTCTTGCCGCTTCTCCTTCATGTCCTGCGAAAGGTCGTCCGCCGGATTCATCTCCAGCAAGTCCGCATTGTCCGCGGCCTTCGTGTTCTTCTTTGCCTGCTTGTCGTTAAAGCGCGCCACCCCCGCCGTGTAAACCGCCTTTAGCTGCGGATCTTTCGGCATCGGCATCTTGCCATCCGCAACCGCCCGCAGCACCTGCTCCGGAGGAAAGTACTCCACCATCTCCACGGTCGTCATGCGCAGCGTGCGATAGGGCGCGAGCCGCGCCTCCAGCGCCGAGTCGTCAATCTTTCCGGGCTCAAGCTGCTGCGCGATCCACTTGTCCACCCCCATGGCGAGCACCCGGTCCACATCTCCGGGCCTCGGCCCAAACGTCAACCGGTTCAGCGCATGAATCGCCCGCTGGCGCTCGTCCATCCGCTGGATGGCCGGAGCCGGCAGCTTTTTGTTGTGTTTCCGGGCGAAGGCGGGCAGGGAAGTGGAGGGCAGCAAGAGCAACAGCGCAAGGGCCGCGCCGATCAGCTTTGTCCGAGGCATTTCCACCTCCCGAGGCAAAGATATCCCATGCCGGTTAGGAGTACTAACCCGCTGCTGAAGAAAAAGTTTCTGAATTAGATACGGGCAGGTGTGTGGCAGCTACGGTGGGATCCTGTTTTTGGATTTGGAGGTCGAATCCTGAAGAACTGCACAACGCATCAGAATTATGGAGGTCAAATCTATGACGCAGCTTTAAACAATTTCGCGAGACTATCGATGTCGGCAGCGCTTGCGTCGCCGATCACGAAATAGCGCAGCCCGCCTTGACTCCATGTTTCCAGGTTGAACGGCAGTTTGTTCGGCGAGAGAGAATTCCCGTCCAAGCTGGCTGGGAATTTCAATGATAATGATAACGACCGTTCCTGGAACACGAACACCGAAATATGGTGCTTCCGCACATCGTAGATGAGATGGGCGCCCGGCGTTTGATCAAGATAGGTCATCCGGCCTCCCAGCAGAGTGAACTCGGAGTTCTGGAGTTCCGGCAAATTGAACGCGAAGGGGATTTTTCCCTGGAACCAGGGCTTTACCGTGTGTCGATCGGTGGAGATCACATCCACCGGCGATGAGCTAGCCAGGGTCGCCACGTGCAAGTCGGCAATCTCGCTGAAAACGTGATCCCGGTAAGCCAAGTCTCTGCCGGATCGGGATCCCACATAGATTGAAGTCAATGTCCCGACCACGAGAATGACGGCCGCCGCAGTAGCGAACATCCATCCTAGACGGAGACTGCGTTGCGGTTTGGGTGCAATGCTCTGCTGAATCCGTCTCCGGAAATCGGCGTTTGGAGTGAACCGCCTTCCGGACGTCTGAATCGCGCGCTTCATCTGCACGCGCGCAAGAGCTTCTGCTGAGCAAGAGGGGCAGTTGCGCACATGAGCGTCGAAGGTTCGCATCTCCTGCTCTGGAAGCTCACCGTCGAGGTAAGTGTCGAGTTTTGCCTTCCAGGACTCACAAACCATAGTTCACCGTTGGTTCATTCTTCCTTGGTGCACCCTTCCTTGGTGCACCCTTTTTGAAACTGTGGCCGTAGGCCATTGCGTAACAGTTTTCTGGCACGCGATAAACGCGACATCACCGTGCCCATCGGCATGGCAAGCGTGGCCGAGATTTCCTGATACGACATCTCTTCGACTTCACACAGAAGCAGAATCTCGCGATAGGCAACGGGCAATTGCTCCAAAGCCTGCTGCACCAGTTGCCCATCCGAACGCTGCAGCAGGATGCTCTCTGGCGTTTCCTTGACTGCGGGCAAGATTTCCTCTTCGCCCTCCAGATCGAGCTGGACGGTCGAGGTCGCCTTCAGCCCGGTGCGGGAGGTCAAGAACGTATTCCGCAGGATCTTGTAGATCCAGGCGCGAAAATTCGTGTCCGGCTGGAACGAGGAAAACCCCTTGAGTGCCTTGGCATAAGTCTCCTGCACAAGATCCTCGGCTTCTTGCCGGTCATGCGTAAGCCAGCAGGCAAAGTTATAGAGCCGCTCGAAGTGAGGCATGGCCAGCTGCTCGAACGACTCCGATGGCAAGCTCTCCTCCGACACGCACACTAGGGTAAACCAGCGGGCGGCGGTTTTATTCCCATAGCCCACAAAAATTTCCCGCGGAATAAAGCCGAGTTCTGACGGTTCTGCACAGCGAGTCGCAGAGCGAACTGGAGTCGCCTGGGAAATGCTGGTGCGGAAGAACCACGCGCTCTCAATTCTGGAAGGGGTACGGCGATGGTAAATCCTTTCGATCTCAAGACGGTACTCTTGGCCAAACATGCGCAACATGTCGTGCTGATCCATTTTCCAATCGCGCTGTTCATTGCGGCCGTGGCGTTCGACTATCTGGCGCAGTGGAGGAAGAACCAGATGCTGGGTGACGCAGCATATTTCAATTTGCTGCTGGCCGCGATTTCGACGGTTCCGGTGGTGGCGTCCGGGCTGGCGGCGTGGCAGTGGGCGCTCGAGGGGCAAAAGCTAAAGGGGACACTGCTAATGCACCTGATCTTAGGGTGCGTATCGAGTGTGTTGATCTGGCTGGTGTTTTGGATCCATCGGCGGGTGCGGCGCTTCCCTGAGAGAGCATTGCCAAAGTACCGTCTGCCGATCGAAGCGCTCGCGGTATTGATTGTGGCTCTGACGGGGCATCTCGGCGGATTTCTCAGCGGTGTAAACGGACCAGGCTAGACGAGTCGAGTCGAAACTGGGCCAGCGGAGTAAATCGGTGGAATAAAAACGACTCGCGCCAGTTATCAACTCAGACCGTTACAAACCACGGAGGGCAAATGCCAGACAAAAAGCAAGATCTTATCGATCAGAAGTTGCAAGACCTCAACAACGATGGCGTCGATCGTCGCGGGTTCTTGAAGTGCATGGCATGGGCAGGCACGGGGCTGGTCTGGACCATGAGCGGCGGCATTCCGGTGTCCCGGGCCTTCGCCAAGAGCCATGATCGAAAAGCCGGCAAAGGCGGGGACTTCAGCTTTGTTCAGATCAGCGACAGCCACATAGGTTTTAGCAAGCCAGCCAACCCGGACGTCACCGCTACTTTGCAGACGGCAATCAACAAGATCAACGCGATGCCCCACAAACCGGATTTCATCATTCACACCGGTGATCTGAGTCAGCTCTCAAAGCCGAGCGAGTTCGATACGCTGGACCAGGTATTGAAGGGAGCGTCTGTCAAGCAGATCTACTTTGTGCCGGGTGAGCATGACATGCTAAGTGACAACGGCGACGAATATCTCCAGCGCTATGGGAAAGGTACAAAGGGGAATGGTTGGTACAGCTTCGATCACAAGGGTGTGCATTTCGTCGGTCTCGTAAATGTCGCCAATTTGAAAGCTGGAGGCATGGGGTCGCTCGGTCACGAACAGCTGGAGTGGTTTGAGGACGACCTCAAGGGCCGCTCCGCCAGCACTCCGATTGTGCTCTTTGCGCACATTCCACTGTGGACCATCTATCCCGATTGGGGCTGGGGAACCGACGACAGTGAGCAAGCCTTGTCGTACGTCAAGCGCTTCGGTTCCGTGACTGTGTTAAACGGCCATATTCACCAGATCATGCAGAAGGTCGAGGGTAAGGTTTCGTTCCACACCGCGATGTCGACCGCTTTCCCTCAACCTGCGCCGGGAACAGCTCCCTCAGCTGGACCCATGAAGGTGCCAGCCGATCAGTTGCAGCGGGTCTTGGGTATCACGGACGTGAACTATGTGGTCAGCGGTCGCAGCCTGGCAATCGTCGATTCGCCGCTCGGGGACTCGGGGTCTTCGGTTTCAGGGAATGGCGGCGGCCTGGGCGTATTTGGCTCGCCCCTTGGATAGGCCGCAAGGATCTGGTCCAAACAAATGAAGATCAAGCAGGAAAATCAAGTCGAGAGAGGAAACAAGACAATGACGAGGAAGAATGCGTGGGTTACGAGTTTGGCGACGCCGGTAGTTATTGCGGTGCTGCTGTTGTTGGCGGGATCATCGAGCGTCACGGCGCATGACCAGCCCTCCGCGGCAAACGCGGCGGTGAAAATCGATAATTTCGTTTTTGGGCCGCAGACAATCACGATACCCGCCGGAACAACAGTCACCTGGACAAACAGTGACGACATACCCCATACAGTGGTGAGCACAGAGGGTGTGTTCAAGTCCAAGGTGGTAGATACAGACGAAAAATTCTCCTACACGTTCACCAAGGCGGGAACATATCCCTACTACTGCTCGGTGCACCCGAAGATGACAGGCAAGGTTGTTGTGCAATGAGACTCAGCGGCGTTTCATCTGCCACTCTGTTACAGCGAGCTCAGGAACGTCACCAGTTCCTCTTTCTGCCGCAGTGACATCGTGCGAAATTCATTGATGTCTAGATGCCCTTGAGCAACGATGCATCAGCGATTCGGGTACAATCATCCGTGCGACCCCGGATGACGCGCAATACCCTCGGGACATGAGTAAACATGCTCGCCTTTGCTATTTCGATCACGCCTCCTTAGGACGGCCCGGCCGCAAGAC
>JBKQLO010000017.1:0-13443 GCA_052147055.1 Terriglobales bacterium
TACGCATCGATGAACCGTCGCGCCTCCGCCGGCTCAATCCCCAGATTCTGCGACAGCCCAAACGCCGATAGCCCATACACGATCCCAAAATTCACCACCTTGGCCTGCCGCCGATGGTCTGGAGTCACCATCAGCGGCGGCACGCCGAATACCTGAGAAGCGGTCAGCGTGTGAATGTCATCACCACGGCGGTAGGCCTCAACCAGCAACGGATCCTGCGAAAAGTGCGCCAGCAGCCGCAACTCGATCTGCGAATAGTCCGCCGCCAGCAGCATGTGGCCCGGTTCTGCCGTGAACGCCGCTCGAATCTCGCGGCCCAGTTCGGTGCGAATAGGAATATTCTGCAAGTTCGGATTGGCTGAAGATAGCCTACCCGTCGCCGTTCCAGTTTGGCCAAATGTCGTGTGTAAACGCCCCGTGGCTGGATTCAGCAACGCCGGAAGCGCGTCCACATAAGTCGATTTCAATTTGGTAAGCTGCCGGTATTCCAGCACCATACGCGGCACCGCATGGTCTTCTGCCAGTCCTTCAAGCACGTCGACCGCCGTGGAAATGGTCTTTCCCTTGCCGTATTTCACCGGCTTGGGCAGGCCCAGCTTATTGAACAAAACATCGCCCAATTGCTTGGGCGAACTGATGTTGAACTCGTGCCCCGCAGATTCGTGAATCTCTTTCGCTTTGGCCGCGATCTCGTGTTCTAACCGCGACGACATCTCCGCCAGGTTCTTGCGATCAATCTTGACTCCGGCCTGCTCCATCCGGGTCAGCACTGGCACCAGCGGTAGGTCAATGTCTTGGTAGAGCTTGAGCAGCCCCGCCTGTTCCACTTCGCTACGCAACGCAGTCGTAAGCCTGCCCGTGACATCAGCAGCCTCAGGCAAAGCCCCGCTGAGCTTCGTATTGAAACGTCGCAAGGCCACATCGGCCAGCCGGTGCGACGGATACGTCGGATCGAGCAAATAGGAATACAGCATGGGATCATGCTGCACGCCGCGTAAGTCAACCCCCATCGCCGCAACCGCGGGAGCGGCCGACTTCCAGTCATGAATGGCTTTTGGCACACCTGCGTCCGCCAATGCCGCATTGAGCTTCGACGTCGCCTCCACAGCCTCAGTTGAAACCGTCACCGCCGCTCCCGGCACGGACGAAATAGCCATGCTGCGAGCTCGGGCCAGTGGCGTCACCTCAGCGGACAATGGCAGCATCCCGGTTTCCGATTCCTCTCGCTCCTCCTCTTCGTCTGCAACCTGCGCTTTTGCTTCGATTGCGACTGCCAGCGCGCACCCCGCAGGCAAAGCTCGCAGCACAGCTTCCACATCGGCCGCCGATTTCGCATCGCTGTAATGCGCCTCGCCGGCCTCGGCCACCGGCAGCAACTCCTTCAACAGCGACGTAAATTCCAGCTCGGTGAACAGCTCGCGCAGTGCCTCTCTGTCCGGCTCTCCCATCTTCATCGCGTTCTCGTCCAATTCAACCGGAACGTTGCGATCGATGGTCACCAGTTGTTTGCTTAGCAAAATGTTTTCGCGATTGTTTTGCAGCGACTCGCGATAAGTCTTTTTCTCGACTTCTGCCGCCCGATCCAGCGCCTGCTCCACTGTCCCGAAGCGCTGAATCAGATCCACCGAACCTTTGTCGCCGATTCCCGGAGCCCCCGGGATGTTGTCGATGGAATCGCCGCGCAAGGCCATCACATCCACCACTCGCTCCGGCGGTACACCGAGAATCTCCTCAACCTTCTTGGCGTCGCAGATCAGATTATCTTTGGGTGGATTCAAAACCTGCACCCGGTCGTTCACCAGTTGCAGCATGTCCTTATCGCTGGAGACCACATACACCGGATGTGACTTTTCCGCTGCCTTGCGCGCCAGCGTGCCAATCACATCGTCCGCTTCGTAGCCCGGCATCTCCAGAATCGGAATGCCGTAGGCCTCAAGCGCCCGGCGTATGTACGGTATCTGCTGCGCCAGATCGCCGGGCATTTCGGCGCGGTTGGCCTTGTAACCGTGATACGCGACTTCTTGGAACGTCTGGCTCTTGAGATCGAACTTCCGCACCGTGGTAAAGGCTTCGGCCTGCTGGTCGCGGAACGTAGGCGCGGCCACGTCAAACACTGCCGCCAGATATTGTGGCGAGAAGTCATCCCGCAATTTGCGCAGCATGTTCACGAAAACATAAACCGCGGCCGTGGGCACTCCGGATTTCGTGGACATCCCGCGCTGCCGCGCCATGGCGTGATAAGCGCGGAAGATGAACGACATGGCATCAATCAGGAAAATGCGATTGGGATCGGCTGGGCCCTTGGGGACGGAAGGCGACGGATTAACTGACTCGGGGATCTCGGTTGCGGCTTTGCTTCGGGGAAGCACGAGGGCTAGTTTAGCAGCCGGATATGCTCACATAGCGGCGAGCAAAAGCTCCAAGCTGAAGGCTGATAGCTGCCAGCTACTCCTTCTTTCCGTACTCAGTGTTGTAATAGAGCTTGATCTCCCCGCAGGTGCCCTGTTCCGGTGAATAGACAACGCAGCTATCAAAAGGCCGCGAATACACATGCAGGCTCACCGCCCGCTGGTTGAACTCGCGGGGATTGAGCACGCGATGCACCGGCTCCTGCGGATCAACCGCACAGGGATGAGCGGCATTCATCTCAACCGTGTCTGCTGCCTCCAGGCGGCAATTGCCCTTGTCTAAATCCTGCACAATCACCCGGTAGTTTTCCACCCGCAATCTGCCGATGGGCACGCTCATCCAGCAGTTCTGGTCGCGATGATTGTGTACGGAACTCACCTGCCCAATCTCCCAGCAGATCGTCATCAACTCGTAGAGCGGCGTTTTGTCAATCAAGTTCCGGGTGTAGTGCTGGCGGTCCCAGGTCAGATAACGCTCCAACGTATCCGGAACGACCGGAGTCTGTTCGAGGAAATGGAGGATCTGCCCCGTGCCGGAGAACGCCGGCTCGGAGAACTTACGCAATCCAGCGACAAAATCCTCGATCGGAACCTGCTTCGCCAGTGCTTGTGTACCCATGTCTTCCCCCGCGACGCTCCAGTATATCGCCCTTTGTCGGCGGAAAAGAACGGCTGGCGGTCACTCCACAAACATGCAATCCCCATAGGAGTAGAAGCGGTATTTTTCTGCGACCGCATGTTTGTATGCATCCAGCACCAGATCTTTCCCGCCAAACGCGCAGACCAGCATAAGCAATGTGGACTGTGGCAGATGGAAATTGGTCAACAGAGCCCCCACCACTCGAAACTTGTATCCGGGATAAATGAAAATGTCAGCCTCGCCGCTGCCGGCTTCGACCTTGCCCGTAGCTGACCGGCCGGCCGAGTACTCGAGCGTCCGTACCGTCGTCGTCCCTACGGCCACAATTCTCCGGCCTGCATGCAGGGCGCGGTTGATCTTCTCCGCCGCCTCGCTGGAGATCCCATAAGACTCGCGGTGCAATCGGTGATCTTCCACCCGATCCACCCGCACCGGCTGAAAGGTTCCCAAGCCAACGTGCAGGGTGATCTCCGCAGTTTCGATTCCACGCTCCCGTATCCGCGCCAGCACTTCCGGCGCGAAGTGAAGCCCCGCCGTGGGCGCGGCAACCGATCCTCGTTCCCGGGCATAGACGGTCTGGTAGCGTTCCCGATCGCCCAGTCGATCCGCCCGGCCGATGTAGGGCGGCAGCGGCACGTGTCCCACCCGGTCGAGCACTTTCCAAAAATCAACCCCGAGATCAAAGCGTATCCGCCGCTCCCCGAAGCTGTCTCGCCCGATAACCTCCGCCTGCAATTCGTCACTCTCGCCGAAGAACAACCTTTCCCCCACACCGATCTTTCGTCCCGGCCGCACCAGACATTCCCACTCGTTCGGCTGCGACGAAACTTGCCGCGTCAACAGAACTTCTACCCGGCCCTTCAGGAAGTCCTTCGCCGCGGAGTTCTGCGCGCTCACCGGATGCGCTTTTTCGCCGCTTCGGTGCCCATAAAGTCGCGCTGGAAACACCTTGGTGTTATTGAAAACGACCAGATCGTACGGCCGCAGCAGTTCCGGAAAATCGCGGAACCCGTCGCCCAGGAGCGTTCCAGAAGCGCGCTCCAGGCGTAGCAACCGGGACGCCGCCCTATCAGGAAGTGACTCCTGGGCAATCAGTTCGGCAGGAAGGGTGTAATTGAATTCGGCGACCAGCACGCTAGGTAATTATAGAATCAGCCCCCGGCAAACAAACGCATTGTCTTCGCCCAAGCGACTGCGGTACCATACGCGAGCCGCCCCCTCGGTTGCTCTCAAAATATGCCTAGCGAACGTCAGCAGCGACGCGAGATAGCCCTGTTCGGCAAGATGCTCTACGACCGCGGCTACGTGGCGGCCATGGACGGAAACCTTTCCGTCCGCCTGGATGACAAGCGCATTCTGGCTACGCCCACGTCTATGAGCAAGGGTTTCCTGCGCCCTGCCGACATGGTGATCGTCGACTACGAAGGCCACTTGTTGGCCGGCCGTCACAATGTTTCAAGCGAAATCGCCATGCACTTGCTGATCTACAAGCTGCGCCCGGATATCCACGGCATCGTGCATGCTCATCCCCCTACGGCCACGGGATTCGCCGCGGCAGGAATCGCGCTCAATAAGCCCTTGGTATGCGAAGTCGTAATCGGCCTCGGCTCCATTCCCCTGGCTCGCTACGGAACTCCAGGCACTCCAGAGCTGAGCGAGACGCTGGAGCCGTTAATTCCCCAATACGACGCCATCCTCATGTCCAATCACGGCGTAGTTGCCTATGCCGACACTGTCCACAACGCTTACATGAAGATGGAGACCGTAGAGCACTTTGCCCAGATCGCCCTGGTCACCCACCTGCTGGGACGCCAGCAGCCGCTCGAAGGCCAGGACCTGGAAAAGCTCCTGCTCGCCCGCGGCAAGTACGAAGGATCCCAGTCTCTCGCTCCCATGCCCCTGGCTTGCGGGGTCGCTCCCGACAATCACCGTGGCCGTGTGGAGCATTCCACCGCGTCGAGACTGGAAGACGCGAACCAGCCGGCGACCGCGGCATTTCGTGGCCGAGCGCGAGCCAAGAACTAGAAACCCCTTACTCCCCTCCGATCCGAAAGCGCATTCCCGCGCGGAAATTCGCTCTCAGCGCGGGATATCCCACGACCTCGTTGTACTGCTTATCGAGCACGTTCTCAACGTTCACGTATGCGGTCATGCGGGAGTTAATGGCATACCAACCGCCGGCATTCACCAACATGTAGCCGGGCGCATGATCGATGTTGTACCCGAAGAAATCCGAGTCCGGGCGCCGGCCGACCAAGCTTCCTCCCAGATTCGCGCCCCAGCGTTTCCCGAGATAAGACAGCAGGCTGGCAGCCGAGTGCCGCGGACGCCGCAGCAGAGGATCGCCAGTGGCAAAGGGTGGGGCCGTGCCAGGCGGCGCTTCCAGAATCTGCGTGGAGGTGTACGTGTAAGACGTGTTCCACGACAGCTTTGAACTGAGCCTCGATTGCAACTCCACCTCGGCACCATGGGCGAGTGACTCCTGCAGATTGATGTACTGTCCGAGAAATGTCGTCGGATTCAGGGTGATGAATTCGATCTGGTCGTGAAACAGATTGTTAAAGTAGGTAGCATTCAGCACCACCTTGCTGGCGAAAAAGTTCTGTTGAAACCCGGTTTCAAACGCCCGGTTTCTCTCGGCTTTCAGATTGGGATTGGGGATTTGAAAGGGACCCATGCCGAAGGATTCTTCAAATAGTGGTTCCTTGATTCCGGTCGCATAGGAGAACTTCAGGCGCGTACCAGAGAACCTCTGGCCGCCTCGCAGGACTTGCAGTCCCAGGGCGATGCGCGGAACTCCGGCGTTGCCAAACGTCGTATTGTGAACGAAGCGAGCGCCCGCCACCACGCTCAGCCGGCCCAGCGTAAGCGCCTGTTGCCCGTAGAGTGCGTCGTTCAGACGCAATCCGTGAGCTATCGTTGGCGGAGCAGGGATGGCAAAGTTCACCGTGCCGTTTTCGTCTTCGAATTCATACCCAAACGTAGTGTGGGCCCAACTGCGCTCCACGTAGTCGCCCTGGTAATCGAACCCGGCCCGATTGAAGCGGGCAGACTCGGCAAAGGGAAAGTCCACCTCGCCGAATGGCGTGATGCGATTCGGGCTGGTGACAAAATCGGTGTTGGCCCTTCCCAGCGTCCACTCGTAACCGGTAAGGCGATGCGTCCATCGCGACGGCCCTGTGATGGTTAGCGCAAGGCTGGCAAGCAGATTGTTTTGCCGCGCCCGCTGGTCGAGATCGGGAGACAGCAGCGGTTGGCCGTTGAAATTCCACTCCCCTTGAACCCCGCTGACGCTGTTGTCATGCCGCAGCCGCAAACGCAAAGCCGCCCAATCATTCAGTTTCGCGCCTGCGTCAATGCCCACCAGAGAATTGGAATAATCATCGTTCGGGCCCGAGCCGGCGGTGTTGAACTGATTCCCGAAAATGTCGTAATCGAAGCGGCCATTGGCACCCGAAAGCGAGGCGTAGCCGTTCTCGGTTCCGTAGTTGCCGGCATCGGCGCCAAAACGCAGTTCCGGAACCGGAGTATTGCCTGTGCGCGTCCACACTTGCACTACGCTGGTCATCGCGTCGGAGCCGTAGAGCGTGCTCTGCGCGCCCCGCAGGAACTCCACCCGATCGGCTTCGGTAAGTGGAAGAGTTCCAAAATCAAAAGTCCCACCAGGTTGGTCGATGCTCACTCCGTCCACAATCACTTTGTTGTAGGTGGAATCGCCCCCCCGCACGAAAAGCGAGCCCAGTCCTCCCCGTTGCCCGGCGGTGTTCACCACGGCACCCGGCAGAAAGCGCAGGGCATCATTGGCGGCGACCGGCTGCATGACTTGCAGTTGCTGGCTGCTCAAGGTCGCCACATTAGCGCCGCCGTCCTCACTCGGAACCGGACTACGAGTTGCCGTCACCACCACCGTTTCGGCGGCCGTGGCCAGTGAGAGACTTACCGTGATCTCCCCGCTGGAAGAAGCGTTGACGGTTTGTGGAGCGAATCCGGGCGCCAACACTCGCAGATGGTAAGGGCCCGAACCCGCATTGCGAAATACCACGGTGCCCTCAGGGGACGAGTCCTGCACTGCCACCGGAGTCGTATTTCCTGCGGCAAATAGCGCAACTTGCGCACCGGCAACGATGGCCGATTGCGGGTCAACAACTTTTACTTTGATTTCTGCAGCAGAAGCAGCCGCCACAGGCACAAGAACGGAGACGAGAACGCTGACAACAATCCGATGGAACCGCATGCACTCCTCCTTTATCACGCGAAAGGGGTTGGTGTTGGCGGTTCGCGCCGATCTCCTGGCTTAGCGAGTCAGGACAGAATTGTGTGACGGGCCTTCGCCCGCCAGACACTTCCATCCGGCGATCACAACCAGCCTTCCCAGGGATTTCCCCAGTGACTGGCTGCAATTTCCTCGCTTACAGTTGCGCGGCAGCGCGGGATTCTCACCCGCTTCCCTCCTCATCGCCATCACGGCTGATGAGGGTGCACGAACCAAAGTGTGTTGGGAAAGAACGAAAACTACGTTCGTGGGAATTTACTCGCCCGGCGCTGTGAAAGTCAATCGCACCGAGTCGCCGATTGAGGACGCGTGTCCCGCGTCGTTAACTCGCAGCGTTGTATAGAATAGAACCCATGATCCCTAAAGACCTGCTGGACATCCTGGTCTGCCCAGCCTGTAAGCAGCCTCTCGCCTTAAGAGGTAACGGTGAAAGCTTGAAATGTGGCGCCTGCCGACGGGTCTATCCCATCCGGGACAACATTCCCATTTTGTTAATCGACGAAGCGGCAATCGACCCCTCCTGAGCAGACTCGTCTCACCGCGGCGCAATTTGATCCACTTAACGGGCCGATCTCTCCCATTCCGGTTCCAGAGCGACACAGTATGTCAGGTTCCTGCGCAGTACCCCCCTCCCGCTAGAGTCCGTTGCAGACCCAAGGAGTACGTCTCTTCAGGCGCAACTTGCTGCAACGCCATGGGTTTAGTAGAAGTGGAAGCATACGGTCTTGCCGGTGGCGGAGATACAGGTAATCCGGCAACTAAATTGCAAGTAACTTCCATGGCATCTGCGGCGTCTAAATGCTGTAAAGGGGGTCGAGTCGGAGGTGATGGCGATGAGAGAACGATTCACGGTGATGGAACTAAACGCCTTGCGCAGCGACCTGTTGCAAGGCGGCCTGATCGATTCCCGGGAAGCCGCGGAACTGCTCCAGGTGTTCCTGATGGGCAGGGGTTACGGTGTCTCTCCGCAGGCGGCCTTCGATGCCGCCGGCAGGGTGGAGATGTCGGGCTGCTCCATCCCGGTGTTGCAGCATGAACTGGAGAATTTGGCGATGGTGATGTAAGCACGACCACAAAGAATCTACAGGGACTTCGGAACCAAGTCGCTCCCTGAAGGTGATGCAGTAGACGAGCCGGGCGAACCAGCCCGGCCTTCTTTTTTGAAGCTGTCAGCCGTCTGCTATCAGCTCTCAGTTCAAGCGACCTCCCCATTGGTTCTTCGCGCGCGCGTAGGCCCAGATCGCGGTCTTGAAAGCTGAGAGCTGATGGCTGATAGCTTACTCATACCTCAAACTCTCCACCGGATCCAGCTTGGCCGCGCGCGATGCCGGCACCGTCCCGAACAGAATCCCCACCAGCGACGAAACTAAGATCGCCACAATCGCCGAAATCCCCGAAATCGGAATGCGATACTCGGTGAGAAACCGCACCGAGAACGGCAACGCCAGGCCAATCACCACTCCTGCAAGTCCGCCGATCAACGAGATCAGAATCGCTTCCGACAAGAACTGATAGCGAATCGAACGATTGGTTGCGCCGATGGCTTTCCGGATGCCGATCTCGCGAATCCGCGAACTGACCGTCGCCAGCATGATATTCATGATCCCAATCCCACTCACCAGCAGGGTAATGGTCGCAATCAGCAGCAAAACCATGGTTAGCGCATTGGCAGTCCGGTCGGCCACCGCCACCAGTTCGGTGAGATTCTGCACTGTGTACACCGATTCAGGACGATGCCGCGACTGAATGACTTTCAGGACCTGCTGAGTAACTGGAATCACCATCGAAGGGTCGGCGGCTGAAAAATAGAGCTGCCGCACGTCCGCAGTGTCGGTAAAGAAGCGGGCCACGGTGTAGGGAATCAGCATGGTGTTGTCGGTCACCTCCGATTGCCCGAAGGTGTTCACCCGCTCCCGGAACGTGCCAATGATGGTGAAGGGGAGACCATTCACCTTCACCGTCTTGCCGATTGCATCTCCCACGGATCCATAGATCTCCTCGGCAATCTTCCGTTGCATCACGCCGACTTTGTTGCGCGCCTGTTCGTCTTGCGCATCGAAGAACCTTCCCGAAAGCACCACCAGATTACGCACCGCCGTGTACTCCGGGAACACCCCCAGGGTGCGCAGATCGCGCTCCTTCCCTCCGCCGATGGGAATGCGGTCATCCAACGGAACCACCGGCGAAGCAGCCACGATCCCTGGCACCTGCTGCAACACCGCGTACATGTCATCAATCGTCAGCAGATCGGGGGTTACGTTGCGCTGCGCTCCCCCCTGATATTCGGCATCGATCAGGTTGGCGCCGATCGATTGGATCTGGTTCAGGACGTATTGCTTGCCCGTCATCCCGATGGTGACCACCAGAATCAGCGAAGCAGTGCCAATAACCATGCCCAGCGCGGTCAGCGCAAAACGCACTTTGTTGCTGCAGAAAGTGTCATAGGCAAAACTGAGAATCTCTCCCAGAACTAGCTTGGGGGGGCGATGGGTCGGCGGGATGGCGGTGGTCGCCATGGTGTTTAGATGCTACGCGTGCTCGGCAAAAGATCACCCCTTCGAGTCAGCCGCGGCTCCCCGCGCATAGTACGCAGCCTGCCCTGGATCCAGCCGCCGCCCCTTAGCGCTGAAAATACGGGAATGCATCACTCCCGTCTTCTGCAGGGCAAATTGCAGGGTGGTGGCCAAAACTCCAAGTCCGTACTTCACACTCCGGCTGAAGTTAATCGACGAAGCCTCCTCGAAATATTTGGTCGGACACGACACCTCTCCGATGCGGAAGCCGAAATGTACGCACTGCGCCAGCATCTGGTTGTCGAACACAAAGTCGTCGGAGTTTTCCAGCAGCGGCAGCCGGGTGAGAACCTCCCGGCTGAAGGCACGGTATCCGGTGTGGTATTCGGACAACTTGACCCGCAAGAAGAAATTCTCGAAGGCGGTCAGAAAGCGATTGGCCACGTACTTCCACATCGGCATGCCGCCACGCAGCGCCGTGCCACCGATAATGCGCGATCCGAGCACCACGTCGTACACCCCATACGCCACCATACTGGCCATGGCCGTCACCAGCAGCGGCGTGTACTGGTAGTCGGGATGCACCATGATCACGACGTCCGCTCCTGAAGCCAGTGCCTCCCGGTAGCAGGTTTGCTGGTTGCGCCCGTAACCGTAATTCTGGTCGTGCACGAAACATTGCAGCCCCAATTCCTTGGCCACGTCGATGGTGTGATCCGAGCTGTGATCGTCCACCAGAATGCAAGAGTCCACCAGGTCGGGCAGTTCACCCACGGTTGCGCGCAGTGTCTTCTCCGCGTTATAAGCGGGCAACACTACGGCGATGCGCTTCCCATTAATCATCGAGCCATGATAACCCGTACTGCGCTGGTCTCGCCGCCCAAACCACACAAACCCCTCGACTGTCTTGGTACATGAAAGCCTGTGCACGAAAAAACGCCGCCTGAATCAGGCGGCGTGGTGCAGATGAATCAACCCGGCTTAGCGATGCCCTCCACCCGAACTGTGGCCGCCCGAACCACCATGTGATCCCGACGAGCTGCCATGGTAGCTACCGCCTGAGCTGCCATGGTAACCGCCCGAACTGCCGTAGCTTCGCGAGGGAGCCGTATAGCCGCCACGGCCGCCGTAGGACGGGCCGCCATATGATCGACTGCTGTAGCCGCCACGGCTGCCGTAAGAACCACCATACGGACTACCGTACGACCGGCTTGAATACCCTCCGCGGCTCTCCGGCCCGGAGTAGCTACGCGGCGCCGGCAGCACTCGCCCCGAAGGACGAGGCACGGAGCGCGAACTCGGTGATGCCGATCCGGTTAGGCTCCCGCTCCTCGTGGACGATGATCCTTCATACGATCTCATGTTGCCTTGCGGCGGGCGAGGTATGCTGCGATTCATGGCCATTTGCGACGGTTCGGTTCGCGATTGAGCCGACGCAGCGTTATTCATCGGACGTTCCCCAGCCGATCCGTGGCCTGAACTGCCCACGCTCTGTGGAGGCCGTGGAACGTTCCGTCCGGCTGGCGCAGGCATGGACCCGGCGCGTGTCTCCGGAGCACGCGCCGAAGCATTCTGTGCGCCACGTGGCAGCGCCGATCCGCTATTTTGCCCGCTGGAAGCTTCTCCGCCGCGCGCCGCAGCCATGTGGCTCGCTGCGGACCTTGACGACACGGCAGGTGGAGTCATGTGGCTGACGGTCGGCCGCGAAAATGCACTCGAAGCAGGCCGCGCACCCGGACTGGCTTTCGCGCCCAGCATGCTTTCCCGCGTAGGACTCACATTCACCCGGCTTAAGAACTGAGCTCCCTTTAAATCGTTGGGGCTGACGTGAACGGAATTTCCATGCACCGACAACCCGTGCTGGAGTGTATTCTGCGACGCGGCGGTCAATCCGCCCGGCTTGTTCGCGTTGGCGAAGTGGTTCGCTTCCCCGCCTGCCTTGCCCGAAAAGAAGTTCTTGCTCGCCCGGTTGAAGTTCCCGATCCGCGCGTTGCTGAGGTTGACGTTGCGGAAGTAACCGCGACTAACTCCATACAATGGGTGGAACGGCTCCCTGAAACCCAGCGGACACCAGCCGAACCGCGGTCCAAAACCCCACCCGAAGCCGAAACCGAAGCCCCACCCCGGCCCGCCAAACCATCCCACCAGCGCCGGCGCATACCACGGTTGCGCCCAATAGGGCCCAGGTACCCATCCCCAGCCTCCGCCGACATACGCCCAGCGGCCATAGTGAAAGGGCGCGAAGCCCCACGGGGCAGCATCCACCCAGGTCCAGCCCCACGGGCTCACCCAAGTCCACTGACCGTAGCTGTACGGCGCCCAGTCCGGACCTACCCCCGTGGGTGTCCACACTTCGCCGTAATCTGGATAGTCTTTCCAAGTTCCGTAATTGTCGAGATCTTCGGAGCCAACCACTCCCGGAGCCACGTAACGGGCAGAAACGGAGTTATCTTCGCGCAGGTCTCGCGCGCTGCACCATTCATCAAAGCTGTCCGGCGGGGGAGCATCATTGATCTGGTGCGTCAGGGAATTTCCGCTGGTGAATCGTGCCCACTCACCGTCATGAACCCGCACTGCCGGACCCTGGCCGGTGGCTTCACCCTCGCCTTTCCTTACTGTGACCATGGTCGCATCCCCATTAGGATCGACGTCGAAGCGATAGTCTCCTGGCTTCCTAAGCGTAAACGCGAGGTTGGGCGTGTCAACTTCCCACACCTCGCCGTTGTATAGATGACGCACATGCACGTTCAGCACGCCTTGGTGCAGCGACACTTGCACTGCATTGTTGTCAACATTGGTCAGTGTGAGGCTGGTCTCGGAGTCGATTCGCATCAGGCCGGTACCCATGTCCAGCTCTGCGCGCGAATTCTTGTCCGCCCAGACGTTGTCCGCATTGGTCAGCGGGCGGTTCGCAGAACCCTCCACCCAGTCCGCGATGCCCTGCGGCTGAACGGAGACCTGTCCCGTCATGTACTGCAAACGTGCTACGCGGCCGGGAGGATCTGGAGCTTGAGCATCTTCAGTTTGAGGACCAGCGGCCTGAGGATATACAGCCTGAGGATCCGCGGGAGCAGCGGAAGGATCTTGCGCCCACGCAGTTGCTGCCAGTAAAACGACGAGTATGCCGGTTAGCGATAAAAGCCAGCGCGATTTCATGGCCGATCCCCCTTTTTGAAAGACCGCGGGCAGTTCGCAATCTTTCCCGGAGTCGGCCACGCCAGCGCTCAAAACGAAAGCGCAACCGACTCCATTGACGCTCGCCTTACCTGCCACTACCCCTATGAACCCGCCTCTGGGGGCCGAGTTGCGCGGGTCACATTACTCGATCTGCCGTACTTCTA
The DNA here is from genome assembly GCA_052147055.1 of Terriglobales bacterium. Lineage (GTDB taxonomy): Bacteria > Acidobacteriota > Terriglobia > Terriglobales > Acidobacteriaceae > JABCZH01. The sequence continues at coordinate 13,176 of JBKQLO010000017.1, forward strand.
TATAGATGCAATTGTAATCCCCGGAGCCGCACTGGACCCTGGTTCTCGCTCCAATTACCCATGCAAATTGTTGCATCTATAACACTTATGAGGGGTATTCCCGCCTGTTCGGGCTATTGGCCTTGATCTAGGAGTAGGGGACAATAGCTCCAGCTAGCCTACGGGCAACCGTGCAGCAGGGAGTTGAAAGTGGACAATAGACGCCGCAACAACCGAACCAAGGCCGTTCTGCCGGTGCGAGTCTCCGGCAATGACGGTTCCGGCGCCT